>NZ_JBNCLY010000003.1:0-322526 GCF_049844915.1 Gordonia sp. DT30 | reverse complement strand
ATGAGGTGCCCGTACAGTTCGGCGGAAAGAGTGGTGGTGTCGTCGATCATGGATTCCCCCCTGGATGATCTTGCGATAGGTTCAGTGTAGCAGAAAATTTGTTCGATGCGTAGGGGTTTGTCGACTAATTAACAAGGGCAGCAATCACTTTCGCAACACCAGTGAACAGTTGTCACAAACCCCGGCAGCGCTCCGGGCTGCCGGTTCCCAATGCCGTACCGGCACGGTGGCCGATGGCACCGACCCGCGTTGTCCCTCAGCCGCTGCCCGCCGCGACATTCCATTCACCGACATCGCGCTGTCCGAAAGTGGTGTCGCCCAACGCAACGGCACTGCCGTCGGCTCGCAAGCCCAATGTGTGTCTCGACCCGGCGGCGACGGCGACGATCGCGCGCCAGGTCGACACCTCACATTGTCCGGCACCATTCCACCCGGCCGCGACGACGGCGCCGTCGCCGCGGAGGCCGGCGCTGTGGGAGCGTCCGGTGTTGGCGGCGGTGTGCACATCGCCTGCGGCGACCGCCACGATCTCGTCCCACCCGTCGACGTCGCACTCACCAGAGTGGTTGTCGCCCACCGCGATCACGAATCCATCGGACAGACATGCGAGCGCATTTCGAGCGCCTGCGGCGAGCATCGCCACCTACTGCCCCGGGGCGGCGGTGAATTGCTCGATGCCGACGGCGATCTCGTGATGCCCGGTTTCGAGCAACGGCGTCAACGATGTGCCGCTGCCCATGAGTCCTCTTCGAGTCGAGTCGGCTCCCGCAATCGTAGGAGCTACGACAAGGACAGGACGGTGATGCGACGTCGCCGAATTCTCCGGCGGCCTATCCCGGCAGCAGACTCGGCCACACTGCCGCGGCACCCGCGAAGGGACCGACGCGCCCGACGGCGAGGCCCAGTCGCAACCGTGGCGGTGGTGGCGACACCTGCTTGCCCGTGCGCGGATCGATCGTATAGCCGAGTTGATACAGGACGTCGGGTTCGTCGGCCCCGTTGTACGACGCGAACTCCCTGGGCAGCGGGCTGCCGACCAACGCGTACTTCGGCAGCCTGGGGTCACCGTCGCGAGGGGATGTGACACGCCGGAGCATCATCGCAACTGCGCCACCCGGCTGCGGATACATGCCGGTCCGTTCGTATATCTGCACGCCGAGACCGAAAGCCGCGCTGTACGTGATGTCGTCGAGCTGACTCACGTCGTGTACGGCGGCGGGGGCCGGGGGTGCCGCAGACGCGGTCGATGCGGTCCCGGTCGCGATCGATCCCGCGAGAGCGACCGCCAGGGTGGCCGCCGCCATTCGTCGCCTCGTCTTCGCCCGCGGTGAGCCGGCCACAGGCGAGTTCTTCACGGTCAGGTGCTTCATGTGCCACGTCCTAACGTCGATGCCATCGGAGTATCTTGTGACGCTAACTAACTAATAGCATCGGGGCCTGCAGACGTTACGACATCTGATCCATCCCCGTATCCGGACTCGAAAGCCGCGTGACATGCCTGGTCTATTTTGTGAAGAAACCACTCGAGATCAAATGGGGCTGTTGTCGGCGCGCTGTGGTGGGGTTCCACACTCAGGTGTTCGGCACGACGAAGGGCAGGCCAGAAAAATCTGCCTGCCCTTCGAGAAGTGGAGCTAAGGGGACTCGAACCCCTGACCCCCACACTGCCAGTGTGGTGCGCTACCAGCTGCGCCATAGCCCCGTATTCAGTTCTCGCGCCCTCCAAAGGGCACTGGCGAAGTTACACCATCGCGTGAACGGGTAACAAATCGCCTTGTCAGTGCCGTGCGCCCCTAACCGGCCCGCTCGCCGGCGTCATTGGGTTTGCTTGGTGAGGATTGCCGCCAGCCAGGCCGGTCCGTTGGTGATCCCGTCGACGGGTTCGCCGTTGAGGAGCACAGTCGGCGTGCCGACCGCGGTGGTATCCATCGCCTTTTCGAGCTGCGTTCGCGACTGCGCTGCGGCTTGCTTCGCCTCGGCCAGTTTTGCGCCGGTGGTGATGCACTGCTGGGTGGGTGGCGTGGCCCCCTGGGCGGCGGCGATCTGGGCCAATTGTGCGTTGGAGTGATCAGAGTCGCCGTTCTCCTTGGGCTGGTCGGCGAACAGTGCGGAATGGAAGCGGAAGAACAATGCGGGGTCCTTCGCGTCGCCGACACATTGCAGCGCCCCGGCGGCGCGCTCGGAGTAGTCGCCCGACGCCGATCGCGAGTTCAGGAAGGTGAGCATGTGATAGCGCACCCGCAGCTTGCCGGTATTGACCGCATCGACGATCGCCTGCCCGGACTGCTTCTCGAACTGCTGACACACCGGGCAGAGGAAGTCCTCGAACACGTCGATGGTGGTCGTGGCGGCCGGCTCGCCGACGATCAGGGCGGCGTTCTCGTTGAGGACGGTGTCGTTGACCGGGCCCAGATCCTTCTTATTGGCATTCCAGACGAAACCGAGGACCACCAGGGCGGCGACCACCACCACGGCGACACCGATGAGTACATAGGTGCCGGTACTCGACGTCGAGCGAGGCCGATGACCTGAGGTGCCGTCGGGATGCCGCGCCGACGCGGCCGAGGGCTTCGGGCGCGACGCGTTTGATGTCTTCCGCCGCTCAGTCACGCACTCGACTGTAGTGGGTGCGGTGGGCGGGTAGTCCCACGCCCGCAACCCGGCGCAGGCTCACGTCAGTGCGCGGCCTCGAATGCCTCGAGAACGTTGGCCGGGATGCGGCCTCGGCTGCTCACCTCGAACCCATTCCGCACAGCCCAGTTGCGGATGGCCTGCGTCTGCTCCTTGCTGCGGGCGCCGCCGATCGTCCGCTTGGCGGTGCGCTTACGTGCTGCCCCCACGGTGCGAGACACCTCCACGTACTTGGCGATCGCAGTCCGGAATTGCTGTGCGTGACGCGCCGAGGTATCGAACTCGTAATCCTTGCCGTCAATGGACCAGCGCACCGTCTCGTATTCGTCGAGAACGTTGCCGTCGACGTCGTCGATGATCTGCACAGACTGAACTTTTGCCATGAAACCCTCCGTTTACTCGCTGTCGCCACCGTGAATCCTCGCCTGCACGTTATCGAAATAGAGATTCGAACGGTGCCGGAACGGAAGCGTATTCGCATGATAACCGGGATTCAATAAGAAAAAGCTGAACGGTCCCGTTCTGAGCGCGGCCGGAGGTCCCACGCGACGAAAACCGCAGATGCGGTGCCGCGGAATGTGAAGGATTCCTCAGCTTGGGGTGGCGGGAGTCGTCGACGATTCATCCGTCTGGGACGCGGAGCCGGACTCGGTGCTGGTATCCATTCCCTCGAGGCCGAGCAGTGCGCGCGGGGCTCGCTCATTGGCGTAGATCTTGCGGTAACCCGTTGCGGTGACGGCGAATCCGGTCTTCGAGCTCGACTCGAGGCAATATGTTCCGTCCGGCGACACCAGGCAGGAGAATCGATCGATCGCGATGGTGGTGCCGAAATCGACGATTGCACTCCGGTACAGCACCGGGTACTCGTTCGCGCACGCGCCATGGGTGGGCCCATTGGAGCTCAAGGTGATCAGGTTACCCGCCCATTTGCAGCTCGCCGGTGCCGACGCCGGGCGGCTGCCGCGTGAATCGGCGTCGTTGATCCGGCAGGCGAGCGTGCCACGACCGTTGGTGCCGGTCGAACAGCTGAGGTTGCGGTCGGGGGTGGAGAAATGGAAACCAGAGCTTTCCTCCAGCGGGTCCGTCGGTCCGGTTGCGCCATCGTGATAGCTGGAATTGTCGGCGCGCGGTGCGAGCGAGATCACCCGCCCGAGGCTCCAGTCCGGCAATTCGGTGGCGGTATCGGTAATCGACGAACTCGTCGTCGGCACGGTCGTCGTCTCCGATTGCGTGGTCAATTGATCGGTCGGTGGGAGCACGATCGTCGAAGGGCCGTTGTCGGCGCCAAGCGAGCATGCGGTGACGCCTGCGCCGAGGAGGATGACCCCGATGGCGGCGAGCAGGATCGCTGCACGTCGCTGCCTGCGCGATCCGTACCCTTGCACTGTGTCGACCCCCAAGATCGTCCTGTTCTACGCGTTCACCGCGTTGCCCGATCCCGAAGCGATCCGGTTGTGGCAACAGGCCATCTGCGAGTCGCTCGGGCTGCGCGGCAGGATCATCCTGTCACGGCACGGCATCAACGCCACCGTAGGTGGCGACCTCGCCGCAGTGAAACGGTACGTCAGGGCAACGCGTGGCTACCCGCCGTTCGCAGATGTCGACGTCAAATGGTCTGCGGGCACCGGTGCGGACTTCCCGCGGTTGTCGGTGCGGGTGCGGCCGGAGATCGTCACGTTCGGGACGCCCGAAGAGCTCGAGGTGGACGATGCCGGAGTGATCGGTGGCGGCCGGCGGCTCGATCCCCACGACCTGCACCGGCTCGTCGACGAGCGGGGAGAGGACGTGGTGTTCTTCGACGGACGCAACCGCATCGAGTCGGCGATCGGCCGATTCGCCGGTGCGATCACCCCGGATGCCGAGACCACCCGTGACTTCGTGCCGCTGCTGGACAGCGGCGCCTACGACCACCTCAAGAACCGTCCCGTCGTCACCTACTGCACCGGCGGCGTGCGGTGCGAGGTGCTCACCGCGCTGATGCGCAACCGCGGATTCGAGGAGGTCTATCAACTCGACGGCGGCATCGCGCGATACGGCGAGGAGTTCGGCGACGACGGGTTGTGGGAGGGCTCGCTCTACGTCTTCGACAAGCGGATGACCGTCGAATTCAGTGACCGTGCGCGCGTGATCGCGACGTGCGCGCAATGTGGTGATCCCACCAGCAACGTCTCGAATCATCCGGATCGGCTCGACCGTGAGCTCACGGTGATCTGTGATCACTGCCTCACCGCGTCCGGCGCTGCACCGGAGTCGGGTGAGCGGTCGGCGTCGGTGCGGCCGCGGTGAGGGGGCAGCGGTGAGCAGGGCGGCTGTCCCGGTGATCCTCGTCGCCGGCTTCCTCGGATCGGGGAAGACGACGCTGCTCAACCATCTTCTGCGAGCGGGCGGCGAGGGTGGATCGGTCGGCGCACGAATCGGTGTGCTGGTCAACGACTTCGGCTCGGTGAACATCGACGCCATGCTGGTCGCGGGGCAGGCCGACGGAGCCGTCAGCCTCAGCAACGGATGCATGTGCTGCTCGGTCGACCGAGATGGACTCGACACGGCCCTCGACACCCTGCTGCGTCCGTCGGCGCGGATCGATGCGGTCGTGATCGAGGCCAGCGGGATCGCCGAGCCGAAATCGTTGATCCGCATGGTCGCCGGCTCCGACGATGCGCGACTGCGCTACGGCGGACTGATCTACGTCGTCGACGCCCCGATGTTCGCCTGGACACGTCGTGAACATCCGGAGATCGACGCGCACGTCGCGGTCGCAGATCTGTTGGTACTCAACAAGTCCGACCTGGTATCCGACGACGAGCTGGCCTCGGTCCGTGCGGATGTCGTGGCACTGAACCCAACCGCGCCACACATCGCGGTGACCGATGCACGGATCGATCCGGCAATCCTCTTCGATCCGGTGTCCCCGCCGGAACCCGCCGAACTCGGTGCACCCCGGCAGCTCACCCTGGACGCGCTGCTGTCGGAGAACGAGGAATCGTGCGATCATGCCGACGACGGTCATCGACATCTCCACGACGGCTTCGGCTCTGTCGAGTTCACCTCACCGGAGCCGATGGATCCGCGCCGGCTCGCCGGCTTCCTCGAACGTCCACCCACCGGCTGTTATCGCATCAAGGGCGTCGCCCATTTCGATCTGCCGGGTCATCGGCAACGTCACGTCGTCCACGGGGTCGGCGGGTTCGTCGAGGTGCGGCGCGAACCGTGGTCGGGGAGCGCGCGCGAGACGACCATCGTGGTGATCGGGGCCGGCATCGATCGCGTCGAGGTGCATCACGCACTGAGGGCTGCGGTCGCCGATGCGGCGACGGCAGCCGACGTGCACGGAATCCTGCACATCACGCGGCATCTTCCGGTGCGTTGAGCGGCCGATAGGCCCCGATTCGGCGCGCCTCGCCCCAGTGTCTCGGTCGAATGCCCGTCGAGTCACAGGTGGCTAACGAATACGCGTGCGGCCCGGCCCGCGATTTACGCACCTCGTGCGCGACTGTTTGACTGTGTGAAAGCTGTGGCTATTGTGGCCAGTGTTGCTGTCTGGACAAAGACGGCGATGCCAGAACCAACGACGCAGAGGATGCCGAACATGTCGATCGCCCGGAGACGAGGGTCGCGCACGCGACTCGCGGTCACGGCTGTGGCCGTCGCCCTGATGGCAGGGTCCGCGACGCTGACCGCCACCGCGGGGACCGCTCCCGCGACTGCTGCGCCGGCCGCGGGCACCAGCCTGGCAGGCAAGACGATCTTCCTTGATCCCGGACATCAGGGTGCCGCGGCCGGACACGACCTCGCCAAGCAGGTTCCTGACGGACGCGGGGGCAAGAAGGACTGCCAGACGACCGGTGCGACCGGCGTCAACGGGGTTCCCGAACACACCGTCAACTGGGATGTGACGCAGTTGGTGAAGGCCGGCCTGGAGAGCCAGGGGGCGCGCGTGGTGTTGAGCCGTCCCGACGACACGGGATGGGGCGGCTGCGTCGACGAGCGGGCCGCCGCCGCGAGCCGCTCCGGCGCGGCCGTCGCGGTCAGCCTGCATGCGGACTCCACGACGAACGGCGCCGATACGTCCAAAAAGGGATTCCACATGATCGTGCCGACGTTGCCGATCCCGGATGCGGCCGTCAACCAGGTGCAGAGCGGGCCCGGGCGTAAGGCGTCGACGATCATGCGGGACGCCTTCCTCAAGGCCGGCTTCCCGGCGGCCAACTACGCCGGCGTAGACAACGGCATCCAGACCCGTTCCGACATCGCCGGGGTGAACCTGACCAAGGTGCCGGCCGTCTTCATCGAGATGGGCAACCTGTCCAACCCGCAGGAGGCCGCGACGCTCGCCGCCCGCGACGGACAGCTCAAGTACTCGATGGCCATCACCGACGGCATCATCAACTACGTCAAAGGCGCTGCGGCCGGCCCGATTCCGAATGTGACGACGCCGTCGGCCCCCGGCGCCACGACACCGGGCACCACGACACCGGGCACCACGACCCCGGGCACCACGACCCCGCCCTCCGGTGACGACACCGAGCTGTCGGCGGTGCTGCCGTTCATCCAGCAGTTGCTCGGCACGAAAGATCCCGCGGCCATCATGCAACTGATGCTCACCCAGGGGCAGGATGCGTCGGCGCAGGTGCTCAACGCGATGCTGCAGGTCATCTACGGTCTGTTCGGTGGAAAGCTGCCGATCGGCTGAGCCCCGGGGGTCGGCGGTTTAGGGTCGGTGTCATGGCTTTACGAGACCTGATCTGGATGGACCCGCCGGTACCGACGCTTCGTGGCCGCAAGGTGTTGATCACCGGCGCCGCCAGCGGTATCGGGCTGGCCACGGCCACCGCGGCCGCGCGTGACGGTGCCGAGCTGGTCATGACCGATCTGCACGCGGACAAGCTTGACGCCGCGGTCGCGGAGATCGCGGGCGCCGGTGGCGAGGTGCTGTTCCACGCGGCCGGCGACGTATCCGACTACGAGTGGGTGCGAAGCTTCGCCCGCGAGGTCGACGCCGAGGTCGGCGTCATGGACGTGGTGATGAACGTCGCAGGCATCTCGGTGTGGGGCACGGTGGAGAACCTGGAACATCGGCACTGGCGCTCCATGGTCGACGTCAACCTGATGGGTCCCATCCACATCATCGAATGCTTTGTGCCGCAAATGGTTCGCCGGGGCCACGGTGGTCAGCTGGTGAACGTGTCGTCGGCGGCCGGCTTGCTGGCGATGCCGTGGCACTCGGCATACAGTGCGTCCAAATTCGGTATCCGGGGTGTTTCCGAAGTGCTGAGATTCGACCTGCGCCGCCATCGCATCGGGGTATCGCTGGTGTGCCCGGGAGCGGTCGCCACACCGCTGGTGAACACCGTCGATATAGTCGGCGTCGACCGCAACGATCCGCGGGTATCGAAGCAGATCGACAACTTCCACCGCGTCGCGGCATCCCCGGAGAAAGCTGCCGCCGCGATCATCAAGGGCGTCAAGAAGAATCGATTCCTGGTGTACACCTCTTTCGACATCCGATTCGGGTATTGGTGGGCACGAAAGTTCGCCCTGCCGTATGAGATCGTGATGCGGATCGCCAACGACCGTTTCGCAAAACTCGCCCGCATCAGTGCGACCGCCCAGGGCGACGCGTCCCTCACCGATACCGACGTCGCGCGGGGTCGATGAGCTGTTGAGTGACAACGTCTTTCGCAAGACTCGCCGAGACGCCGACCCGGATTTCTTCGCCGCCGAGGCCGCCGGGTTGCGCTGGCTGGCGCAAGCGGGGGCGCCCGTCGTCGAGGTGCTCGCCTGCTGGGACTCCGGCATCGAGTTGCACCGGTTGACCTCCACCGCACCGGACCGGGAGGCCGCCGGAGTATTCGGTGCGGCGCTGGCCCGGATGCACGACGCCGGCGCCGACGCGTTCGGGTCGCCGCCGACGGGCTACACCGGACGGCAGTTCATCGGTGAGCGACCGCTGAGTTCACGCACCCACGACCGCTGGGGCGAGTTCTACGCCGTCGAGCGCGTGCAACCGTATCTGGAGCCGGCACGCCGGGCCGGATTCCTGAACGCCGCCGACGAGGCGCTCACCCGGCAGGCGTGCGACGCCATCGCCGAGGGCGCCTTCGATGACGACGAGCCGCCGCGGCGCCTGCACGGAGATCTGTGGAGCGGCAACGTGATCTGGACACCCGACGGCGTGGTGATGATCGATCCCGCGGCACACGGCGGGCACCGCGAGACCGACCTCGCGATGCTCGCGCTCTTCGGATGTCCGCAGCTCGAGACCATTGTTTCCGCCTACGACGAGACCACCCCGCTGGCACCTGGATGGCGTGATCGCGTTCCGCTGCATCAACTGCATCCGCTCGCCGTGCACGCGGCCGGCCACGGACCGTCCTACGGTGCCGAGCTGGGCCGGGCAGCGCGGGCGACCCTCGCGTTGCTTCGGTGAGCACCGCTGCGGACAATCATGCGGTGAACGCCCACACTCCGCCCGATCCCGCTGTGCTCGTCGTATCCGCGACCCGCTCGGAGGCGCGGTACGTGCCGACCGGCACCCGACTGCTGATCACCGGCATCGGCAAGGTCGCGGCATCGGTCGCATTGACCCGGGAACTGGCCACGGGGCCCGCGGCCGACCGGATCATCAACATCGGCACCGTCGGTGCCCTGCACGACCACCATCTGCCGCTCGGACACGACGGTCTGTTCCTGCCCTCGGCGGTGTTCGAGCACGACCTCAGCAGCGCCGAACTGCGCGCCATGGGCTACGCCGTCACCGATCGGTGGGAGCTGCCCGACGGTGACGGCACCGTCCTGGCCACCGGTGACACCTTTGTCGCCGACCCGGCACGCCGCGCGGAACTGGCGGCGGTGGCCGACCTCGTCGACATGGAAGGTGCGGCCATCGCACATGTCGCCGCGCTCTTCGGCGTGCCGTGCCGGCTGGTGAAGGTCGTCACCGACGGCGCCGACGAGGACGCGATGGATTGGCCGTCACGGGTCGACGACGCCGCCCGGAAACTCGGCAACTGGTTGGACGGAGACAATACGCCCTGACCTGCGGCCGGCCGGTCAGCCGCGGTTGCGCGATCGCGTCGACCGGTAAGGTGCCGCGGCGTCGGAACCGTTGCGGTCCGGATCGGCGGCGCCCGCGCGAGCCCGTGACACCGGACGCTCGCCCGCGTCGGCGGGAATCCGCGTCGTCTCCTCGGGTGTCACCCGGGAAGATCGAGCGGCGGCCCGGGCCGCGTCGCCTGCGCGGCGCCGCGGAGGTGCGCCCACGGTTTCCGTGGCGACGCCGCGCGTGGCGTCACCGGCACGCGTGCGACGTGGCGGCGCGCTCACCGGGTCGCCGGTGGCCGTGCCCGCCGCTGCACCGACCACCGAAACGCTCTTGCGGGTGGCCTGCCGTTCGTCATCCCGCGACTTGCTCGGGATGTCGGAACTCTTCTGGCGGGTCGTGCGTGACGGCTTCTGGCCGGTGTCCCGCGCTGCCTTGGTGTCCCGAACTGCCTTGGTGTCCCGAACTGCCTTGGCCTCCCGCGCTGCCTTGCCGGTGCGCTCCGATGGTCGCGACTCCGATGGTCGCGACTTCGAGCGGGTCGACGTCGACCGGTTGCGTGGGGCCGGTTCGGCCTCGGACCGGGTGCGTGCGCCCGCGCTACGGCGTGCGGGCGCACGGTCGGTGGTGCGCTTGTCACTCTTCGGGCGGGTGAGCTTGGCGTTCCATCCTTCTGGGCGGGTCAACACCCAGCGCAGCAGCACGAGGACCAGGGTCACGACGAAGGCGACCACCATCCAGGGGAAGTTGGCGGCGATCGGCAGCAGGACCTTGAGAACCAGCGAGCGCAACCCCGACGAACTGCCGGCGTTGAGGCTGTACAGGGCGAGGACGCCGACACAGAATGCGATGAGTGGCGGTTGCGCGGCAGCGGTGAACAGGGCGCGCCGGCGGACGGCGAGCGCGGCGAGACAGCATCCGACCAGCAGGCAGAAATTGAAGACCGCGCCGAGGCTGCCGTTGCTCTTGGCGTCGATGATGGCGCCGACCGCGGTCAGCGCCGTCGCGATGATGACGGCGCCCCACCAGGGGACCCCACGGACGGTCGGCAGCACCGACTGCTGGTCCAGGGGCACCGCGGACGAGCTTCGTTGCGGAAAGTGCACATGTCGACGGTACCGGGTGACGCACGATTTCCCGCCAACCGACGGGTCATGTTGGCCGATCGGCCGACCGGATCGGGGTGATGTGTCCGTTCTGTTCGATGTGTCCGTCGGGGTCTGCTGCCTCATGGGACACGGCGCCGCGGGGCCGGGCGCCGCGGACGGTGTCGTGGATCGGGCGCGGACTGGTCGGTTCGTCGAGATCGCCGAGTGCCTCGAGTGCCGCCAACCGCCGCGCGGTGACGCCCACCCGGGAATCGAGCGCTCCCACAGTGGAGTTGTAGGCATCCACCGCTCGACGCAATGAGGTGCCGACACGGTCGAGGTGGCCGAGCACCGACTCGAGCCGGTGGTGCAGTTCGACGCCGAGTTCGTGGATGACGGCGGCGTCGCGGGCCATCGCGTCGTGGCGCCAGCCCAGGGCGACGGTTCGCAGCAGTGACACCAGACTCGACGGTGTGGTGAGTACCACGTTTTTGGTGATGCCGAATTCGATGAGGGTGGGGTCGGCGCGGACCGCCCACTCGAGGACGGCGTCGGCGGGGACGAAGAGGACCACCATCTCGGGGGTGTTGTCGAACGCCGACCAGTAGGCCTTCGACGACAGCGATGCGATGTGGGTGCGCAGGGCACGGGCGTGGTCGGAGAGCAGGTCGCGACGCATTTGCGCGTCGTCGCATTCAGCGGCCTGCAGATAGGCCTGCAATGGCACCTTGGCGTCGACGACGATGTCACGGCCGCCGGCCAGGTGGACCACCATGTCGGGGCGCACGTCGCCGGCCACGTCCGAGTGCGCCGACACCTGGGTGCTGAAGTCGCAGTGACGTGACATCCCGGCGAGTTCCACGACCCGTTCGAGCTGCACCTCACCCCACCGCCCACGCAGGTGCGGCGTGTGCAGGGCGTTGGTGAGCGCCCGAGTCTGGTCGCCCAGCTGGGTGGACATCATCTGCATGCCACGCACCTGCTCGGAGAGCCCGGCGTAGGCGCTGGTCCGGTCGTGTTCGACCCGCCGCAACTCGTCGGCCATCTGCCCGACGAGCGACTGCAGCGGGTCGACGATATGGCTGAGCTGGGCCCCGATCGCGTTCGACTGCCGGCGCGCCGCATCCTCGGAGGCCGCCGCCAGTGAGCGTCCGACGAGATCCTGCGAGGAACGCAGCGCCGCGGACTCGGCACGTGCGGCGGCGACGGCTCCTGCCGACCGGCTCACGCAGGCGAGCCAGCCGAGGGCGACGCCACAGATGATGCCGATGGTGAATGCGATGACGATGCCGACCATGTCGGTGATGCTGCCTGCCGCCACCGACAGAACCGGAACAGTCGCGTCGCGGGTCACTCGTCGGCGGGCGGCGCCTCCCGGTCGATGAGTGCTCGCTTGATCGGCAGTCCGTAGCGGAAGCCGCCCAGGGCGCCGTCGCGACGCTGTACCCGATGGCACGGCACGAACAGCGCGGCGGCGTTGCGCGCGCACGACGATGCCGCCGCCCGGATCGCGGCCGGTTCACCGGCGCGCTCGGCAAGCTGGGAGTAGGTCACGGGGGCGCCGGCCGGAACATTGCGTAGCGCCGCCCACGACCTCTCGATGAACGGGCCACCGCGTTGACGGACGGTGATCGCGGCCGGGGCGTCGAATTCGCCGGCGTAGTAGGCCGCCACGGCGTCGGTGACGGCGACCAGGGTGGCGGTGCGCCGGAACTCGGCCGGGCTCAGCAGGCCGACCGGGCGCAGACCCCGGTTCACGAGCGCGACCAGATACTCGGGTGCATCGGTCCAGCCCGACGCGAGGACGACGGCGTCCTCGTCGGCGACCACGGTGAACGGCCCGTCGGGTGTCGACACCGTCGTCCAGAGGCCGATGCCGGTGGAAGTGGATGTGGGAACGGCGGTTTGGGCGTCGGCAGGGTCGGTGGTGATCGTTTCGGGCATGGGTACTCCTGTCAGAGGATGGTGCGGCAGAGCGTGGACCGGTCGGGTGAATTGCCGCCGGGTCCGGAATTGGCGGGGCCGAGGACGTCGGCGGTGGTTGTCGGTGGCAGCAGTCGATGACGCCACAGGTGCATCGAGGCGTAGGAACGCCAGGGCGCCCAATGTGCGGTGGCGGCGAGGTCGATCCCGAGATCGCGGGCGGCGTGCCGGACGACGAGGTCATGCCGAAGCAGGACGTCCGGGTCGCCGGTCACCTGCATCGTGACGTAGTCGGCGGTCCACGGGCCGACGCCGGGCAGGGCGAGCAATTGCGCATATAGGTCGGACGCAGCGACCCCCACGTGCGGTTCCACCGAATGCTCGGCAATTGCCGTCGCGGCCCCCACGATGGCCGCGATTCGCCTGCGCGGGCCGGTGAGGACGTCGTCGCCGTGTTCGGCTATTGCGGCGGCGGTCGGGAACTGCCGCCACGACCCGCCCCAACTGGTGGGCTCACCGAGCGCCCCGACGAGTCGTGTCACGTGGTGTCGCGCCGCCGCGACGCTGATCTGTTGGCCGATCATGGTGCGCAGGAGCGACTCGCCGCCGTCGAGACTGCCGGGGACGCGCAGGCCTGGTGCCGCGCCGATGATCCTCCCCAGAAATCGGTCGGCGCCAAGGGCTTCGGTGGCCGCGACGACGTCGGCATCGAGATCGAACAAGCGGCGCAGGCGGCTCACCGCTGCGCTCAGGTCACGCAGGTCCAGATGGTCGAGGCGCGCACGCAAGAATCCGCCGCCCGGGGTGACCTCGGCCAGCGCGGGGCCGTGCGGCAGACTGAGTACCCGTTGATACCTCCACTGGCAGTGCGTATCCGGGTGAAAGCTCTCGACACCCACGACCGCATGCGCGCCCAGATACCATCCGAACCACGTCGCATCAAAGGGCTCCCGGTAGGCCAGTCGCAGGGTGATTCCCGATGCCTGCCCGGGATTCGGCAGGGGATGTGCCGCCGACTCGACGTCACTTCGTGAATTCGTCCGGCGCAGCGAACGCAACGCACGCGGTGTCAGCCCGAAGACCTCCCGAATGGTGTCGTTGAACTGGCGAACGCTGGTGAAGCCGGCTGCAAACGCGATGTCGGACATGCGAAGTTCGGTGCACTGGATCAGGATTCGCGCATTGGTGGCGCGGTGTGCCCGCGCCAGGGCGAGAGGTCCGGCGCCGAGTTCGCCGGTGAGTACGCGGGTGAGGTGACGCGTGGAATACCCGAGCCCCGACGCCAGTCCGTCGACGCCGTCGCGCTCGATGACGCCGTCGACGATGAGCCGCATGGCGCGCGCCGAGAGATCCCGGCTCAGATTCCAGCGCGGTGATCCGGGTACCGCGTCGGGGAGACAGCGCCGACACGCCCGGAATCCGCCGGCCTGCGCCCCTGCGGCCGTCGTGACGAAGGCGACGTTCTCCGGTCGCGGTGTCTGTGCGGGGCAGGACGGTCGGCAATAGATACCGGTGGTGCGGACGGTGACGAAGAACTGGCCGTCGAAGCGGGCATCACGCGCTTGCAATGCGCGATAGCACCGGTCGAAGTCGAGGGTCGTCATGCGTCCACGATGACATCCTTCGCCGACGAGTTCTGGCGGGAATCGGCCATCGCGACGCGACGCCGACATCGTCGGACATCGTCGATTACCCAAAAGAGTGACGAAGGTAACACAACGTGCCACTATGTCAGCATGACCACACAGTTCAGGGGACCTCGACATCGTGGTCGGGGAGAGGAACTATCACTCGCGGACTTTCCCGAGTGGGCGCTCGACATCATGTACGGGCTGTACGGCCCGCAGACGGTCGACGCCGAACGTGAACGCCAATGCCGGACGCGTCCGGTCCGGACTCGGTATGACGTCGTGATCGACGGCGATGACCTCGACCGGCCGATCTCTCAGCTCGAGGCGGAGCTGATCGCCGCCGACGCTCTCGGGACGTTCCTTCTGCGCTTGCTTCGCCGACACCGGGACACGCCACGCCGGTATTGACGGCGCGCGCCGCGCCGAATCGGGCGCCCCGCAGGGGCGATATGTGAGGATCGTGGCGTGACCGATTCTGCCGATTCGCCACCACCGTCCGTCTCCGCTCCGACGCGTACGCAGGTGTTCCTCAGGGGGTTGCGGTCGACGTCGATCGTGGGACTCCAGTTCGTCCTCGTCGTCGCCGCGCTGTGGGTGGTGATGTGGGTCGTCGGCCGGTTCTGGGTGGCGCTGCTGCCGGTGCTGCTCGCGATCATCGTGTGCACGTTGCTGTGGCCGTCGGTGCGCTGGCTGCGCAGCCATCGTGTTCCGCCGGCGGGGGCGTCGCTGCTGATGATGCTCATCGCGGTCGGGTTGCTCGCCGGGGTGATCGGGCTGATCGTGCCGTCGATCGTCGACCAGTCACCTGAGCTGGCCGACCGGACGGTGCGGGGTGTCCACAAGCTCCAGGAGTGGGTGCAGGGTCCGCCGTTGAATCTGGGGGACGAGCAGATCGACGGACTCGTCTCGGCCATCACCAACAAGGTGCAGTCGAGCGCCAGCACCATTGCGGCCGGGGTGTTCAGCGGGATCGGCGCGGCGACATCGGTGCTGATCACCCTGTTCACCACACTCATCCTCGTCTTCTTCTTCCTCAAGGACGGGCCGAGATTCGTCCCGTGGCTGCAGCGCACGGTCGGACATCCGGCCGGCGGGCACGTCGCCGAGGTGTTGCAGCGGATGTGGAACTCGTTGGGCGGATTCATCCGGACGCAGGCCATCGTCAGCTTCGTCGACGCCAGCCTGATCGGCGCCGGCCTGTTCATCCTGCAGGTTCCGTTGGTCTGGGTGCTGATCGTGATCACCTTTCTCGGCGGCTTCATCCCGATCGTGGGTGCCTTCGTCGCCGGCGCGCTGGCCGTACTCATCGCGCTCGTGTCCAACGGTCTGACCTCTGCCCTCATCGTGCTCGCGATCATCATCGCCGTGCAGCAGCTCGAGGGAAATGTGTTGCAGCCGTGGCTGCAGTCGAAGTCGATGGATCTGCACGCCACGATCGTGTTGCTGGCGGTCACGGTGGGCGGCAGCCTGTTCGGCATCATCGGCGCGTTCCTCGCGGTGCCCGCGGCAGCGACCATCGCCGTCGTGCTCAGGTATATCAACGAGCAGATCGCCATCCGGGCGGGTGAGAAGCCGCCGCCGAAGGATGAGGCCACCGACGACGGCGGTCCCGGCGTGGGTGCGGCCGACGATCCCGGTGGCACCGGTGAGGCGGCCACCGGCACCGCCTGACCTCCGCGGCCGGTCACCCCCGCCGCGTCGATCACCGCCCGATAGACTGGGCGCCCGTGAGCCTCACCCTCGGTATCGTCGGATTACCCAACGTCGGCAAGTCCACCCTTTTCAATGCGCTGACACGCAGCGACGTGCTCGCCGCGAACTACCCCTTCGCCACGATCGAGCCCAATGTCGGTGTCGTCGAACTGCCTGACGAACGCCTCGGTCGGCTCGCGGAGATCTTCGGTAGTGAGCGCATCCTGCCGGCCACCGTGTCGTTCGTCGACATCGCCGGCATCGTCAAGGGCGCCTCGGAGGGCGAGGGCATGGGCAATCAGTTCCTGGCCAACATCCGCGAGGCCGACGCCATCTGTCAGGTGGTGCGTGTGTTCGCCGACGACGACGTCGTGCACGTCGACGGACGCGTCGACCCCCTCGCCGACATCGGCGTCATCGACACCGAGCTGATCCTCGCCGACCTGCAGACGCTGGAGAAGGCGATCCCGCGGTTGGAGAAGGAAGCCCGCAAGAACAAGGACACCGCCACGGTCCTGGCCGCCGCACAGAAGGCGCAGGAGATTCTCGATTCCGGGAAAACCCTCTTCTCGCAGAAGGATTCGTTCGATCTGTCATCAGTGCGGGAACTACACCTGATGACCGCCAAGCCGTTTCTCTACGTCTTCAATGCCGATGAGTCGGTGCTGACCGACGATGCGCGCAAGGCGGAACTCAAAGCGGCTGTGGCGCCGGCGGATTCGGTGTTCCTCGATGCCAAGGTGGAGAGCGAGCTCCTCGAACTCGACGAGGCCGACGCGCAGGAGTTGCTTGATTCGATCGGCCAGGAGGAGCCCGGACTGCGGTCGCTCGCGCGCGCCGGATTCCACACCCTCGGCCTGCAGACCTATCTCACTGCCGGCCCAAAGGAGTCGCGCGCGTGGACGATTCACAAGGGCGACACCGCGCCCAAGGCGGCCGGTGTGATCCACACGGACTTCGAGAAGGGCTTCATCAAGGCCGAGATCGTCTCCTTCGATGCCCTCGATGCCGCCGGCGCGATGGCCGCGGCCAAGGCAGCGGGCAAGGTCCGGATGGAGGGCAAGGACTACGTCATGGCCGACGGTGACGTCGTCGAGTTCCGCAGCGGAGTGCCATCTGGCAGTAAGAAGTAGATTGGCTTCTGAGGAACCAACCCCGGAGTCGATCAACCGGGCTAGAACTTCGGTCGTGACTACTGACTTCGGTCGTTCGTCACACGACGATCACGGTGCCCGTCGTGCCGGATCTCGACCGGTTTGGTGGCAGGACGATGAATGGGAGATTGCACCATGCGCAATGTGATCACCGTAACTTCGTCAGCTTCACTCGGTGGGCAGAGGTTTCAGCCCCTTGCCGAGACTGCACTGCACACCCTCGCACATGCAGCCGCAGCGGCGTTGCCGGGTGGAACAGATGAAGTGCTCCTGGTCCCCGAGATGCCAAGCCCTCTAGGGTTACCAGACTTCACCGCGTTGGTGGGGGGGCAGGAGTGGCTGAGTGTGCGCAGAAGAGCCGGGATTCAGCCGATTCTGGCTGAAGCGGATTGCATTGTCCTCTCGGCGCTGCATTCGGCTCGTCCTCTTTCGGCCGACACTGTTGCTCGGCGGATTGGTTGGTCGTTTGAGTCTCTCGGCCCGGTGTTGACTCGTCTGGAGCGAGCTGGAGCCGTCTGTGCGACACCCGGCGGAGCCCTGCTGGTTCACCCCGCGCTGGTGCCGCAGGGTTCAGTGATAGCTCTTGAAGTCAAGGTTAAGGATTGGCAGAAGGCGGTATTTCAGGGCCGTGCATACCGCACATGGGCTCACAACTATGTCATCGTGCTAGGCGACGTCGGGCAGCTCGCGGAGCGACGCGCTGCTGAACGTGTATCTGATGACGGTGCGGGCCTCTATTCGGCTTCAGGCTGGGTCATCCGACCGCGCACACGCCGACCGGCGGCTGCTAGTAGCTTGCGTGGGTTTGAGTATTTGTACGCCGCGACATCCTCAGTGCCAACCCTCGGAATCGGCGAACAAATTGAGTCCATCTAGGAAGGGCTTGATCCACCGGGCGGGACCGATTTTCGTGCCGGTTACTCGCGTGACCGCCTGCCACTCGGGCCGAGCGGCCTCATAGCGACGGCGCAGCGTATCCACACGGTTACGGCCTGATAGTTGATTCAGTTCGTCGACTATTTCGGTCAGGACCACAGCGTGATGCTTGAATGCTTGTTCAGGCTTCGGGCCGATCGTCCCCGGGGTCAGTCGGGTCGAGAGAGCCGAATCTTCTGAGGTCAGAATGGTGTGCTCGCCGTTGGATAGGCCGCCCATAAGTCCGCGTAGTGTCGGACGCTGATACCAGGCGCCCCCAGCCTGGTCACCATCGCGTTCTTCGAAGTCTTGGTAGGCGCAGATCCGTTGCCGGACATCCCATCCGGTGCCGATCGCCTCTGCACCAGCAGCAACCGCTGGTAGTGCGGCGACGTCACCGAACGCGACTCTAACTGGTCTGTCTTGGCTGAGAGCGAAGGTGGTGCGCATAAGTCCATACACTTCTTCAGCCGTTGCACCGGGCGGCATTGCATTGTCTGATCTAGTGACAACGAGGAGCCACCCGCTGGGCTCTAGCTGATCAAGTGCTCCGATATGAGCATCGAGTTCGGCCCCTGCACTCCAAAACTGCTGGTCGCCAGAGATCGTCAGCCAAGTCGAAGGATTTAACTTGGTCGACTCTTGGCTGAGTTCGAGCGCGCGCTGGCTCACTGGGGTGTCCGGGTACGACACAAGAAGCGACGGGGCGAGAAGTGGGCTTGAGAGTTGGCGCTGAATCTCGTAGACGCGACCGATGTGATCCTCTCTGACTGCGTGCGTCGATAGGTCGCCACGGGTGCCATCCCAGAGCCCCCAAGTGTCGTAGTGACGGAAGTCGCCGGCCCTCGGCATTGTCAATGCGTATGTTGTCGGGTCGAACCAGAATTCCCCACTGGAATCACGAATCAAATCGGCAGTTTCTTGCGCTGACCGCTTGTATCCGTTGGCCGCCTGCGGGGACGTGAATGGAGATAGGTACGCGCCGATTGCATAGTTACCCTTAACGGCGTTCTGCGTCCACCGGGGAAGGGCGTTGCGAGCGGTGTCCTGCAGGAATACGCCCATCACGCCGCCTCAAATGCGCGTTGCAGCACGGAGCCGTTTCTGTACCGGCGTGCGGGCTGCGGGTGCAGCCCCCGCTCGACTACGGAAACTAGTGCGTCGGAGAGATCAGGGCGCACGTCGTGGAGCGGAGAATGCTGCGCAGTTCGGAGGCGTTGTAGGTACTCGTTCTCGTCGCCCTTGTACGGGATGGGTGACTGTCCGGTTGCGGCAAGATAGACCAACGCACAGCAAGCAAACACGTCGGAGGCTGCCGTTGGTGAGCCGGAGAACGATTGCAAATGCTCGGGTGTCATGTAGCCGGGAGTGCCGGGCTGCCCACCGACTGTCAGTCCACTCCGTAGTGTGTGCTTCGCGAAGCCGGGGTCCATCACAACGAACTTTCCGGAAGTCAATCTCTGAACGTTCCCCGGACTCAGGTCGCGGTGAATCACGCCCTTGGCGTGAAGCGCGCTTAGGCCGGCGGCGACATCAGCGCCCAACGTGTGCAAATGCTGTTCGGGCCATCGTGAGCCGCTGAATCGCAGGTCGCTACCTTCAAGGAACTCTTCAAGCCAATACACGGCGACTGGGGGATCGCCAATCTGTTGGAGGTCAGATCTGACGGCAACCACGTTGGGATGTTGAATGCTCTTGAGGAGCCCAACTTCGCGGCGCGCCCGTTCAAACGCCGACGGATCGGTGGCCATTCCAAGGTCGATTAACTTCAGGACGCTCTCTGTTCCATCGGAGAGCGAGACGACGTGGACCTGTTTCTGCCCGCCCTGTACGAGGGGTCGAACCGGCGCGGCGCGTAGTTCGGCGCACGCTACCTGCACTAGATCGGTCATCCACAGATCTTCGCATGAACTGGTCACCAGACGTGCTCCGCGCAGGCGTGTCGAGCGAGCGCGCGGAGACCGGGCCGATCAACCGTGATGTCATCTCTGGGGAACTGTTTCGAGTTCCGTAACCAAGGCTCATCTGAGAGTAGGATCGTTCTATGGTCACTAGCAGTACAAGCGCCGGAAGTGCTACCCGAGCAGCGATCTACCTCCGGATCAGCCAGGACCGCGAGGCGGACGGGCTTGCGCTCAGCCGTCAGCGTGAGGACTGCGAGAACCTGGCCAAGTTCCGGCGGTGGGAGGTCGTCAGAACCTACACCGATCAGTCCAAGTCGGCCACGGACAAGACCGCTGTGCGGCCCGAGTACGACGACATGATCGCCGACTACGAGGCCGGAGCGTTCGACGCGATCATCTGCTGGGACCTCGACCGGCTGACCCGACAGCCTCGCCAACTCGAAGACTGGATCGATCGAGCGGAGGAACGCGGCCTGGCGCTGGTGACCGCGAACGGCGACGCGGACCTGAGCACCGACGGCGGTCGCATGTACGCCCGAATCAAAGCGGCGGTGGCCAGAGCCGAGATGGAACGGAAGTCGGCCCGGCAGAAGGCAGCTCACCAGCAGCGCGCCCGGCAGGGGAGAGCACCGAAAGGCGTGCGCCCGTTGGGGTATGACACCGCTGGCCACCAGATCCCGGCCGAGGCGAAGGCCGTCAACGCAATCTACCGAGCCTTCAACGACGACAAGGGGACGTTGCGAGGGATTGCCCGGGCGCTGTCCGGGAAGCCCGACGAGCAGCACGCAGACGTTCCCCAGCTCCCACGCCACAGCTGGACTCTCAACGATGAGCGCAACGCCCGCAGGCGTCGGGAGAACAAGAAGCTCCCGAAGGAGAAGCAGCAGCCCTTGCGCAAACCGCCATGCGCACCAGACGCGCCGTGGCCGGAGAGTAGCGTCTTAGAGATCCTGCGGAACCCCCGGTATGCGGGATACGCCGTCTACACGCAGAAGAAGGACCGGCGGCAGGCCGTCGCCGAGAATGCGGAGAAGCAAGCTCGTCTAGACAATGGCACAGCCACCGACGAGGACAGGCAGCGCGGCCGGCGCCGGTCGTGGCGCGATCAGATCGTTACCGATGACGACGGTCAGCCGATCATGGGGCAATGGGAACCGATCATCGACGTGGAGACCTGGCAAGCGGTGCAGGCCAAGCTCGACGACCACAGACGGGTGACGAACAGCGGCAGCACCCGACGCAAGCACACGGGATCAGGCCTGTATCTGTGCGGGGTCTGCGGGCTGCCCGTACGCGGGTCATCCCGCGGCTACCGATGCCGGACAGAGGGTCACGTCAACCGCACCGGCGCGCCCATCGACGAATAC
Source organism: Gordonia sp. DT30 (assembly GCF_049844915.1). Lineage (NCBI taxonomy): Bacteria > Bacillati > Actinomycetota > Actinomycetes > Mycobacteriales > Gordoniaceae > Gordonia > Gordonia sp. DT30. Next base: position 301,182 of record NZ_JBNCLY010000003.1, on the reverse strand, counting down.
GTCATGGATGAGATCGCAGAACGGCTGGCATCCGCGCCGGAGGCCAGCGCCACGGTACCCACGAGCGACTCGCCGCAGCTGGCCACAGTCGTCGCCGACCTCGACGGGCTGCACGCTCGCATTCAGCGGGCAGAGAAGGACTACGCCACCAACCTCATCGAAGCCGCCGACCTGAAGCGGGTGCGAGACACCGCGCGGGCGGAGATCGAGCGCCTGGAACGCGAACGGCTGGAATTCACGCGCAACGCCACCACGGTGCCCCTGCTGGGGACGTCGGATCCGGCCGGACTGTTCAAGAGCGCAGACCTAGAAGGCCGTCGCCGGATCATCGACATCATCGCCGCCGTCACCCTGCTTCCGGTCCCACAGGGCCGACGGGGATTCGATCCAGGCACTGTGCAAATCACCTGGAAATAGCCGAGTTATCCACAAGGCCCGTCAGTCGCACTTGCTACTGACTCGAAAGAGAACAACCATGACGATTACAACGGACGCCCGCTCGATCGCACCGACTCGGAGAACAACCATGACCCCACCACCGAACGTAGTCATCGAGCCGACCGTGTTTCCCAAGCACCCGAAGCTCGCCCGCTCCGGTGACGTGCAGCCGTTTCCCTACCAGGGCAGCAAGCGCGCCCTGGCATCCGCGATCATCCCGTTGATGGGCGAATCGGTGCGCGTCGTCGAGCCGTTCGCAGGCTCGGCGGCGCTGTCGATCGCTGCCCGACTCGCTGGAATCTCCGAATCCGGCGTCATCGCCGACGTAAACGGGCCGCTGATGAACCTCTGGCAGGCGATCATCGACGAGCCGGAGAACCTCGCCGACGAGTACGAAGCGCTCTGGATCGAACAGCGCGACGACCCGCGCGCATTCTTCAACCAAGTGCGCGACCGCTTCAACGACACCCACCAACCAGCCGATCTGCTGTACCTGCTCAACCGGATCGTCAAAGGCGCAGTCCGCTATGGCCGCGACGGCCGGATGAACCAGGGAGCTGACCACCGTCGACTCGGTGCCAAGCCCGCCACGGTCCGTGCCCGAGTCACGGGTGCCTCTCGACTCATGCAGAACAGTGAGGTCATCGCGGCGCCCTACGAGCAGGTGCTCGCCAAGGTCGACCCCGCCACCGACGTCGTGTACATGGACCCGCCGTACCAGGGCACCAGCACCTCGCCGGATCACCGCTACATCGCCAACCTGCAACGCGAGGCGTTCGAGGACGAGCTGCGCAAGCTAGTTGACAACGGCGTCCGTTTCATCGTCAGCTACGACGTGATCACCGACGATGCCAAATACGGCGACCCGTTGGATGAGTCCCTGGGCCTAAAGCACCTGCACGTCGCCGCCGGGGCATCCGCGCAGGCGACTCTGCTCGGCCGCAAGCAGCTCAGCGTCGAGTCGCTGTACCTCTCACCGGCTCTCGCCGAGAGCCTCGACACGGACAGGCTGGCAGCGGCTACGTTGTTCTGACGCGTACGGCGCGGCCTCTACACTCGATGGGTGGCAAAACAAGCACCCGTCGAGCTGACCGCCGAAGAGATTGAATGGCTCAAGTCTGTTCCCATGTCGAAGCGTGCAAGGGTCGTCCGCGATCACATCCTTGAGCACGGATCGATAACCACGAAGGTGCTCTCGGACGTCTACGACTACACCCACCCGCCCCGGGCCCGTGGCGATCTACAGGACGCAGGGGTCGGCGTAGGCTCCCGAATGGTCATGGTCGACGGCAAGAGGATGGCCGAGTACTTCTTCACCGGCGCAGCCAACAAGAACGCAGCTGGCCGCGTGGTGATCCCCAAACCTTTCTCTGACGAGCTGAAGAAGCAGGCCGACTACAGGTGCGCCATCTGCTCGGGGGTCTTCGCAGGTCGCGAGTTGCAGGCCGACCACCGCGTGCCCTTCATGATCGGCGGAGACAAGCCGACCTTCGAGTTCATCGACTTCATGCCACTGTGCGCCAGTGACAACCGCGCCAAGAGCTGGTCTTGCGAGCACTGCGAGAACTGGACAGCGCAAGACGTCGAGATGTGCGAGACCTGCTTCTGGGCGCACCCGGAGGACTATGAACACGTTGCAGGCAGCTCGGAACGTCGGCTATCGCTGACTTTCCAGAACGACGACGTAGCAATCTACGACCAGCTCGCGGAAGAAGCCTCAGCGGCCAGCCGAACAATCCAGGCGGAAGCTATCGAGCGGCTTGCCGGAGATAGCTGAGCGCATTGCAAAGCGCCCCACCGGCCGGCCGCAAGCGGCAGGCCGATGGACTGCTCCACTTCTAGACCCGATCCCGACGCCTCCAGTCGCTCACGACGCCGTAAGCCCACACCGTCGAGCGCCACACTCCCCACAGTGCAGCGCCCACGGCCATGACGAACAAGAGTCCCTTCGAGATCAGTTCCGGCTTGGAACCGTCGGTGGTTACCAGCTCCCAGGCGTAGAACACACCACCCATGAGAACCGTCCAAGCCATCAGGATCGCGGCCGCCGGGACCAGCGCCAGGACGAGCGCGCCAAGGGCGTCCCAGTACCGCCGCGCGGCCACCTTGTCGGCAGCGGCGATCAGCTTCTCGACGCGGGCGGTCTTCGCCTTCTCCCCGTCGTCCATCACCTTCTCGGCCTTGTCGACGACTGCATTGGCCACCACGCGGATCTCCTTCGCGGCAGCGGCCCGCACACCAGCGACGGCGCCAGTGGCCTTCTCGGCAGCGTCGGCAGCCTTTCGAGCGTCAGTGGCGGCCTGCTTACTGGCCGAAGTAATACCCTTCACTTCGCTTTTGAGCTCCGTCGTGGCCCTGGCCAAATCCTTGCCGCTGACGCTGTCGGCGAGCACGCTCAACGTCTTCTCGATCTCGTCGAGCCTTTTCCGCACGGGTCCGATCTCGGATGCCGCGCTGGACGGCGGCGGCGTGCTCTGCCGCTGCTGCTCCATCTTCGTCAACCGCCCGGACAGGCTCCGCGTGTCGCTGCCCTGCTTCTCGATGAGGTTGTTGATCGTCGTCGTCAACCCGGCGACGTGTTCCTCGACGCGGGCCTGGCGAGTCAGCAACTCGCGCAACAGCTCCAAGTTCTCGGCGCTCGCCTGCGTGGCCAGATCCTCGTTCTTCATGTCGTTCAGCAACGGCATTGTTCAGCTCCTTCGTCTTGTTCTCTGCGTGGTAGTTGAAGATCTCGTCAGCACTCCTCACACTGAAGTCGGGGGAAAGTGCCTTACCGGACTTCGACAGGAGCTTCCCGTTCTGGTGCCGCAGCTTGTAGCGGTGTTCACCGCTCTTAGCCACGCTGAACTTCACGTCGTGCTCAGCCAGCACGGCTTTGTACGCCTCACGGCCGGTCGAGCGCGGATCACGCAATGAGGCAGCAATCTTGTCGCCCAGGCTCCGCTCGAAGCCGCCGACTTCGTACTGCTCCCGCTGCAATGACCAGTCGACCTTCGCCTGCATGGGGGAGTCGAGCACCTGACAGCCCTCGCGCTCCATAAGGGCGTCGTTGGTCTGGCGGACTCCTTTCGCCCATGAGGTGTTCCGTTGCAACGACTTCCCGGTGATGTTGTCGTTGTTACAGACGTAGACGTGGTTGTGGAGGTGACCGCCCTTGCTGTCCACGTGCGTCACCACGAGGTAGTCCGCGCTGTGCATGTCCTCGGCGAGCATCCGGCCCAGATCGTTCACGCGCTTGACGTCGTCGGGGTTGCGCACGTCGAACTCGTCGGGGCTGAAGTTCTGCGTGTAGCTGTACAGCTCGACCCTGCACCGGTGGTCTTCACAGCGAGCGATGAACTCGTCGGGATCATTCACGGATGAGGAGAGCGCGGCGGCGCGGCTGGTACCACGCCGCCGGTGCTCTTCCTTCTGCTGGCCGCTGTCGCCGTACAGGGCGTAGTCGACACTGGACTGTGCCGAGTGCGACGAACGGACATTGACAGTGCTCATAGCCGGATCCGATCCCCGGCGTCAGCCCGCAGTGCTTCGACGGCAGTGATCATCGGCGCGAGAACCTTCGCCCGGTCGGGATCGGTGAGTACCTCCATTGCCTCGTCGAGAGCGACTGCCCGCGTCTCGTCGAGCTGGCCGCCGTCGAGGAGCAGATCCCGGATCTCGGTGAGCAACTTGACCGCCAGCTCGTCACGCCGACGCTCCCGCCAGAGCACGGAGCCAGCGCGCCGGAGCTGCTCCACCAGCGCGGCCCGCGCCGGGTCCGGACGCCGCGCAGCGGCGCGATGAAGCCTCTCGACCTCATCGCGCCGAGCGTCGAGGCCGTCGCGCGCCAAGGCGCGCAACCACGCGCCGGGCTTGACGCCCAGCGCCGCGCCGCGCGCGTCGATCGCCGCCCGCTCCGGAGCGCTGAAGCGCACCGTCACGCGGGCGGACAGCCGGTCCGATTCGCATGCGGCTTCTGCGGCACTTCCCCCACGGCCAGCAGGGTAATTGTCAGACATCGCTCCGCTCGCCTTCCAATTACCGCTGGCCCCGTCCTCGCTCGCTTCGCTCACTGCGGGCGGGGTCTCTGCTTCCGCGCCATTCATGCGCGCAGCGGTACTACTGGCCATAACCATCACCGCCCCAGGCGGTTTCGCCGACCCCGGCCGACGCGGTGGCAGGCGGCTCCTGCGTCGCCGCCGGCCCATCGGCCGGAGCGTCGTCGACGCCGAACAACTCGTCGCGGATGAGCTTGAACTCGGCGGTGAAGGCAGCGCGTCCGTCACCGATTTTGGAGTGCAGGCGGTTACCGAGCTTGGCTGCTTCGCGGGCGTCTTTCGCCTTCTGCTTCCGCTTCAGTTCGGCAACGCGGGCCTCAGCCTCGGCGAGCAGCTCGTCGAGGTTCTTGCGGGTGTTCTTGTTATCGGTCATTGGATGTCCTCTCGTTGATTGCCGGGTGCTTCCCGGCGGGAATTGGTGGTCGGGGCGAGGCCATTCAGGCGGCGCGTTGGGCACTGTCATCACCCCCGTCGTCGGGAGCCAGCAGGTCCCACGGCGCGGTCTCGGCTGTGGCAGCGCGGATCACCGACAAGTACGGTTCGCAGGCCGACGCCGGGAGCATTTGACCGACGCGATCAGGCCGCCGGGAGTTCTTCCAGTCGGACTCCTTGACAGCGCCGAGTCCCCAGCCGGAGAGCCATTCGAGGCGCTTGCTAACCGAACCGGCCGAAGCGTCGAGCGCGGGCACGTTGAAGCCGACGACGCCCTGACGGTGGCCGATCAGCAAGCTCAGCAGGATCGAGCGGTACGGGTCCGCGATCCGGTGCCCTTGGCCGTGCGAGCGGCGCAGCTCCCACTGGCGCCACTGCTCGACAGTCCGCAGGCAGTAACCCGCGTCAGCGTTGTTCTTGGCGACCTCGCGACCTCGAACGCATTCATCGATGGTGTCCCACGGGCGGGTGTCGAACGACGCGACTTCGTGCGCGGTCCCGGCACTGTCCAACGGGCGCGCGACTGTCATGCTGTCCAGGTCTGGCTGACGCTTGCAGTCGTAGTCCATCGACAGGTGGCGGTCCTCAGTCGAGGCGATGAAGTCCTCACGACGGCCGTCGTTGTACGAGAGCACACGGAACGACGGGAACACCTTCACCGGCGCAGCCACCCGGCCGGACCGAGAGATCACCAGATCGTGGAAGTGCTGACGCTCGCCGCCAGACTTCCGGATCACGTCCGGGGTCTTGTAGCTGTTCTTGGCCAGCACGCCACCCTCGTTGAGAGCGACATTCCCCCGCGTGGTGATGTTCAGCAGAGCGGCCTGCTCGTGCTTGACCTCCCAGACCGAGCTGTCACCGTCGGCGAGCAGTGCGCGCGACTTCGCGGCCAGCGCGGACAGGCCGAACAGGTCGAGGCCGCTCACGACGTCGAACGGCGCGTCGCTGATGAACCCATCGGTCGTCACCGAGAAGAACCGGAAGCCCGCGTCGGACAGCTGGATTGCCGCAGCGAGCAGTTCCGCGCGGACGAAGCTTGTGGTCATCGCGGCGTGGTAGGGAGACGTGATTGCAGAGCCGCCGACGGCATCCATGATCTGCTCGAAGGCGTCCCAGGCATTCTGCTGCGAGACGTCCTGCGCGGTCTTGCCGTAGGTGCTGTTGGCCATGGTCTTGATCGCCAGTTCTTCCAACGACTTCTTGCCGAACCACTCCCGAGCAATCACACGGTCCTTGACCATCTGCATGACGCCCTCGCGCAGAGCGTGAGACGGTTCGCCGTACTGATCGTCGAGCGGCCGCAGCGCGAACCCGAGCTGGCAGTGCACGCGAGCGCCGACCTTCAGCGCGAGATGGATCTCCGGTGCCATGGCGTGTGTGCCTGACCGGCCGGCCGACGACAGGACGTACATCGGGGCACCGTCGGTGAAGATCGGCAGGCACGGGAACCGGGTCTCGTCGGGGAACTCGAACTCGACCCAGGCGACGAACGGCGTCACCGGCGATGGGACGTCGTTGAGGGTGAGGTCCCGGTTCTGGATCAACGTCTCGATGACACCGTCCGGATGCGCCCAATCCACGTCCCGCACAAGGGACATCGCCGTCGGATAGGCCCCCTGGAGGTCGTAGTCGAACGTCATCGCGTCGTCGTGGTAGCCCGGCATCGGGCACATATTCAGCCCGCCGTGGTAGCCGTTGGCGCACATGTCGATGACCGCCCGCGCCGCACCGTCCACGGGAACCTTGCCGCGCTTCTCGTAGTACGAGCGGTCACTCTCGTCGCGCTTGACCTCGGGGTCGCGCTTGACCAGACCACCGAACTTCAGCGAGAACTCGTCGTCGGTCAGACCGCCCCAGTAACCCTTGACCGATTCTTTGAAGGCGTTGGCCGCGCCGCTGGACAGCGTGACTGGTGGCTTAGTGTCGGGACCGTAGAGACGCTCGGTGTACTCATGCACGACAACGGGGTCATTGGCGCTGTACCGGAGGAACAGCACCAGGTCCTCCCGACGCAGCAGGTCCATCCGGGAGATCGCGCCGTCGGGCAGTGCGACCTTGGGCTGGCCGCAGGCGGCACCCAGTGCGTCGAGCGTCTTGGAGCCGGCCGGCGCGTGGCACATTGTGTCGCTGACGGTGACCGAGAACGGGAACCAGTTGTTGCGGGCATCGTCCATCGCACAGACACGGAAGCTCTGCAGCGTGACCAATCCACCGGCGGCCGACGTGAGGTTCTTCATCGGGTCCGGCTGCACTCGCCGGAACGCAGTCATGTCCGCCTTGCCGAAGTGGCAGCGCAGATCGATCGACACGCCGTGACGCCTGTAGGCGCGGCGACGGCGTGCCCGGTCACGCTCGTCGCGGTCGAGTTCGTCGTCTCCCTCGGCCGCGAACCCATCCATGCGCACACCGCGCGCACCGATACCCGACTTCGCACCCAGACGATGTCGCCACAGCTCCGCCTCGCGCCAGACCTCCCGGAGCGCGGTGGCCAGCCGCAGCCGCGCCAGCGACAACGGCAGGAAGACGACGAGCACCATATGAGATGGGTCCGCCGGATCAGGCGTCGCGAACTGGTACGAGACGATGGCGCGGTGGTTGTCGGCGGTCTGCACGAACTCGGTGTCGAACGACACCGGGATGACCGCCTCACCGGTCCCAGCGGCCCGGATCGTAGCCAGGTCACCGAACGCACGCGAGCGTCCGTCACAGCCGCCGGAACCGGACTCTGTGACCCCGACGGGGTCGGGGTCACAGGTTCCCTCCCATGGGCGCTTATGACCCCCATGCTTGACCTGCGGTTTTGCGACGATCTCTTGACGCAGCGATTCTTGCTGCGTCGGATTCAAAGTCGATTCACCCACTCGTATCGCACGCTTCGACAACACCAGGAACGGGGCGTGAGAGCCCCCGAAATGCTGTCCTGGAGCTCCCGGACGGTCCACCCGTCGGCGGCCAGCACGTCAGTCGCGGGATGGCTCAGATCGACGTCGGAGCGTGTCACCGCGATAGGATGGTCGGGAGAAATAGAGATCTCGGAGGCCCCGTCAGCATCGCTGGCGGGGTTCTTCTTCGCAATCATCAGGCACCGACTGCCTGACGCCGAGCGAGCTGCTCAGTGAACGCCTTGGAGAGCGCGCGGACCTGCTCATCGGAGAAGGCCGGTGCCTGGCCAGCCACGGCTGACGCAGCCGCTTCCACGTCGTCGTAAGAAGGCGGCACCGCCCGCCGGGTCAGCCGGTCGAGGTCGTACTTGCGCACACGCCAGGACCGACCGACCTTCTCGGCGGTCGGGAAGCGGCCTTCGTTGACGTAGCGGCGCAGCGTGGACCGGGCGCCATAGTGTTCGGCCTCAGCTTCGGAGAGCCAGAGCCATCGGTACGGATCGTCGTGGCCAGGTTCGACCTGAGGGGTATGAGCGTTCGAGGTCGCCAGTGTCATCGGAAATTCCCATGTTGGAATCTCCGGGAGGAGTGCGTCGCCGGCTGCTTCCCTGGTTCACGGATAGCTACACCAGGACCTCGTACGGACTGCCGCCGTAGCCGCAAATTCGCGTCTGAAGACGGTCGCTTATGCGTAGCGTGCAGTGACGACCACTATACCCCAACTCGCGACTGACCAGCGGGTATGCGCTCAGTTATGCCAAACTTACGAAATGCGGTCGAGTTCCGGTTCAACGTCTAGCGTTAATGACGGTGTCCGTTACGCACTGGTCTCGTGATCAGATCGTTCGGCAGCAAGGACGCCGAGCGCATCTGGCATGAGCAGTACGTCAAGCGCGTTGACCGGACGGTGCAGCGGGCGACCTTGCGGAAGCTCGAGCTTGTTCATGCGGCGAAGGACGTCGAGGACCTCAGGGTCCCGCCAGGCAACCGCCTGGAGCGTCTGGTCGGCGACCGGCGCGGGCAGCACAGCATCCACGTGAACGCGCAATGGCGTCTGTGCTTCGTCTGGAGAGATGGAGGTGCGGACAATGTCGAACTCGTCGACTACCACTGAGAGTGACCTGATCGAGCCGATCCACCCGGGAGAGATCCTGATGGAAGATTTCATCGAGGGCTTCGGGATCACGCAGAACAAGCTTGCCGTGTCCATCGGTGTGCCGCCGCGCCGGATCAACGAGATCGTGCACGGCAAGCGGGGGATCACCGCTGATACGGCGATCCGTCTGGCGCGCTACTTCGGAACGTCCGAGGAGTTCTGGATGAATCTGCAGTCGAACTACGAGCTCCGGCTCGAGCGCCGTGCACTGCGCGACAAGGTTGCTGCGATCACGCCGTTGCACGTCGCACGACCGGGCATCTCATCGTGATCTCCGGTCTTCCGGGCTTCGGAAAGACAAGCGTTGCTGAGATCGCCGCCGCGCGCACAGCCTCGGTGCATCTGTCCATCGATGCCGTCGAGGAGCCTATTCTCGCCTGCGGTTTGCAGAGAGGATGGCAAGTCGGCGTCGCCGCGTACGAAGCGGCTCGCGCGATGGCGGAACCGAACCTTCGCCTCGGTCGTAGCGTCATCATCGATGCGGTGAACGACAGCGAGGATGCCAGGCTGACCTGGCGTGCTGCGGCCGCGCGCACCAGTCCTCGTATCGACTTCGTACACCTGGTGGTCGCGGATTCGCAAGAGCATGAACGAAGGCTCAGCGGCAGGGATCGCAGTCTCGCATACGTCGGCGAGCCGACCTGGGCGGAAGTGCAGCGCCGTCGAGCCGACTATGCCGCGTGGTCCGATGAGGTCTTGGAGTTCGACACGGCAGCGCGGACTGTGGATGAGGTCGCAGACGCACTTTCCGCGCGGGTCGGCGCGAGATGAGGCCACGTCGTCGCTGATGGTTCTCCGTGCCGGAACTCGGTCGAGTTTGCAGGCATGTGCCGCGCAGTGCTCGACTCTGTGGGGGGATACCTGCAGGACCGCTTCATTGGAGGCGAGAAGTCAAGCAGCCTGTAGTGCTGTACGCGGGCAGCGATGCTGCAGTGGGAGTGATATCGCGATATCATCAAGGGTGGGAGGTGGTTTTGATGACGAACGTACTGATCCGTGGGCTCAGTGAGGCGGCCGTGGAGCGCATCGACGCGGAGGCGTCTGCGCTGGGGCTGTCGCGCAATGAGTTCCTGCGCCGGCGATTGGAGCAGGATGCTTCGGCCCCGGCTGCCGCTACGGTCACGGTCGAGGACTGGACTCGCTCGGCGGCGGTGTTCGGCGATCTTGCCGATCCTGACGTGATGGAGGCCGCGTGGCGATGACGAGCTGGCTGGTCGACAAGTCGGCGTACGTGCGCATGCAGGCAGGGCAGGCAGCCGACCTCGCCGAGTGGAACTTGCGTATCGAACGTGGGCTGCTTCGCCTCTCGGCCGTGACTCGACTCGAGCTGGGCTTTTCGGCTCGCTCGGGTGAGGCGGGTCGCGAGGCGTTCAGGTTGCCGCCGCTCTCGTTGATGCCGATCGAGCACCTGACACCGGCCATGGAGGAACGGGCGTGGGAGGTGCAGATGCTGCTCGCGGATCGCGGCCAGCACCGCGCGCCGTCCATTCCCGACCTGCTGATCGCGGCGACTGCGGAGAAGGCAGGGCTGACGGTTCTCGCGGTTGACAAGGACTTCGATCTGATCGCCGAGGTCACTGGCCAGTCCGTGGAGACACTCGCGCTGGGCTGACCGGTTGCGGGTTTGTGCCGTCAGGTCATGAGATGGCTGTATGTGCCGGAAATCGGTGGTGTTCCGGCACGGATAGTCGTCTCGCTTGGCTGCTGCGACCCATGGCGCTTGGCCCGATCGTGAAGACCTGATCGATCGGGTGAATCATGGGTTGCAGGCTCTGAAACTCTGCTGGCCTAGGTAGGCTGGTCGGCAGCCCATTTGTCGACATGTGGCGGGAGTTTCACGAAACTGCGGTTGAGCATCCGTTGAAGAACGAGTGAGTTCACGGTGTCGGCCCATCGGCCGACAGCGCCACGAAATGCTGGCTCACCCGCGATTTGCAGCGTGTATCGGGTTCCGCCAGTGACTCGTTCGAGGGTGTCGATTGTCGTGACAAGCACGCGTCCCTCTGTCAGTCGGAACTCCATTCCGTTCGGGGGGTCTAAGCGTGTGAACGCTCCGGTCCATTCGTCGGTGATGCCGAATGAGCGACTCGCCCCGTGCCAGACGTCGCCGGGTTCGTAGGGTGGCTCCTTGCCTGCGGTTGCGGAGACGATCCCGGGAATGATCGTGGGCAGATTCTCGGGCCGACTGATGTACCCCAGACCACGGCTACCGGATGCGAGAGAACAACGGTACTCGTCACGTCGGGCATGGGTCGATGGTATGACAATCCGTCCCGCCGGGCGGGCTTCTGGCTCGTGTGGCTCCAACCGGTGCGGGTCGTTGCGCCCGCCTGTACAGCGGGGCTTGGTCGTGCCCGGGCTCGATGCATCAGGTCCTAGCATCAGTGCAATCATCCTGATGAGGAGGTGATTGGCATGTCGTCGATCGTCGTTCGCGGACTCGACGAGTCCGTCAAGGCCCGGCTTGTCGCTCAGGCCAAACAGCACGGCCGCTCCATGGAGGCCGAGGTCCGTGAGATCCTGACCAAGGCCGCGACCCGTCCGAATATCGGGCTGGCGCTCCTGCAGGCTGGGCAGTCGGTCGGCGGCGTCGACGAGCTGCCGATTCCGGCACGTGATGACATCGCTCGGGCAGCCAGCTTATCGTGATCGTCCTCGACACCAACGTCGTCTCCGAGGTGCTCAAGCCTCAGCCCGATGCGTGTGTCGTCGCCTGGCTGGAGTCGCTGACCGATGACGTGGTCATCACTGCGGTCGCCCTCGCCGAACTCCTAGCGGGCCTCGGTCGGCTGCCTGATGGCAAGCGGAAGGATGACCTCGCCTCCCGGGTCGAGGCCGCGATCCGGTCCTATCGCGACACTGGATCGGTCATCGCTTTCGATGCCGGAGCGGCTTCCCGCTACGCCGACACCCTTATCGCGCGAGGAGCTGCCGGCCTAACGATTGCGACCGGCGATGCGCAGATCGCGGCTATCTGCCGGACCGAGGACGCGGTCTGCGCGACGCGCAACACGAAGGACTTCATCCATGCCGGAGTCGCGCTGATCAACCCATGGACGGGTGAGGAACAGCCGGCGTCGTGATGGCCTTATCCATCGAAACGCGGTGGAGTGGGCTTCTTGTTTTCCGGAGTGCCGCATGAAGTCGTCGCTGTCCTGGGACGAGTAGGTCGCCCTCATGGTCAGCCGAGGTCTCGCTCCTCCCCGACGAGGCCGCCTGCGCCCGTTTTGTCGCAGCGACACTGCTACCGGTTCTCCGGCTACGCCCGGCACTTCCAGCCGGGCTCCCACACCTCGGCGACGACGACTTCCGGCAGAGACACCACGTTCGACGAATTCCGCGCGGTCTACGATGCCGACGAAGTGTCCCGTCAACTGCGAAGGCGATCCGGAAGCTCGACAAGTCGACCGCGCGCCGCTTGCTCGATGCGATCGACTCACTCGCAAGCGACCCACGCCCGTCCGGGTGCATCCAGCTGAAGGGTGGGGGCGGTGAGTTCCGAATCCGCGTCGGCGATTACCGAATTATCTATGACATTCAGGACGATGAACTGGTGGTCCTCGTGCTCAGGCTTGGACACCGTCGAGAGGTATACCGATGAAAGAGTCTCGAACTTGCCGTCGGTCGACGGAGAGAATTGTCTATCGTGAATTTTCCGCGGCCTAACCTGGCGATTCCGTCGACGAGGAGCTGCAAGTTCGGTGCGCCAGGCCAGTCGGCGGGCCGCGCTGCGAGCGATGTTGACCTCGACCGCGAAGGACGGAAAGCCGCGATGGGCTGCGGGCGTTGATTCGCATGGAAAGTGCGCGCCGCCTTGCAGCGCTCGGCGGCACCGATTCGACAGGTGCGGCGACTCCGCGTCGTCGGTCGTCGGTCGGATGATCTCGTCGATACGTCGGTCTGGATCGACCATCTGCACACCGGGAACGAGCAGCTGACGGCACGATGGCACTCCTTGCCGACGGCGAGATCGGCTGTCACCCACTGGTTGTGGAAGAACTCGCACTGGGACGCTCTAGACACGCGACAAACGTTTGAGAGCCGCGTGCGTCGAGGCCGGGTCTTTCGCGCCGTCGAGTGACGCTCGTCGGCGACGTTGTCTAGCGGAGACTTGAATTGTGGTGGTGCGCTTCGCTGGTCCGGCGATGATTCACCAGATATCAGCCGCGGAGGCAGAAGGGGTGTCCGGCGGGATCGTGCAGTACGCGTGAGTGGTCCGGGCCGGCCTGGTACTCACTCTTGGTCGCACCGAGCCGGAGTGCGGTTGCTTCGGCGGAGTCGAGGTCGTCGACCGCAAGGTCGAGGTGAATCTGCTGGGGCTGGTCCGTTGACGGCCAGGTCGGCGGCCGGTAATCGTCCACGCGGACTGCACCGATGAACAGGTCAGCGGTTTTGACCGCGCAGAAAGCGGGCGTTTCGACGGCGACCTCGCCGTCGAGGATCTGTGCCCAGAAGTGCGCGAGCGCACTCGGGTCGGTGCACTCGAAGTTGATGGAGGCTATACGGAAGTCAGGCATGGGTTTCCTCGGTGATAGGGGGACATTCAGGTCACGGGGAGTGCGGGATCGTCGATGAGTTGGCGGTTGCCGTCGATTCCGTGGGTGAGGGCGGCGGCGACATCGTCGTGCGGTGTTCCGAGCGGAACTGCACTGACGTCGTCGAGCAGCGCGTACTGCGCATCGTCGAGATCGACGTCCAGTGCGTCGAGATAACCTTGGAGGTGAGTTGATGTGCGGGGTCCGACGATCGGGATCATCGAGGTGCCGGAGCGGGCGGCCCGCTCGTGCAGCCAGGACAGCGCGACCTGTACCGGGCCCGTTTCGATCTGGTCGGCCACGCTGATCACCGCATCGAGGACGGTGGTCCGCTGCTCGGTGTCCTCCCCGGGCGTGGTCGACTCGGCTGCCGTGCTGAGACGCCCCTGTTCGCCGTTGCGATATTTGCCGGTGAGCAGTCCACCGGCGAGCGGCGAATAGAGCACGACGCCCAGCCCGTGCGCCTGTGCCATCGGCAGGAGCTCTCGCTCGGCAGACCGCTCGGCCAGGTTGTACTCGGTCTGGATGCCCAGCAGGTGACCGCCTCCGGTCAGCTCGGACCTCACGGCGGCGCCGGCGACCCGCCACGCCGGAAAGTTCGACAAGCCGTAATACCGGATCTTCCCGGCCCGGACGAGATCTTCGAGCGCTTGCTGAATCTCCGACATCGGGGTGAGGCCATCGGGGAAGTGCGGCATGAACACGTCGACGTAATCGGTCTGCAGGCGACGCAGGCTTTCGTCCAACGACCGGAACATGACCTTCCTGCTGTTGCCGGTGGTGCCCGGTCGGGCATCGGCCCGACGGGTGCCGCTGTACTTGGTGATCACGACCATGTCGTCGCGATCACTTCCGAGAAGATCCCCGAGGACCGCCTCGGCCTCCCCGACCTGGTAGATATTCGAGGAGTCGAAGGTGGTTCCGCCGGCATCCAGGAACGCGCGGTAGATGTCCTTGGCCCCGTCGAGTCCGGTCGATGTCTCGCTCGATCCGAAGTTGGCGGTGCCCAAGACGTACTGCGAGACGCGCAGTCCGCTGAGTCTTCCGAAGGGCTGGTACCGCACGCGAGGTCTCCAAACTGGTGTGGCGAACTATGTATGGTGAGAAGGTAACACAAAAAACGAACGGTCACTCTTTATGCCCAAGGTCACGCAGGACCACCTCGACGCACGCAGACAACAGATCATCGATGCCGCACGTCGATTGTTCGCCACTCAGGGGTTCGCTCGAACGTCGATGAGCGACCTCGTCAACGCATCGGGCTTGTCCAACGGTGCGATCTACCGCTACTTCGCCAGTAAGGACGAAATCATCACGGCGATCTGCGACCAGGCCACCCATGCGTTCCCGGCTGATCTGACCCCCGACGTGATCCACCGGTTTCTACAGCACATCCGCGCCCTGGCCCGCGAAGAGAACCACGCCCGGCTCGTCGCACAGATCTATGCCGAGGCGGCGGTGTCGCCTGCCCTCGGCGACGTGGTGAAGGCTCAGCTCGACCAGCTACGTTCCTCGATCGTCGGACTCCTGCCGGACCGCGAGCCGGTCGATGCGCAGCAGATCGCCGAGGCTTTCGTCGCGCTCTGCCATGGCTACACCCAGCAGCTCGCCGTGCGAGGTGACGTCGATCCGAGCCCTTACGCAGCAGCCCTCGTCAGGATTGCGAAGCTGTGACGTCCCAACGGCATTCGGACGCGGCCGTATTGGCATACGAGTTCGAATCCCTGGTGGCGCTTGGGGTTCGGGTGATGGCTCAGGCTGCTGACGCTCGAGTGGGTCATCTACGCCTGGCCAGGTGATCGAAGTGCTGGGCAGCCTCGCGGCATAAGCCGAGGTCAGGGACGGGTACAGCACGCTAGAATTCTGTACATGACGACATTGCCGATCGCAGACGTGCGCGCCAACCTCTCCAAGTTGGTGGACGAGGCGGTGCGTACCCATCAGCGGGTGGAGCTCACCAGGAATGGGCGGCGTGCCGCCGTGCTGATGAGCGCCGACGACTACGACTCTCTCATGGAGACGCTAGACATTCTGGGCGACCGGGAAGCAATGGAGGCCATCGGCGAGGCGGACGCCGATATCGCTGCCGGCCGGGTCTACCCGCTTGATGAGGTGGAGGCCGAACTCCGCGCGAAGGGCACCATCGGTTCATGACCTACCGGGTCGAACTGACTCGACGCGCACGTCGAAGTCTGTCCGAGGACCTTCCCGAGATTGTTGCGGCGGCGTGCTGGGAGTTCATTCGCGGGCCGCTCGCCGAGAATCCGCATCGGGTCGGTAAACGCCTGCGCGGCGAGTTGGCCGGCCGCTGGTCGGCGCGGCGCGGCGAGTTCCGGGTTGTCTACGAGATCCACGAGGATGTTGTCGTTGTCCGCGTGATCGACGTACGGCATCGTCGTGATGTGTACCGGTGACCGAACGTGCCATCGATCAATGTTCGGACGCGAGAACCCGTGATGGATCGTCGCTATCGGGTGCGCTCTTTCGATAGGCCCTCCGCACCGATGGCAGCGAGGAAACGCAGCGACTCGGCGGCGGGAGAACCGGCGGCCGCGCTGTAGAGCACGAGATGCTGATCGCGGTCGGTCAAGGCGAGGGCGTCGCAGTCCACCGTGATCGCCCCGACGGTCGCGTGGTGGAACGTCTTGGTCAGCATCGGTGCGGGCTGGACGTCGTTGCGCTCCCAGAGGCGGGCGAACTCGCGGCTTTCCTCGCGGAGTTCCTCGATGAGCCCGGCGATGGCGGGATCGGTCGGATACCGGGCGGCAGCGGAGCGCAGTTCCATGACCGCCTGCTGACGGAACTCGGCGGCATTCGAGATCCCGTAGGGCGCTTGGTCTTCCGACGGATCGGGCAAGAAGGCGCGGCGGGCGAGGTTGCGGTCATCAGGTGCCCGTCGGGAAAAGTCCTCCATGAGTGCCGCGGTCAGGTCGTTCCAGGCGAGGACGTCGAAGGCTGCCGACATCACGAACGCGGCTGTCTGTGGAAGTCGTGCCAGCAGTGCCAGGATGCTCGGCCGTACGTCGCGGCGATGCCATCCGGTCCTGTTCGGTGCGGTCCCGGCGAGGAGGTGAAGGTGGTCGCCTTCGACGTCCGTCAGCCGTAGCGCGCCGGCGATTCCGGCCAAGACGTCGGCCGACGGTCGCGGAGCGCGGCCCTGTTCGAGGCGGATGTAGTACTCGGTCGAGATGTGGGCGAGGACGGCGACTTCCTCGCGTCGCAGCCCAGGGGTGCGGCGGCGGGGCCCGGAGGGCAGACCGACGTCCTCGGGGCGCAGCCGCTCGCGTCGGCTTCGGAGAAAGGCCCCCAACTCCCGCTTGTCCATTGCTCCAGTGTGCGCTCGCGGCGAGCGGGGAAGGTGGTACAGCTTGTGCCTGCATCCGCGGCGACGGCCGGGGCAGGTTGGTCGACATGACACACAACGACACCGCCACCACATCGATCGGGCTGCTTGCGGGAAAGATCATCTTCATCACGGGAGCGAGCCGCGGTATCGGTGCCGCGGCCGCGCACCTCTTCGCCCAGGAGGGCGCGTCGGTCGTCCTCGCGGCGCGCAGCCGAGATGCGTTGGACCGCATCGTCACCGAGATCCGTGACGGCGGGGGAACCGCCGACGCCGTCACCGTCGACCTCGCCGTCCCCGATAGCATCCGGGCAGGGGTGACCCGTGTTCGTGAGCTGCACGGCCGGCTGGACGGCGCGTTCAACAACGGCGGAATCATGCAACAGCAAGCCGGTCCGGTGGATGGCGCGACCGACGCCGACGTGGACGAGCAGTATGCGGTCAACTTCCGGTCGCACCTGATCGCCATGAACGCCGAATTCGCACTCATGCGTGAAAGCGGCGGCGGGGCGATCGTGAACACCTCCAGCATCGGTGCCCGCCGCGCGAACCCGCTGCTTCCCGTGTACGGGGCGATGAAGCGGGCCCTGAACAGCGTCACCGAATCCGCCGCCGTCAGCTGGGCCAAGGACGGCGTTCGCGTCAACGGCATCACTCCGGGCGGCACCGCGACGGAATTGATGCAGGAGTGGGATGAGGCCAGCCCCGGCGTGATCGAGGCAAGCGCGGCCAGTAGCCCGATGGGCCGTCTGGCCGAGCCCCGCGAGGTCGCCGAGGCCGCTGCCTGGCTGTTGAGTGACCGCGCATCCATGGTCACCGGGGCGATCGTCCCGGTCGACGGAGGGGCCGGCGCGTGACCGATCTGTGCCGCAACACGAGGACCCGCCCGCGGTGCCCGGCGCCGACCTGGATGCGGCACTGCTCCATACAGGTGTAGTAATCGGTACTGGTCGCCCTTCGCACGACCGCTGAATCTTCAGCAGCGGAAAGGACTGACGCGCGGCGAGGGCGTCGGCAACGAATGGCTCGAGTCGGTCACCGACGAGGTGTACGGCCGAATTCGGAAAGAACGGAGACAACCGATGAGCATCCTGAACGACACCTACACCCTCACGAACGGCGTCCGGATTCCCAAGCTGGGTCTGGGCACCTGGTTCATCGACGACGACAAAGCCGCGCAGGCGGTCCGTGACGCCGTGCAGATCGGCTACCGCAACATCGACACCGCGCAGGCCTACGGCAACGAGCGTGGCGTCGGCGAGGGCGTGCGTACTGCAGGCGTCCCGCGCCCGGACCTCTTCGTCTCGACGAAGCTGGCCGCCGAGATCAAGGAGTACGACGCCGCGGTCGCCGCGATCGACGGGTCCCTCGAGGCGATGGGCCTCGACTACGTCGACCTGATGCTCATCCATTCGCCGCAGCCGTGGGACGACTTCCGCGGCGGCGACTACGCCGAGGGCAACCGCGAGGCGTGGCGTGCACTCGAAGAGGCGCACAAGGCAGGCAAGATCCGCTCGATCGGTGTCTCCAACTTCCAGCAGTCCGACCTCGAGAACATCCTCGCGGGCGCGACGGTCACGCCGCACGTGAACCAGCTGCTCGTGCATGCGGGCAACACCCCGGGCGAGCTGATCGCCTTCTGCGAGAGCAAGGGCATCCTCGTCGAGTCGTACTCGCCGATCGCGCACGGCGAAATCCTGACGAACGTCGACGTGGCGGCGATGGCCGAACGGTACGGCGTGAGCGTCCCGCAGCTGTGCATCCGCTACACGCTGCAGCTCGGTACGGTGTCGCTGCCGAAGACGGCGAACCCGGAGCACATGCGCGCCAATGCCGAGGTCGACTTCGAGATCTCGGACGCGGACATGGCGGCGCTGAGAGACCTCGACGCCCGGGACTACGGCGAGAATGCCGCGTTCCCTGTCTACAGCGGCAGGTGACGTGTAGGACCATGGCGGAGAAGGCGATCCGCGCCGGTCGACTCCCGGTCCGGGCAACGCGCTCTGGTCGCCGGTGACGCCCCTGCTCGTGGACGTGTGGCGCAGCGCAGTCGACACCACGCGCGGGTCAGACCACTCGAACTGACGAGGACTGTGCGGTGGCCCCGGCGTCGTCGTGATCGGGGTGGGCGGCAAGCATCTCGCGAATGAGTGCGGTTCGCACCGTGGGTAATCCGGCGACCGATATCGCGACCACCGTCATGCAGATCCACATCAGGACACCGCTGGCGAAGAGCAGTAACTGCAATGTCCAGGTCGGCGCACTGATCTCGTCCGAGGCCAGCTGACGGGCCCATAGCCGCCAGTAGATCATGAGGTTCACCGTGATCCCGACGAGATAGGAGACGCCGAATGATGCCAGATATTGTCGCCATGTTCCGTCTTTCAGTCGCGCAGACAGCGACTCATGCCGGAGCGGTGCGAGGACCGACAGCAGGTTGCCGACGCCCAGCCAGATCAGCACCATGACGATGAATTGATCGATCATTGCGGGAGCGTAGAGATCCGTTGTGGCGCTGAGGTATACGATCACGGGAGTGGCTGCGATGGCCACGCCGACCAAGACTGCGAGGTTCTTGGCGGCCAGTATCCGCCACAGCCGCTGTCCGGCGCGCATGTCCGCCCACACCCGCTTCGCGTCGAAACACAGTGCATTGGTGCAGATGACGCTGCCGACCACCGCGCCGAAGACGTAGAGCGTTGAGGAACCGGTCTTGTCGTAACTGGCCCACCCGGTCAGGCTGTAGAACGTGACGAGCGACATGCTGACGGCCAGGGTGATCACCACTCGGATGAGAACCGCGGGTGGCCGGGATCGGACGGCGTGGACCATCTCACGCGCGCTGCGCTGTGACAACTGCCGCACGGCGATGCCGATCAGTCGCAAGGTGGCGCCATGGCCGATCGTGTCGGCCGCCGTCGTGTCGGTGAGGGCGGCGCCGGCCAGCACGATGTCGAGTCGCGCGCTGCGGACGGCATCGGCGACGAGAGGTGCACGCAGTGCGTCGTCATCGGCCATCGTCGCGACCATGCCCGCCAGCTTCTCGATCTCCTCGGCGAGGTCGTCGATCTCGGCCGAGATGGACCGTCCCGGAGCATCGCCCGAGCGGGTGGGCGTGTCGGGATGGACCTGCGCTATCGGCCCGGAGACGGCGTTGTCACTCACACCGATCAGCTAAGCATCTGGGTCGCGGTGCGTCCACGGCGTCGGGAACGCCACTGAGTGCTTCCCGCCGCGTCGCGGTCAACGTCTCCGGCCGCGTTGCGGTCACCTGAACGGACTGCCTCCGGCTGATGTGGACCGCTACACCATCAGGCCGGCCTGGTCGGTCACCGGCTTCTGGCGGTATGGCGCAGCGCAATGGACGCAGCACAGACGCCGGTGTTGTCGAGACGACGGCAGGCCCTACTCACTGCTGCGGATGAAGCGGGTGACGGCCGCACATCACACCGGTCAGGCGCACGGGGCGAATATAGGATGCGCCTATAGCGACGGTCGAGACGATAATCGTCTCGACCGTCGCCATAGCCGCACGTTATAGCTCGACGTCCAGGACACGGGCCGGTTCGCAGCCGCCGAAGCGCCCCGACCGTACGGCGGCGTCGACTTGGACTCAAAGTGATGTCATGGCCGATATCGAAGTCCTGGAGGTGTAGCGATGTCGTCCATCGTCGTCAGAGGACTCGACCCCTTCGGTGAAGAAACGCCTCGCTGAGCAAAGCATCCGGATGTGGCGCGCGTGGTGGACTTCGCACGTGTTCCTGCGCGCTGTACGGTGCGCGGGAAGCATCAGTCGGACCGGAATACCTGCGCGTCAGCGTGTTCCGCGGGTGCTGGGCACCGTCGTCTGTGCGGTGTCGACGGCACTGCCGAGTTTCACCGTGACGGTGCGTTCCTGGCCGCCGCGGGACACGGTGACCGGGACCGTTTGCCCCGGCTGATGTGTCAGGATCTGTGCCATCAGATCGGCGTAGCCGGTCACCCGCTCGTCACCGACCTTGGTGATGACGTCACCGGCGGAGATTCCGGCCGCGTCGGCCGCGCTGCCGCTCTGTACGCCGGTGACCCGAGCGCCGGCGGTGCCGCCGCCGGTGGTGGCACCGGTGTCGGTGTCCTGAAGCGAACCGGTCACGCCCAGAACGGGTTTGGTGGCGTGTCCGTCGGCGAGGAGTTCGTTGGCGACGCGGCGTGCGGTGTTGACCGGGATCGCGAAGCCCAAGCCGAACGCCTGGACACCACCCTGGGAGTCCGATCCGGTGTCGACGGCGGAGTTGACGCCGATCACCTGACCGGACAGGTTCACCAGCGGCCCACCGGAATTGCCCGGGTTGATCGCCGTGTCGGTCTGCAGTCCGTTGTAGACCGTGACCTGCGAGCCCTGCTCGTCACCGGCGGTGACGGTGCGCGAGAGGTTGCTGATGATGCCGGAGGTGACCGTGTTGGACAGGTTCTCCGGGCTGCCGACGGCGACCACCTGTTGTCCCACCTGGAGTCCGTCCGAGTTGCCGAGGGCGGCCGCAGGGAGACCGGATGCGTTGGCCAGCTTGACGACCGCGAGGTCATAGGACGGTGAGGTGCCCACCACGGAGCCCGCATAGGTCTTCTGGTCTGCGGTGGTGACGCGGATGGTCGCGCCATCGCCGACGCCGGCGACCACATGGTTGTTGGTCAGGACGTAGCCATCGGGCGACAATACGATGCCGCTGCCGATCGCGGTGCCCTGACCGGCGGACACCTCGATGTCGGCGGTGAACTTGGAGGCGGCCTGCGCGGCGTAGGTGACCGATCCGGGCTGGGCGGGTGCGGCGGTGGCCGCGGCCGGTGCGCCCAGTTGCGGGGCGGACCCGGTGGTGTGGCCGACCAGGGCGCTGCCGCCGAGAGCTACTGCGCCGCCGAGCAATCCGGCGATCAGTGCGGTCGCGATGATCGGCTTCATCGATGAACGGCGCGGACCGCCCGGCGGCGGCGCCATGGTGGTCATCGGGGAGAAGGGTGGCGGTCCGGGTGGCAGTTGACCGGTCGCCGCCGGGCCGGGATAGGGCTGTCCCAGCGGTGAGGTGGCGTAGGGGTGCGGACCGTGCGCGTCGGTCGGGGCCGGGCGGGCGTCGGGTGTCGCAGCACCGAACGGCGCGGTGTGCTGCCACTGCGCAGACGTATCGGGTGTGGCGGACGCATCGGGTGCGGTGCCGGCGGGCGGACCCGTCGGACCGGCCGGCCGGCCGGCCGGAACAGTGAAATCCGGTGGCACGGGGTCGTGCTCCGTGCCACCGGAGGGCACCGGATTGTCCGATCCGTCCGGAATGTTGTTGTCGGGATGGCGATCTGTGGTCATCAGACCACGCTGCCCACGGTGACTGAGAACTGCCCGAGAGATTTGTGGTGAATTCGCTGTCAATTCGCTGGGTTGCGCCGGAGGCTCGTCGGGACGGTGCGATCGCTACTTGATCTCCCCGCGCATGATGCGCATGATCCCGAAGGCCATCGGGATCGCGATCCACAGGACCGCGGACACGAGGAGCTTGCCCCAGTCGCCACCGGAGGCCCAGTGCTCGGACTGGAAGGGCGCGTTGGTCGTTCCGATATCGATCCACGTGCCGAGGTGACCTTTGAACCACGGCACCAGCTGGCTGACGAGAGTCAGTGCGGTCGGCAACACGAAGTAGCCGACGATGGCACCGGGTGTGTTCAGGAACAACGCGGCGAAGCCGAAGCCCAGGAGTAACCCGAATAGTTGCAGGACAAAGGAATTCACCAAGCCGGCTGCGGTGACCGACCACGCGCCCGCCGGATCGGCGAAAACCAGACCGGCGATCACGTTTCCGAGCGCCCCCAGGGCGAGGGCCACCGCGACGGCGATCCCGGACGCGATGACGGCCGTCGCCAGCTTCGCGATCACGATCCGCTCGCGGCGGGGTTCCATGGTGAAGGTCGTCAGCGCCGACCGCTGACTCCACTCACCGGTCACCAGCAGGATGGCCATCACCGGCAAGATGACCCCGAGTGGGATGTTCACCATTCCGAAGATCTGACCGAAGCTCAGCGCGGTGAGATCGTTGCGATTGGCGATCAGCATCGCCCCGATGACGACCACCGACAGCACGCCGATCGAGGCCGCGAGCCAGAATCCGGCCCGGGTGTCGACGAGTTTGCGGAGTTCGACCCGGATGAGGCGGGACATCGGGATACCCGTGGCATCGCGGGTGCCGACCGCGGTGGCGGGTTGGGTGGCGGCAAGGGTGGTCATCAGAATGCTCCTGCGGTCAGTGGTTGTTCACGTTGGGTGGATGCGGTGAGCGAGAGAAACATCTCCTCGAGTTTGGCTCCGTCGCCGGCACGCAACTCGGTCAGCGCGATGGCGTGTGCGGCGGCGACCCGACCGACCTGCTCGGGGTCGGCGTCGGTGTGCAGGCCGCCTGCGGTATCGGGATGTGCGACGATCCCGGCCGCGTCGAGTGCCGTCGCCAGAGCGGCGTCGTCGAGCGAACGGACGCTGGTGCCGGTGCCGGCGAGCAGCTCGGATTTGGTGCCCTGGGCCACGATTCGTCCGTTGCCGATCACCACGAGATCGTCGGCGACGATCTCGATCTCGTTCAGCAGGTGCGACGACAACAGCACCGTGCCGCCGCGATCGGCGTATCCGCGCAACAGACTGCGCATCCAGTGGATACCGGCCGGGTCGAGGCCGTTGGCCGGCTCGTCGAGGATCAACACCCGCGGATCTCCCATGAGCGCGTTGGCGATTCCCAGACGCTGACGCATCCCGAGCGAGTAGTTGCGGACGCGTCGCCCGGCTTCGTCGGGGGTCAGGCTGACCAGCTCGAGCATCTCGTCGACCCGGGTGCGTGGCATGCCGATGGTCATCGCGGTCAGGCGCAGGATCTCCTCGCCCGTACGGCCGGCATGCTGTGCCGACGCGTCGAGCAGTACCCCGACCTCGATGGACGGGTTGGGGATCTCCCGGTAGGGCCGGCCGTCGATGGTGACCGCTCCCGACGTCGGCGGCGTCAGACCCGTCATCACCCGCATGGTGGTGGACTTACCTGCCCCATTGGGGCCGAGGAAGCCGGTGACCTGTCCGGGCCGGCACGTGAACGACGCATCGTCGACGGCGATGTGGTCGCCATAGCGTTTGGTGAGGTTTTCGACTGTGATCATGGGATTCATGCTCGTCGGAACCGGTGGCCGAGGACATCGGGCACGAGGATGGAATCGGTCTACGACCAAAGTCGGATATCGACCCAGCCGATGGATGCACGCGCGTGCGGGTTGCCCCCCACTACGGTGAGAGGGTGCGCCCGGAGGATTATCAGCCAGCGCTGACGTGGTGGAGTCACACCTGGCGATTGCTGCTGATGCTCGCGATCTCCGTGCTGGCGTTCGCCGGTCACGGCGAAAACCATCTGCCCCATGCGATGTGGTTTATCGGCGCCGACCTCGTCGTCGGGGTGGCCTGCTATGTGGCGACGTGGTGGCGCCGTTCGCACCCGGTACTGGTGTGTACGTTCACGAATCTGGCCGCGATGATCTCGATGAGCTCCGCCGGTGCCGGTGCGCTGGCCATGGTCTCGCTGTCCACGCGCCGCCGGTGGCGCGAGATCGTCCCGCAGATCGCGTTGAGTATCGTCTGCGGCGCAGTGGGGGACGAGTTCCTCACCGGCTCGTCGAGCGATCCGCGCTTGCAGCGCTACGCATTTCTGGTGGCGATCACCGCGATACTGGTCGCGTGGGGCATGTACATCGGGTCGCGGCGCGAACTGCTGGCCACCTGGCGATCGCGGGCGATGCTCGCCGAACAGGAACAGCAGGCCAAGGTGGCCCAGGCCCGCTCGGTGGAGCGTGCGCGGATCGCGCGGGAAATGCATGATGTTCTCGCGCACCGAATTTCGACGGTCAGCATGTATGCCGGAGCGTTGGCCTACCGGAGGGATCTGACCCCGGATCAGGTACACGACTCCGCCGAGACCATCGAGGCCAACTCGCGGCTGGCGCTGACGGAATTGCGCGAGGTGCTCGGCGTGCTGCGTGAGGGACCCGGCGACGCCGACCCCGAGCAGCCCCAGGCCGGCGGCGGCGACGTCGACGACCTGGTCGCGCAGAGCACGGCTGCGGGGATGCGGGTGACCTATACCCGCACCGCAGACCTGACGACCGTGGCGGCGACCACGGTGCGAACGCTGTACCGCTGCCTGCAGGAAGGGCTGACCAATGCGCGTAAACACGCCCCGGCCTCGGCGGTGACGGTGCGCATCGAGCCGGGGCGAGCCGACGGGATCGATCTGCTGGTCGCCAACCCGCTGCCGATCGGGGACCGCTCGCCCTCGCTGCCGCCGTCCGGGCTGGGGTTGATCGGCCTCGCCGAACGAGTGGAGTTGAGTGGCGGGCGGCACTCGACCACTCGCACCGACGACGGGATGTTCATCCTGCATGTCTGGCTGCCCGCGCGGACCTGACACCGGCTTGCCGCGCGCGTGGCCGGACGTTCAGACTGCGATGCGAGGGTGGCGAGGATGAACCGAATGCGGAGGAGACAAGAGTGGTCGCACGCGTGATGGTGGTCGACGACGATCCGCTGGTGCGGTCGGGTCTGCAACTTCTGCTCGGTGGCGAGCCGACGCTGTCGATCGTGGCGGTGGCGGCCAACGGCAGCGAGGCGGTCGACGCCCACCGCGCGGCACCGGTCGACCTGGTGCTGATGGATCTGCGGATGCCGGTGATGGACGGTATCGCCGCGACCACCGAGTTGAAGGCGGCCGCGCCCGCGCCCGCGGTCATCGTGCTGACGACTTTCGACGCCGACGACTATGTGGTGCGCGCACTGGCGGTGGGCGCCGACGGGTTCTTGCTGAAGGACACCCCGCCGGAGGGCATCGTCGCGGCGATCACCAATGTGCTCGACGGCCAGCCGGCCCTGAGTCCTTCGGTGACCGCCGCCCTGATCAAACAGGTCGTCGACGCGGGGGATCGTGCGGAGGCGCCGGCGGCCCGGGCGGCGCTCGACGAGTTGACCGAGCGCGAGCGTGAGGTGGCCGTCGCGCTGGCGAAGGGCGCGTCGAATGCGGAGATCGGTGCCGAGCTCTACCTGAGCGTGGCCACGGTGAAGGCCCATATCTCCCATATCTTCACCAAACTCGGCGCGGCCAACCGCGTGCAGGTGGCGATCCTCGTCCACGACGCCGGACTGGACTGAACGTGCGGCCTCCCACCGGCGACGGGCCGCGTGGTGGCGAACGCGGTGGGCGGTGGCCACACTGGAGTCACAGTGCCTGACCCCGATGGCAGGCCCATGAACGGGAGGCTGCCGATGGCCGGTCAGAATCAACCCTTCGGGTTCGATCCCGAGGACTTCGATCGTTTCGCGCGGGAGGCCGCCGACGGACTTCGGCAGGTGTTCGGGCGGTTCGTCTCCGAACCCGCTGCGTCGAGCATGTTCTCGACCTTCGTCGACGCCACCACGAGTCGACGGTCGGCGCCCACACCCCCGACCGCAGGTGAGGTCGGGGCCGGCGTGTGGGCGGTCTTCGTCGTCGATGACGGTGGCGATGCGCGGGTCGAGCAGGTCTTTGCATCCGAGGTCGATGCCCTGCGCGCGAATCAGCACAACACCGATCCGCGGCGCCGAGTGCGGTTCTTGCCCTATGGCATCGCGGTCAGCGCGCTCGACGGATCGGCCATCGGGACGGCAGAGCCGAAGCCGGCCGATCGGGGCGAGGACGAAAGCGGCAGCAAGAACGGCTGATTGCGGTATCGGGTGATTTCCCGGCGCGGTGACCCCGGCGGCGGTTGAGGTCGACGCGCGGTGAGGTCATCGGACCACCCGGCGCAGGCCGGTGAGGCAGGATGACGCAGGTGAGCGTTCTCGCCGAGGCGGCTGCCGACCCCGACCGCACGACTGCCGTCACGCTCTTCTGGATCGCGTCGGCTGCGGTGGTCGCTCCGCTGGTGGCCCGCGCAACCCGTCGGTACGTTCCCGAGGTCGTGGTGCTGCTGGTCCTCGGGATGCTGTTCGGTCCGCACGTGCTGGGGATGGCCGACCCGGGCTCGGTCTCGGCGGTCAGTGAACTCGGTCTGGGAATGCTGTTCCTGCTGGCCGGGTTCGAACTCGATCCGAACCTGTTGCGGGGCAAGCCCGGTGCGCTCGCCGGTGGCATCTGGCTGTTGAGTCTGATCATCGCGACGGTGGCGGTGGCGCTGATGGCGACACCGGGAGATTTCACCGCGCACGTGGCGGTCGCGATCGCGATGACCTCCACGGCGCTGGGCACCCTGCTGCCGATCATCAAATCCGACGGTCTGCTCGACCGGCCACTCGGGCGTGCGGTGATGGCCCACGGCGCGGTCGGCGAGCTCGGACCGGTCCTGGCCATGTCGTTGTTGCTGACGAGCCGCAACATCCTGGGCGCGGTGATCGTGCTGGTGCTCTTCGCGCTGGCCGCAGTGATCCTGTTCGTGGTGCCGCGACGATTCGCCCGGGTACCGGCCCTGCAGGCGTCGTTGACGGAGATGAGCGGCGGGACCTTTCAACTGCCGGTCCGCGTCGTGATCGCGCTGCTGGCGTCGTTCATGGCGGTCGCCGCCGTCTTCGACCTCGACGTGGTGTTGGGGGCGTTCGCGGCGGGGATCGCCCTGCGCAAGCTGATCCCCGAAGACAGCCCGGTGGTCGATCGACTCGAGGTGATCGGCTTCGGGATGCTGATCCCGGTCTTCTTCGTGACCTCGGGAATGAACATCGACCCGTCCGCGGTGGCATCATCGCCGGCGCTGTGGGTGCTGCTCGTACTCGCAATCGGTGTGGCACGTGGCGTGCCGGTGTGGGTGGGCGAGCGGCTGGTGACACACGACGCCTCACTGCGGGTGGGGCGTGAGCGGATTCAGTTGGCGCTGTATGCCGCAACGGGTCTACCGATCATCGTGGCGGTGACCCAGGTGGCCACGCGCAGCGAACTCATGTCGCCGTCGCTGGCCTCGACGCTCGTCGCGGCCGGCGCGACCACGGTGCTGGTGTTCCCGCTGGCGGCTCGGCTGATCACCCGACGCGGCCCGGTGGCTGCGCAAGGGGTGTGAAAGGCGCAGAGGAGGCGACCCGTGCCGGGTCGCCTCCTCGGGGCGGTTCCACGCTCAGGTGGATTCGCTATCGGCTCAGAGGTACTGGCCGCAGACCGGCCAGGCACCTGGGCCCTGGGTGGCCAGGACGTTCTCGGCAACCCGGATCTGCTCGTCGCGTGAGGCGTTGGACGCGCTACCGCTGCCGCCGTTGGCCTCCCAGGTGGACTGGGTGAACTGCAGGCCGCCGTAGTAGCCGTTGCCGGTGTTGATGCTCCAGTCGCCGCCGCTCTCGCATTGTGCGACGGCATCCCAGTTGTGGCCGGTATCGGCCGAGGCAGTCGCGGTGGCCACACCGAATGGTGCCACGGCCAGCGCGCCGATCACTCCCGCGCGGACGGCGAGCTTCTTCATGGTGGTCGTCATCGTTTCCTCCTCTCATCTGCCCGGTGGTGGGCAGGTGATTCTCGGACCGGTGGCGACCCTACGGATCGATAACGGTGAGGTCACGTCACACCGCCAACCTGCGCAGAGCTGATCACGGTGCGATAACGCTGTGAATCAAATGGGAAATGCCTGCGCATTTCGGCGTGTCGCCTTCTGCATGTCGGCCGGCAAACAAAGGCGATTTGTGATGAAGGCCATATCGAGTATGTGTGCTGTATCACTGTGATTCTGGCGCAGTCCTGCCCGCCGGCGATTGCTTCGGTCGGCTTCGCTTCGGCGGCTCAGCCGGTTCACAGCCCGAGACGCTAGCCTGATCCGGTTTGCGTGCGAGACAGTGACGACGAATGGAGAACGATGTCGAGCGAGTTCGATCGCCGTCGCTCACGCGCGGCCACGGGGCGTCACCGCCCCGCCCGCCCCGACCGTCTCACCGCGGGTGAGGTCTATCGCCGGGCGGCACCGGGCCCGGCGTCGTGGTCGTCGGCGTATCGCGAACCGGATGCGCGGGCGACCGATGCGTTCCGGCCCGTCGCCGTCCCGGCCGTGCAGGACGAGCCGAAGACGTCGGGCAGGTCGGGCCGGACGGGCCGGACGCGGGGGCGGCGGCGCAGCCCCATCGGCGTCGCGCGCGCGGCGGTGGTCGTGTGTTCGGTGATCGCCTTTCTGGTGACCGGGGTGATGTGGCTGGGCGCCAATTCGGTCCGTGGCGGGCTCGGCTACTCCAATGCCCTTGACGGCGCACCGCACTCGACCGACGGAGCCCAGAACATCCTGCTGATCGGGCTCGACACCCGCAAAGACAGGAACGGGAACGATCTGCCCGATGACGTGATGCGGCAGCTACACGCCGGCGACGGCGACTCGGGCGGCTACAACACCAACACGCTGATCCTGATGCACATCCCGGCCGACCGGAAGAACATCGTCGCCTTCTCCATCCCACGTGACGACCTCGTCCGCACACCGGACCTCGACGTCTCGCAGGCCAAGATCAAGGAGGTGTACGGACGTACCAAGGCGGCCACCGAGGACAAGTTGGTCAACAACGGCGACACCGACCGCAGCACACTCGAGTCGAAGGGGCGTGACGCCGGCCGCGCCGCGACCATCGCCGCGGTTCGCACCTTGACCGGCGTGCCCATCGACCGTTTCGCCGAGGTGTCGCTGATCGGCTTCTACGACGTCGCCAAGGCGCTCGGCGGAGTCCAGGTATGCCTCAATCATGCAGTCTCCGATGACTATTCGGGCGCCAACTTCAGCGCCGGTTTCCATCGGTTGTCGGCGGCGCAATCCCTCGCCTTCGTCCGGCAGCGGCATGGACTCGCCGGCGGCGACCTCGACCGCACGCACCGACAGCAGGCGTTCCTGCTGTCCGCGCTGCACCAGATGCAGAGCGCGGGGACACTGACAGATGTCGGAAAGATGAATCGGCTGATGGGTGTGGTCGACGACGACGTCGTCTTCTCCCAAGGTTGGGACGTCGTGTCATGGGCCCAGGACATGGTCGGGGTTCCCGGCCAGAAGATCAGCTTCCAGACGTTGCCCGTCGTCCGGTACGCCACCGTCGACGGCCAGTCCGTCAACATCATCGACCCCACCGCGATCCGCACAGAGGTACGACGCACCTTCGGGCTTCCGGTGGCGACCACCCCCAGCAGCACCAGCACCCCCACCTCGTCGGCGGCCGGTGCAGATCAACAGACCGACGGCACCCAGACCGACGGCACCCAGACCGACGGCGCCCAGACCGACGACAGCTCGGACACAACCGGCGCCGACGCCGGCCCGCCACCCGACAGCGGCCCGGCAGTGGTCAACACCGGCACGATCCCCTGTGTGGATTGATTCGCTCCGCTCAGGTGTAGATCGTTCGCTCCGCTCAGGTCGATCGACCCGATGCACCGCACCCCGACGGGCACACTGGAACCGGCAACAGTGGCAGGCGCCGGTGGGTGCCCCGGTGAGGAGGCGGCAATGGGACGCGCGGCAACAGACGGAAACGCCAGCCCGATCGAGGTGAGTGTCGACGCCCCGCTAGGCATCATCACCCTCACCCGGCCCGGGCGGCGCAACCCGCTCTCGACCGAGGCGATGCGCTCGATCATCGACGCGCTGCGGGGGTTCGGCTCCGACACCGCCGTGCGAGTGGTCATCATCCGCGCCGAGGGCCCCGCGTTCTCCGCCGGGCACGACCTCGGCGAACTCGTCGACCGGACACTCGAGGACGAACGCGCGGTGTTCGACACGTGCTCGGAGATGATGACCGCCGTCCACGAGCTCGACCGTCCCGTCATCGCCGAGGTGTCCGGGGCGGCCTTCGCCGCCGGATGCCAACTGGTGGCCACCTGCGACCTCGCGATCGCCGCCCACACGGCGACCTTCGCCACCCCGGGCGTGCGGATCGGATTGTTCTGCTCGACCCCGATGGTCGCCCTGACCCGCGCCATCGGGCGTAAACGCGCCATGGCGATGCTGCTCACCGGTGACCCGATCGACGCCGGCACCGCCGCCGAATGGGGGCTGGTCAACGATGTCGTCGCACCGGCCGAATTGACGGACGCCGTACGGGATCTGGCGCAACGGATCGCCGGGTCGAGCGCCTCGACGCTGGCCATCGGGAAGCAGGCGTTCTATCGGCAGATCGATGAAACAGAGCCCCGCGCTTACGAATTGATGTCCGAGACAATGGCCGCCAACGCGATGACATGTGATGCGCAAGAAGGCATGTCGGCGTTTTTGGGCAAACGCACGCCGGTGTGGACCGACCGCTGAGCGCGGGCACCTCAGCGTTTGTCGGGACCCCTGTCCGCCGGCGGGGTGTTGTGCGCCGATGACGAGGCGTCGGCCCCGGTTCCGGCATCGGTGGGGGAGTCGGGTGGTGTCGCCTCCTCGCCTGCCGTGGTCGTCTTCTGTTCCGAACTCGCTGTCTCCGGCTCCGTTTTCGAGTTCTCGACCTTCGAACCCTTCGACGTGTCGCCTTGTGACGGCACCGTCGAAGTGAGCAGGACATCGGCCCAGCGCGTCGACGGATCGATGTCGATCAGCAACGCCTTGCACATGATGGTCAGCGGTACCGCGAGGATGGCCCCGAGCGGGCCGAGCACCCACGCCCAGAAGATCAGGGAGACGAAGGTGACCGTCGTCGACAACCCGACCGCGTCACCGACGAATTTGGGTTGGATCACCGACTGGATCACGATGTTGAGGACGCTGTAGATGACGATGACGACCAGCATCTGGGTGACCCCGCCGTCGAGCAACCCCAGCAACGCCGGTGGGATCACGCCGATGACGAAGCCGATGTTGGGGATGTAGTTGGTGATGAACGACAGCAGGCCCCACAGGATCGGCAGCGGAATACCGATGATGGCGAGGGCCACGCTGTCGAAGACCGCGACGATCAGACCGAACAGCGTCGACACCCACAGATAGCTGCGCGTGGCATGGGCGAAGGCGGTGAAGGCCGAGGCGATGTCGGGACGTTCGGTCCGCAGATACTCCATGCGCTCGCCGAATCCGACCGTGTCGGCCGCCATGAACAGCAGCAGTGCGAGAACCAGAATCAGCGACGACGCGACTCCCACGGTCGACTGCAACACGTCGGTGGCCGCGCTGAGGACCTTGCCGGAGTCGACATGGTGCAGCATGTCCTGCACCTTCTGTTCACTGACGCCATGATCGGTCAGGAAGTGCTGGAAGTCCTTGACCAGGTTATCGAACTTGTCCTGGTAGTCGGGGAGGATCGTTGCGAACCGGGCGACCGAATATGCGAGCGCCGCGAACAGGCCGATCAGGATCCCGTATACCAGGGCGAGCACCACGATGAATGCCGACCACGCCGGTAAACCCTTGCGCCGCATCCAACTCGCCGCCGGAGCCACCGCCACGGTGAGCATCAACGCCAGGAAGGTCGGTGCCACGAGGGACGACACCTCCCGGACGCCGCCCACCGCGACGACCAGGCCGCCCAGCGAGAGCAGCACGATCGTGCCACGGGGTATCGACCACGCGGGCGGATCGCGTCGCGCCGCCATCGGGGTCCGGCGTCTGGCCATCGAGGTCCTCTCCTCCGGCGGCGGCGGTCCGCAGATCGTGCGGCTGCCGAGTTGGTGATGTCTGGCAAGAAGACTAGTGCCGGGTGCCCGTCGTGGGCGGTTCCGCCGCCATCGACGGTGGACAATCACCCGGGAGGGGTGACGGTCAGCTGATCGGTGAGGCGATCACCGATCCGCGGTCGGCCCGAGGTTCACGCCGACCACTCGTGCGTCTCCAGGTCCTGCCAGCGC
Organism: Gordonia sp. DT30; assembly: GCF_049844915.1. Lineage (NCBI taxonomy): Bacteria > Bacillati > Actinomycetota > Actinomycetes > Mycobacteriales > Gordoniaceae > Gordonia > Gordonia sp. DT30. The sequence goes on along the minus strand of NZ_JBNCLY010000003.1, from coordinate 268,586 downwards.
ACGTCCAGATGTTGTGCAGCAGTGGCGGAGTGGTCGGGGCCGAGGACGGCGTTCAGGACGTCGGTGACGGTGTCGCGTACCCGTTCGGAATCGGTGGGCAGGACGTCACGATAACGCGCGATGAGTCCGATCCGGATGCGGTCCACGGCCCCGTCCGCGCCGTCGACGACGAGGTGCACGACCAGTCGCCCGAGCGTACGTCGGATGCGAATTGCCAAGAGCTGCTTGAGAACCCGATCCGAGATCCGGACTCCGGAGGTGTCGGTGTCCAAGGCGCGCCCGGGACGGCGGATGGTGCCGAGACTCGCCGTGATGGCGCCGACGAGGCGGTTCGCGTCGGCACTCAAGGAATTGTCGGGCCCGCCGAGTTCCCGGCCCGCGGCGACGAGCCAGGCGTCGGTCTGTTCGTCATCGATCTCGCTGTTCACGCCTGGACTCCTTTCCGCCGTGCCGGGAATCGGTGGACGTCGGTTCGCCGCCGCCGGGCCGCCACGGTGCCAGTCGGGCCGCCAGGTAGCGGCGAGTTCGCTGGAGGTGGCCGCGCACAGACCCCGTACTGATCTGCAGGACCCGCGAGATCTCGGTGAGGGACAGACCTTCGACCTCGCGCAACCACCACACCGCCCGGGCGTTCTGCGGGAGTGTGTTCAGTTCACCACCCAACGCCTCGACCAATGTCTTTCGCAGTGCCTCGTCCGACGGTAACGGTTCGGGCGCGGCCACGTCGAAGAATTGCTCTTCGGCCGTGGGGATGTCGCGTCGCCGGCGCCGGAAGTCGACGGTCTTGCGGTGGGCGATGGCGAACACCCACGTCTTGGTGCTGCTGCGAAATGCGAAGTCCGGCAGCCCGCGCCACGCGTCGAGGAGGGTGTCCTGGGCCAAATCCTCGGCCGTCTGCGGGTCGGGAACCATACGGCGCAGATAGCGCAACAACGGCGGGGACAGACGGGCGACGAGCTCGGTGAACGCCTCGGTGTCGCCCGCGGCCGCGGCACCGGCGAGTTCCTCGTCGGTCACCCCGGTCAGAGTGAGATCCGGACCGGCCGGGTCGGCCGTCCCGGCGCCGGTACGTCCTGCGGCCGACGGGGGACTGTGATCCAATTCACTCGAATTCACGCGTGCACATTTCGGTTCCACTACGACTCACCCTATATCGGCGTCGCCCGCCCCAGGCCAGGACAACGATGAGGTCGTCACGGTCGTGGACGTCCGCCCGGGAGGCATACCGAAGCACTGTCCGTGAAAGTGGAATGAGTACAGAGGAGTTCTCGTGACCGAATCAGCCCAGAGCAAGGCGAAGACCGAAGCCGCGACGACCACCGAGCCGACCGGCAAGGGACTGGCACTGAGCAGTGAGAGCGGCGCGCCGGGTGCTCGCGGCAAGACCGTGATCGCCGACGCCGTGGTCGCCAAGATCGCCGGGATCGCGACCCGCGAGATCGACGGTGTCCATGATGTCGGTGGTGCCGCCGAACGCGTCGTCGGAAGGGTGCGCGAGGTCATCCCCGGCACCTCGGTGAGCACCACGCAGGGCATCAACGTCGAGGTCGGCGAGAAACAGGCCGCGGTCGACGTGTCGATCGTCGCCGACTTCGGTGTCGCCATTCACCAGTTGGCGGCGGCGATCCGGCGCAACGTGATCAACGCGATCGAATCGATGACCGGACTCGAGGTCACCGAGGTCAACGTGACCGTCCACGACGTCAGCTTCGGCGACGACGATGACGACGAGGACTCCGACGCCACGCCGCGCGTCCAGTGATGACCGTGCACGGCGAATCCGTGGGTGACCGTCCCGCCGCCCGGTCCGGCGACCCCGCAGACCTCGCCCAGCGGGTCGCCGATGCGGCGACCGGCGTGGACGGCGTGGCGGATCTGCACGGTGGGGTGTTCGGCGAGATCGCCACCTATCTGCCGGGCGGCCGCGTCAGCGGGGTCCAACTCTCCGACGGCCGGGGTGAAGTGCATGTGATCGTCGATATCGACCATGATCTGCGCGCGGTGGCGGCGCAGGTGGCGCGCGTCGCGAGCGACGTCGCCGCGATGCCGATCGACGTCACGGTGGAGGACGTCAGTATCCCGGGAGCGGCAACCGAACAATCCCGCCCGGCCGGCCCCGACGGTAGTTCTGCCGCTCCGCGGCAGCCGGGCGGGCCGGACCGGCCTGGTACGACAGAGGTGGACAACGATGAGTAACAACGCAATTGTCGGTCTGTTCGTGGGCTTGCTGCTCGCGCTGGCCGTTACCACCGGCGGGTTCGGCGGCTTCGTGCTGGCCCTCGTTCTCGGTGGCATCGGATTGGCGCTGGGTCTGCAGCGAGACGGGGCCATCGACATCGGTGCTCTGTTGCGGGGCCGGAATCGTGGCTGAGTCGGCAACCGCATCACGGTCGCGGGTGACGGTCACCCGCGGCGCGCGTACCCACGACCCGGGTGTCGTCGGGACCGCAGCGCCGGCCACCGGAGATGCCAAGGGGGCGTTGGTGATCGCCGACCGCGTCGGTGCCAAGATCGCCCGTCGCGCGGCGCTGGGGATCGACGGCGTCATCCGCCACAGCAACGCGATCGGATCACTACTCGGACCCGGCTCGCTCGGTGCCGCATATCCTTCGGTGCGGGTCGACATGTCGGATACGGCACCGCAGGTGGAGGTGACCATCGCGGTGAGGTGGCCGTGTGCAGTGGCGCAGGTATGCCGGGACGTACGTACGCATGTCGCCGACGAACTGGCCCGCCTCACCGGCATCCGGCCGTCCCGGGTCGACGTCACGGTCGCGACGATCACCACCGACTCCGACGACTCAGGGCCCCGGAACGGATTCATCGAACTGCCGGCCCTGCCTGCCGGCGCGCCAGAATCCGCCCAGAGTGCCGGGGACACAACGACTTCCGATTCGGCGGAGGAAGGGATCGACTCATGACCGCATTTCCGGATTCTGCGCAGCGTTCACGCGAGGAGATCGTCGCCGAGAACCAGGATCTCGCCGAGGGCAAGATATTCGCCCCGGCTGCCTATCCCGGTGCCGCAATCGTCGGAGCGGTGCTCGGTCTGCTGCTCATCGGACTGGCATGTATCGGGATCCGGGATCTCATCGTCCGTGTCGGTTGGCTCGACGGGAGTTCCTGGACACAGAATTCCGCGGCGTGGATCGCCGAACGCACCTGGCAGACGTGGATGTGGCCGGTCGCGGTCATCCTGGTGCTGCTCGGACTGTGGTTGTTGTGGCTGGCGGTCAAACCGCGGCGGCGCACACATGTGCAGCTCGGCGACTATCAGGTGATGTGGACGCGCCGCGGAGACGTCGCCCGGCGGGCGAGCGCGGCGTTGCTGACGGTGACCGGCGTCGAGCACGCGACCACAGTGGTCGGGCGTCGCCGGGCCAAGGTCACCGTGACCGTCTCCGGCGAGGTCGACAAAGCGCTCCTGCACGACCGGGCGACCGAGGCCATCTCGCCACTGAAACACCCACCCCGGGTCAAGATCCGACGCGTCGTCAGAAGCAGGGAGGTGCGTTCATGAACCGACTTCCCGTGATGGTGCACCGGCTGACCGCCGCCGTGATCGGATTGGCGTGCCTTGTCATCGGCATCGGCGCCCTCGGCTGGCAACTCGACATCACCCCGATCAAGGGCTGGGTCGACGCGCTCGATCCGACGTGGGCGACCACCGCAACCGCCGCGGACTGGTGGTGGGCGGCACTTCTGGGCGCCGTGGTCGTCGCTCTGGTGTGGGGTGTGAGTCTGCTCGGCGCCGCCGCACGTCCCGGCAAGGTCGACGACCTGATCCTGACCGGCAGCGGTGCCGACGGCATCCTGACCGTCCCACCGAAGCTGATCGCCGCCGCCGTCGCCGACGAACTGTCGGGCAAGACGATGTTCGACGAGGCGTCGGTGCGCGCACTCGACGACCGCGGCCGCAGCATCATCCGGATCGACGTGACCGCCCCGCCGCGGTACTCGTACGACCAGATCGCCGAGGTCCTCGGGCCCGCCGTGGACGACATTCGACGCGCCGTCGACGGCGCCGACATCCACGTGCAGGCATTGGTGCATCTGCGCAATCAGGACAAGTGAGGTTGCGTTCGGCTCGGATGTCGGCGGTCGACGCCCAGTGGTACTGGATGTCGCCGACGATGCGCAGTGACCAGTTCCTGCTGTATGGGTTTGCCACGGCGAGCGCATCTCTCGAGGAGATCGCCGCGCAGGTCCGGACCCACGCGGTGACGATCGACGACCTGTGTAGGCGGGTCGATGACGTACCCGTAGGCCTCGACCGACCCTACTGGGGTCGGGCTCCGGTCACCGAAGACCAGGTGCGACTGACGCATGGTCCGATGACCTGGCAGAGCTGCCTGGACCGCGTCGCCGCGTCGATCGACGACCAACTCGATGCGCGACAACGGATGTGGCGACTGCACCTGTACGGCCCGGTGTCGGCGCCGGCGGGTGTACCCGGTGACGCGCTGGTCGTGGCGATCCTGCAGATCGCACACGCACTCGGCGACGGCCGGCGCTCGTCGGCAATTGCCCGAAAGCTCTTCGGTGCGAAGGAGAGCGGCGGTTCATCCGCTGCGGATCCCGTCGATACCCTGGCCGTGCCCGACGGGCGGGTATGTCCGGAGCCGCTGCGGCGCGCGGCTACGGCGCTGATCGGTGCCCTGCGCCTTCCGGTCGACACGGCACGCATGATCTCTTGGGGAGCAGTGGCATTCGGGCGTCACCGCAGGCGCCCGGCACCGACGACCACGGGAGTCGGCCCCACCCCGATCAATCGTCCGCACGGCGTCGAGCGTCGGTTACGCACTGTGACCGTTCCGGCGGATGCACTCACCGCACGGGGGCGCAGCGTCACCGTCGGCGCCCTCATCGCGATCTCCATCGCGCTGTCCCGCTATCTGGGCGATCCGAGGACCCCGGTCACCGTCACGCTGGCCGTGGCCTACGAGGGCGACCGCCGGCCCGTCGGCAACTTGTCGCGCAATGACTTTCGGAACGTCAGCATCAATCTGCGCACCGACCTCGACAATCTCGAGGAGCGGGCGGCCGCGATTGCCGATGCCATCGTCGCGGCCCGGGCCGCTGCGCCCGATCCGGTGATCGAAGCGGGTCGTCGCGCCGAACATGTCACTCCGGCCCCGCTGCGGATCCTCGGCGCGCGGCAGGCCGGGCGGGGCGAACCGCCGGAACGGATCGACGGGATCAGCGTCGTGTCATCGGTGAACCGTGGGCCGGCCGATCTGGCCCTCGGGGGCGGCGAATCGGTCGTCACCGCAGGATTTCCCGCGCTCTCGCCGGTGCACGGACTCAATCATGGGATCCATGGAATCGGTGGGCGCGTGAGTATTTCGGTGATCGCCGCGCCCGACGTGTGTCCCGACATCGACCGGTACATGGCGCTGTTGTCCGACGCGGTTGCGGCCGGCGGCGGTTGGATCACGGCGTGATCTGCGGTGGCCCCTCGTGTCCGCCATGGTCGCGGGCCGGTGTGCCGGGAACGTTGCCGCCCTTCGATCCGCGTGTCAGCCGCTTCGGTAGTCGCTCGGCCAGTCCGCCCAGCGGCGCGACGGTCTGATTGAGCAGATCGACCGTCTCGGCCAGTTCGTGCACGGTGTCTTGCATCGCAAGCAGATTCGGCGCCAACTGGCCGATCACCTCGGTGAGTTCGGTGATGCGGTCGAGGGGGCCGCCCGGGGCGATGGCGCGCTCCACTGCGCCGTTCTCGCCGACGAGTTGATCGAGTAGGCCGCCGTCGATGGCGAGCCGATCGAGTATGCCGCCATCCGCACTCACCTTCTCCAGCACGCCGTCGGGTGCGGTGAGCTTGTCGATGATGCCGTCCGGCGACGTCAGCCGTTCGAGAATGCCCTCGTTCTCGGTGAATTGGTCGATCACCCCGCCGGTACGGGTGAGCCGGTCGAGCGGGCCGTCCTTGGCGGTCAGCCGGGTCAGGATGCCGCCGTCCTCCGACATCTGGTCCAGGATGCCGCCCGGAGCCGTCAGCTTCTCGAGGAGGCCGTTCTTGGCGGTCAGCCGATCGATCACCCCGCCCGGAATCAGGAGCCGTTCGAGCGGGCCGCCGGGAGCGATGATCCGGCCGAACGGACGGTCCGGCCCGAGCAGGTCGGCCAATTGCCCGAGTAGTGCCAACGGGGCGCCGGTGCCACCGAAATCGCCGCCGGGGATGCCGAGTGCATTGGTCACCTCGTGCTGCACGCTGCCTGCGGTGATGCGGGCGATGTTGATGGCCGATTCGGCAGCGGTCAGCGACACGCCGGTGACCGCAAAGCCCAACTGGAACGGGAACTCCACCAGCGAACGCAGACCGATCGGCCCAGTCGCTCCGCGGTCGGCCGACGAACTGTTCTTGTGATCGGCGTCGGAAGAATTCATGCGCGAACCCTAGCGTCCGCGGGCCGCGGACTTGGCCTTGGTCGCGGCCTTCGCCGCCTTCTTGAATTCGCGGACCCGCTGCAGCGAGTCGGCGTCGGTTACGTCGGCGACCGACCGGAAGCCGTCCTTGCCGTAATCCCCGACGACCTCGGTCCAGCCGTCCGGTGTCACCCCGAGTTGCTTGGCCACCAGCGCGGTGAAGATCTTGGCCTTCTGTTCGCCGAAGCCCGGCAACGCCCGCAGCCGGGCCAGCAGTTGCGCACCGCTGGTGGCCTCGGTCCAGATCCGTGACGCGTCACCGTCGTACTCGTCGACGACGGCGCGGGCCACTTCTTGTACCCGGCCGGCCATCGACCGGCCGTACCGGTGGATGGCCGGCGGGGTGGCGCAGAGGTCGGCGAACTCCGCCGGATCGGCGGCAGCGATCGCGGCCGGATCGAGGCTGCCGAAGCGGTCCTTGATCTTGGCGGGGCCCGCGAACGCCCGTTCCATCGGGAACTGCTGATCCAACAGCATTCCGGTGAGCAGTGCGAACGGATCCGACGACAACAACTCGTCGGCGACGGGATCCTGGGCAATCTGCAATTTCGCCATGACCTCAGCGTAGTGCCCCTACACTGAGCCGCATGCTGCGTGGGTCCGTGCATTTCAGACGTTTGTGGGCGCAGGCCATTGCTGTGCTGTCATCGATGGTCGTTGCGCTCGGGTTGGCGGTGACCGGCATCGGCTCTGCGTCGGCTCTACCCGACGCAGAGCCGAACCACGTCACGACCCTGCGGTGTGACAGCGCCAATCCGTGGCCGGCGCCCCGCATTCCCGTGTGGGTCGACGTGTACAACCAGATCGCCTTCCCGTCCGACGGTTTACCCGGACCGGCGATCTCGTTGGTCGGCTCGTCGCGGGATCGGCCCGGCGTTCTGGAGTACACCATCGACGTCCGGGTGTCGTGGCGCAATCTGGCGACCGGACGTACCGGGACCGTCGACGTGCCGGCCCGAAACCAGGTCGTCTCATGGGAAGTGGTGCTCCATCCGGGAAGCGGTCCGGTGGCGTTCAGCATCGATCAGAAGATCGGTGCGCTGGCATTTGTCCCGATGGTCAATCCGCAGTATTCGAGTTGTCGCGGGCGGGCCACCGCCTGATGCGTCGGCCGATGTATCGGTGAGATCGCGGGGTGCGGACACCACCGGAAATTGTTGGCACGCCGGTGCGCGAATTCCGCAGGGGCCGCTTACCTGACGGGGTAGCGTGATCACAGGTAGCGATCACAGGTAGCCCGAGGGGGCCCCGTACCGGGCCCGAAGAGATGGGGTTCGGATCATGTCAGAAGCGCACAACGCCGAGATCGACGCACAACACACGGCGAAGGTCATCGGCGTTTCCATCGCCGCCGCGGTGGGCGGCTTTCTCTTCGGATTCGACAGCTCGGTCATCAACGGAGCGGTCAATTCCATCCAGGACACCTTCCATCTGGGTTTCCTGCTCAACGGATTCGCCGTCGCCGTCGCCCTTCTGGGCTGCGCGGTGGGTGCGTGGTTCGCCGGTCGTCTGGCCGATATGTGGGGCCGCAAACGCGTCATGCTGTTGGGTTCGGTGCTGTTCATCATCTCGGCCATCGGTACCGCCTATACGCAGACGCTGTGGGATCTGTTGCTGTGGCGCATTCTCGGCGGACTCGGCATCGGCATCGCGTCGGTGATCGCGCCCGCCTACATCTCCGAGATCGCGCCCGCCCGCTACCGCGGTGCGCTGGCCTCCATGCAGCAACTCGCGATCACGCTGGGCATCTTCGCCGCGCTTCTCTCGGATACCTTGTTACAGAACCACGCTGGGGGACCGGATAACCAACTGTGGTGGGGCCTGGATGCGTGGCGGTGGATGTTCCTCGTCGGGGTCGTGCCCGCGCTCGTCTACGGTCTGCTCGCGCTGTCCATCCCGGAGTCACCGCGTTACCTCGTCGGACGCAACCGAGATGAGGAGGCCGCGCGAATCCTGCAGGAGGTGACCGGTGAGGCCAATCCGCTCGAGCGGGTGCGAGAAATCCGGCTGACCGTCAAGCGCGACCGCGCCAGCTCGCTCAGCGACATCCGCGGACCATCGTTCGGTTTGCATCCGTTGATCTGGGTCGGAATCTGGCTGGCCGTCTTTCAGCAGTTCGTCGGAATCAATGCGATCTTCTATTATTCGACGACCCTGTGGCAGTCGGTCGGATTCTCCACCGACGACGCCTTCACCACCTCGGTCATCACCGCGGTGATCAATGTCGTCATGACCTTTGTGGCCATTCTGTTCGTCGACCGGATCGGCCGACGCATCCTGCTGCTGTGGGGATCGGTGGGGATGTTCATCGGCCTCGTGATGGCGTGCGTGGCGTTCACCCAGGCGGTTACCACCGTGGTCGACGGTGAGCCCAAGACCTCGCTGTCCGATCCGTGGGGTCCGCTGGCCCTGGTCGGGGCCAACCTGTTCGTGGTGGCCTTCGCCTCTACCTGGGGGCCGATCATGTGGGTGATGCTGGGGGAGATGTTCCCCAACCGCATCCGCGGGGTGGCGCTCGGTGTCTGCACGGCGTTCAACTGGATCGCCAATTTCATCATCTCGATGCTCTTCCCCCAGATGAGCAAGGTCCTCGGCCTCGGCTGGATCTACGGCTTCTTCGCCTTCTGCGCGGCCGCGTCGTTCTTCTTCGTGCGGTACAAGGTCCGTGAGACCAAGGGCATGGAACTCGAGGACATGGACGCCGTCGCCGACTCGCAGTTGTCGGCATTGCAGGAGCGCTACGCCGCCAAGGCCAAGTCCCGCTGAGGTTCTCGTCGAGTCGCTCGCGGGTCGGTGTCAGCCGAGGTTCTCGACGAGCAGTGCCTGCGCGGTGAAGTAGGAGGCGAGGACCCACACCTCGGCTGCCCGTCGCAGCGCCGGATCGTGCATCAGATGGCGTCGGTTCAGGATGCTCAGATCTGAGGCGAGAAAAAGTATTCCGCTCGCGCGTAGACCTGGTTGTCCCGACGGTGCGGCGCCTGCCAGCGCCGACATCAGGGCGAGTGTGTGGCCGTAGGGGCCGAGTATCGCGAGCAGTCGGGGCCGGTGATAACCGATGACGGTTGCCGACTCGGCGAGTGCGAGCATTCGCGGCGCCAGGCCGGACGTCCCGGCTCGGGCACCACGCCGCCACAGGAGCGTGCTGTAGGAGACCTGGGCGCCGGCGAACAACGCGGCGCCCAGCGCCAGGCGAAAGTCTTTCTGCGTCAATGGGTGTGCGAGTGGAAGCCGTGTGTACCGGTCGTCCGGGCCGATCGGGGCGAACTCCTCGAGCAGCATCGCCCGGTCGCCGGCCGCCGAGCAGGCGAGCGCGGTCGCCAGCAACGCCGATTCGACCGCCGGCCGCGTACGCCATCCGCGTGCTGCATCGACGGCGAGTAGCGCGAGGGGAACCGGCTTGGTCAGCGATGCGATACGTCGTGAGCCGTAGGCGCCGGCGACCGACGCGATCGCGGCGGCGACGGTGTAGGCCGCGCGTCTCACCGCATCACCCGGGACACGAAGTCGCGGGTGTTGTCGGCGGCCAGCGATGCTGCCTGCGTCCCGTCGAGGGTCAGATACGTGCGGCCATCGACGCGGCTGTCGGCGGTCCGGGCCTCATTGATGTATTTGAGTGACAGCGGCACAACGACATCGGGGTCTTGCAATGTCTGGGTCATCAGGACCGGGCGGGTGAATCCGCGGGTCGGCAGCGTCGACGCCGACGCCAGCGTCCGGGTCAGTGCGGTGTTGTCGGCGAGTGGCCTGCTGAACAACGATCCGAGCGTGACACCGGTGACGGCGCGTGTGAGATCTCCGACGCAGAGGTTGCGCGCCTTGGCGATCCAGGAACGGCCGGTGTCGGTGAGGTATCCGCCGAGGCCGAGGTCGGGATGTGCGCTGTCGATGGCGGCGAGCGTGTAGAGCGCGTCGGAGACCCACCCGGATGGCGCGGTGATGGAGGTAGTGGGCCCGAGATCGGTGAGCAGTGTGGCGAATTCGGCGGGTATCGACGTGGCTGCGCTTCCGCGGTAGTCGAGGTTCGCGCCCTGTAGTTCGGGGGCGGTGCGCGCCAGCGCGATGGCTGCCGACCCGCCCTGACCCTCGCCGACGACCGCCCATTTGCCGGAGAGTTGATCGGAGAGATCGTGGCCGGCCCGGACCGCGTCGACGATGTTGTGTGCGGTGGTATCGACGTCGTAATACTGTGGCGTTCCGCTGGTTCCGAGACCGGTGTAGTCGGTGGTCACGACCGCGTACCCACGACCGAGCCAGGTGCGGAGCTGATCCACATCGGTGTCGGTGGGGTGCAGGGTGGGTGCGCAACCATCGGCGAGACCACGAGATCCATGCGCCCACACCACCAGCGGGTAACCGCCCGCGGGTGCCGATGGCGTCGGCAGGTACAGCGTTCCGGTACTCAGATGCCGGTCGCCGTCGGCGCCGGCACTCCAATAGGTGAACAGGTTGCCCGCCCGTGCGCCGGCGACGAGACGAGAACCGGGGAGCTGGCGGTTGGCGTACACCGAGCCGGCTTGCTGGTCTGCGGTGGGAGCCGTTGTGGTCGTAGCCGTTGTGGTCGTAGTCGTTGTGGTCGTTCCGGTGGAGGCGGTCGCGGAGTCCGCGTCCGGGCCGGCGTGAGCGACGCCGATCACCGAGCCGGTGATACCTCCGGACACCGCGAGCGCAGTGCTGAGGGCGGCGACGGTCAGCCGGGTTCTGGTGGCCACCCATCCGGGTCGGCGGCGCAGGGTGATCGTCATGGTGAGGTCGTCATCGTGTCGTCGTCATCGTGTGGTCGTCATCGTGTGGTCGTCATGGAGGTGTCGACGACGCCGACGGCGGGCAGGAAGAAGCAGGTCTGCGAGCCATTGCGGGCGGTGCCGTACACCGCGGAGAGGATGGTGCCCTTGCCGGTGTTGACCGGGGCGAGACGAATGCCCCCGAGGCCGGGTACCAGCTTGGCCAACAGGGCGCTTTGCGGACCACCCACCGGGTTGAGGTCGGCGAAGCCACCTTGCAGGGTGGTGGTGTTGAACCACGCCACCTGGATCTTCCCGTCGATGGTGTCGGCGGCGGGAACGAATGCATATCCGGTATGGCCGTCGGGGACGAGATTGATCGGCGCGAGTGGATCGATCTTGACACCGGGGATCAGCTGCAAGATCTGGTTGATGTCGCTCGTCGGTTCGCGCTTGAGTGGCCAGGGTCCGGGCGCCGCACCCGCCCCGGCGGTGACGAGACCCAACGGATTGTCGTCGGTCGGTGCGGCGCAGAACGGTGCGACCGACGGACTGAAGGTCTGAATTCCGGCCGTACGCAACAGGCTCAGCGGATCGGCATCCGCGGCCACCTGGCGTGCTCCGGCGGCCGGTGCGGTGCCGGTGGAGAGTTCGCCGAGCGGCAACTGGCCGAAGGACCCGGTGATCTGGTCGGGCGAGATCTGTCCGAGGCTGTTCTTGACGGCCTCGGCGGCCTTGAGTGCGGCCTGATCGACGCCGGCGGCCTTGAGTTTGCGGACGGCGTCGGCGAGTTCGCTGTCGAGCGGGACGGCCTCGGCTTCGAGGTTGCTCAGCAGTTCCGTCCCCGACGGCTGGTCGGTCTGGGCCGGGGGAGCGGCGTGTGCAAGGCCGGCGCCGCCGAGCGCGAGCGTCGTCGCCATCGCTGCCGCGGCGACACCTCGTCCCCAGCGTCGCGTCGTTGGGGACAGGCGCGCGGTGGGTGATGAACTCGGCGTGGGACGCGACACGGCGGACATGGGTTCTCCTCGAACGGCGGTACGGCTGCGGTCACGAGTCGGATACGACCGCTGATACTACTGTGACAGGTGATGCTGAAGTTAAAACAAAGCACGGCTGTTGTCACATCGACAAGTCGCGAGTCCGAGTTGTGACGCGGCTGCGACCGGCGAGAGACCGTCGACGATCGGGGATAGAGCGCAGACGGCGCCCCGGCCGAATGGCCGGGGCGCCGTCGCGATTGTCAGATGGGATCAGATGATCGCGGTGCCGATCGTCGGTGCGATGGTGCAGGTCATGACCTTGCCCTTGGTCTTGGTCGTGAGGTCACCGTAGATGGTCGAGATGATGCGGCCCTTGCCTGTGCGCGCGATACCGGTGAACGTGCCCGGCCCGTCCTGGGCGTTGATCCGGGCATTGCGCGTCAGTGGCTGCTGACCGGTACGCCCGTTGTCGATGTTGAGCCAGCTCACCCACAGTTTGCGTGCGGGATTGTCGACTGCCGGACCGGTGCCGAGGCTGGTGTAGACATAGCCCGCCTCGCCGACCTTGGGGCCGGGTGCCGGGGCGGCCTGCGGGCCGGCGGTGACGAGCGCGCGTCCCAGCGAGTTGCCGTTGCCGGGCATGCAGCCGAATCCGAGAGTGGGATAGAGGAACTGCTGGATGCGGGGTGCGTGGGGACCCTGCGGGATCACCGGGTCGCCGGGCTTGGCCACCCGGGTCGGCGCCTGGGCGGCCGCGAGCTGCTGGCGCCCGGGCTCACCGAGGAAGTCGGTGATCTGGCGCCAGATGTCCTTGATCTGCGGCGGCAATTGCGGATTGTCCGCCAGGGTCTGTGCCTGGTGAAGCAGATCGGCGTTGATGCGGCCGTCGGGCCCCGGTGTGGTGACCGCGCCGATGATGGCGGGTGCGAACGCGCCCAGGGAATCGAGGGTGCGCTGGTCGGGGGGCTGCTGGCGGGTGATCTGCTGGTCGGGCGACTGCTGGGTCGGGGCTGCCGGGGTGGCGGTGCTGGGGGCCGCCGAGGCGATCGCGGGGATGGCGAGCGACGTGGCGAGCGCGACGGCTGAGGCCGCGATCAGACGTCGTGATCGGCTCATCGAGACTGGCAGACGCACGAGGCGAAGTCCTATCAATGTCGGTGTGCGCCGAGATGATTCACGGCCCACGCTGGCGTTCTCTGACTCGGACGTCCCCCGACACCCGGACACACTGCGGCGTGGGCGAGTAATCGGACCCGGCGCTCGGTGAGCACACCGCGGACGTCGCGGGTCATTCTATGCCCCAAAGGTGGGGCGCTGTCCAGGCAGCCTAACGCTCCAGTGTGTTACAGAAGTGACAGTTGATGCAATTGTTATCGGCGGAAGTCGCGATGCCGGGTCGTCGGCCGGGGAATCACCTGGTTAGATCAACGCGAGTGCCGTCGGGCCGATTGTTGCGCCCGGTCCGGGCCGAAACCGGTACGGACCGCTGGGCGTGTCCCGGGGGGAACCCGGTCGCGCGCCGGGACTCAAGTGTCCATCGAGAACCGACATCGTCCAGGGAGCCCCGTGAGCACCAAGTCGTTCGTACGCAGGCCCGTTCGTCCCGTGGCCGCCACGCTTCGGCGGCTGTCGATCGCGGCCCTCGCCCTGGCCGCCGGGGCGACGGTGCTCACCGCGTGCGGCGAGGACTCCGCGTCGTCGGCCGAGATCACGATGCTCACACACGACTCGTTCAGCCTGCCGCAGTCGGTACTCGACAAGTTCCGCACCGACACCGGGCTGACGCTGAAGATCGTGAAGTCCGGTGACGCGGGCGCTCTCGCGTCCACGGTGTCGCTGACGCCGGGCTCACCGAAGGCCGATGTCGTCTACGGCATCGACAACACCTTCGCCTCACGGCCGATCGATGCCGGAGCGCTCACCCCCTACGATCCGCCCGCAGCCGCCGACGGTGCCGCACAGTTCGCCGTGCCCGACTCGAACCACGAACTCACCGCCGTCGACCGCGGCGACGTCTGCCTCAACATCGACAACAAGTGGTTCACCAGCCACCACCAGCAACCGCCGACGAGCGTGCGCGACCTGCGCAACCCGGCGTATGCCGCGCAGACGGCACTGATCGACCCGGGCACGTCCTCGCCCGGTATGGCGTTCCTGCTCGCCACGATCGGCATGTTCGGCAACGACTGGAAGTCCTACTGGCAGGCCGTCAACGCCGGCGGGGCAAGCATCGTGTCCGGCTGGGAGATCGCCTACAACCAGCTCTTCAGCGCTGGAGAAGGCAAGGGTCCCAAGCCGATCGTGCTGTCCTATGCGTCCTCGCCCGCCGCCACACCGGGCACCAGCGCACTGCTCGACGGATGTTTCCGGCAGGTCGAATACGTCGGAATCCTCAAGGGCACCAAGAACGAGAGCGGTGCGCGCAAGGCCGTCGATTTCATGCTGAGTCCGGACGTGCAGCGGGCGTTGCCGTCGTCGATGTACGTCTACCCGGTCCAGAAGAACACGCCACTGCCCGACGGCTGGGCGCAACAGGCGCCGCTGCCGCAGTGGACGGTCAGCATGCCGCCGAAATACATTGCCGACAACCGGGAGTCGTGGCTCGAACAGTGGCGCGCCGCGGTCGGTCGTTGATCGAATCGGCGACCGAACCCGGCACACCGCACAGCGGGGCAATCGAATCCAGGAATTCCGGCGGCCACGCGATCCCGACGCGCATCGCGACGACGGTGCGCAATGCCGTTCCGCTGCTGTTCCTCGGGATCTTCTTCCTGTGGCCGGTGGCGGCGCTGGTGCGCCGGGCGGTCGCCGTCAACTCCGCGGGCGACTCGGTGTTCACGTTGCTGGCGCGGACGCATGCGCTGCACCTGCTCGCTGTCACGCTGGGGCAGGCCGGTGCGTCCACCTTGGTGGCGTTGATCGTCGCCGCGCCGATCGTGTGGCTCTACGCCCGTCTGCCAGGTACGGGATCGGTGGTGCTGACGGTGATCGTGACCGTGCCGTTCGTATTGCCGAGCGTGGTCGTGGGAGTCGCCTTCCGCGCGTTGCTGAATGGGCCGCTCGCCGGTCTGGGGATGGGGAGCGGCTGGCCCGCGGTGCTCGCCGCGCACGCATTCCTCAACGTCGCGGTGGTGGTGCGGGTCGTCGGTGCGGCCTGGCGTTCGCAGGACACCCGTGCCGAGGAGGCGGCTCGAGCGCTCGGGGCCACCCGTACGCGCGCCTGGTTCTCGGTGGTGCTGCCGCGGCTGGTACCCGCGATCGGCGGCGCGGCCGCTCTGGTGTTCCTGTTCTGCTCCACCAGTTTCGGGGTGATCATCATCTTGGGCGGTGGCACCTTGCGAACGCTGGAAACCGAGATCTACACACAGGCCATCGGGTACTTCCGCATCCCCGAAGCGGTGATGCTGTCGCTGTTGCAGATCGTCGTGGTGGTCGCGGTGCTGTTGTGTACCAGGATCTTTGCCGGCCCGGCCGGGGCCCCGGGGACCGCGGGGGCGGGTCGGACGCCCGCGGCGGTGACGGGGCCGACGTGGATTCCGGTCGCCGCCGCCTGGGCCTGGAGCCTGCTGGTCCTCCTCGGGCCGATCGTCGTGCTGGCGCTGCGGTCGGTGCGCCCGAGTGCCGGCGGTGCATGGACGTTCGCCGGATACCGGGCCTTGGCCGAGCCCGTGAACGGGGTGACACCGCTTGCGACGCTGCGCTATTCGCTGACCAGCGCAGTGCTGGCGATGGTGATCGCTCTCGCGGTGGGTGTACTCGCGGCCATCGCCCTGCACCGATCGCACGGTGTCGCCGGTGCCCTGGGCAACCTGATCGCGATGGTCCCCCTCGGCATCAGTGCGGTCACCCTGGGCTTCGGCTACCTGATCGTGCTCGCCGCCCTGCCCGCCGAGGTCGCCGCATCGCCGGTGGTGATCCCGTGTGTGCAGGCGCTGATCGCCGTTCCCGTCGTCATCCGGATCGTCCTGCCCGCGCTGGAATCGGTGCCCGGCAGGCTACGGGAGGCGGCCGCGGTGCTCGGCGCCGGTCCGCTACGGGTCTTTTGTACCGTCGACATGCCGCTGATCGGCAGATCTGTGGGTGCCGCAGGCGGATTCGCCTTTGTCATGGCGCTCGGTGAATTCGGTGCGACCAGCTTCCTGGCCCGTGCCGACACCACCACGCTGCCGGTGCTGATCGGTTCGGCGTTGAACCGTCCGGGGGCCACCGAGCTGGCCACCGCGATGGCGGCATCGACCCTGCTGGTCATCATCACCTCGCTCGCCGTGCTGGCGGTCGAGGTCGTCCGGCCACGCTCGGGGACACTGATCTGATGCTGGAGATCGAGCACATGAGCGTCGGCTACGGAACAGAGACCGTGATCGGTGACCTCAACTGGTCTGCGGGAGGCCAGGATTCGCTCGTCACGGCTCTTCTCGGGCCCTCCGGGTGCGGCAAGTCCACGCTGATCCGTGCGGTCGCCGGACTGCAACGCCCGGGCGCCGGCCGAATCCGCTTCGACGGAGCCGACCTCGCCGACGTGCCCGCCCATCGCCGCGACTTCGGCGTGGTGTTCCAGGACGGCCAGCTCTTCCCGGGCCGAACCGTGGCCGCCAACATTGCCTACGGGCTCCGGGTGCACCGATGGTCCCGATCCGACATGGCGGATCGCATCGGCGAGATGCTCGAGCTGGTGCGGCTGCCCGATACGTCGAAGCGGCGCGTCGAGGAACTCTCCGGTGGCCAGGCGCAGCGCGTCGCCCTCGCGCGGGCCCTGGCGCCCCGGCCCCGGTTGTTGCTGCTCGACGAGCCGCTGGCGGCACTGGATCGTCGACTGCGCGACAGTCTGGCCGTCGAGATCGCCGAGATCGTGCGGGCCGCACGGATTCCGACGATCGTCGTCACCCATGATCATGGCGAGGCGGCGTTGATGGCCGACTCCATCGCGGTGATGCGTGCCGGTGAGATCGTGCAGACCGCCCGGCCTGCCCAGCTGTGGCGGACGCCGACCGACGAGTGGACAGCGCGATTCTTGGGCTGTAGCAGCATCATCGACGCCCGCCGCACCGGATCGGGGCGCGCCGATACCGAATTCGGGCCGGTCGCCGTCGAGCTGTCCGGATCGACGGGACGGCTCGGACTGCGCGCCGAGTCGGTTCATGCCACACCGGTACCCGTGGGCGAAACCGGTAGCGGGGCAACGGGTACCGCGTTGGTGGTCGCGGATCTGCCGGGTGGGCCGCGCGTGCGCGTGGCCACCGGCCTCGGCGAGGTCGACGCGGTGGCCGCGGTGCCCGTGGCCGTCGGTGACCGGCTGGCCCTGACATTGGTGCCGGAACGGGTTGCGGTGGTGGGGAAGTGAGCAGGCGGCACGTGCTTGCCGGCGCCATCGTCGACGACACCGGTACCCGGCTGCTGCTGGCGCAGCGTGCGCGGCCGGCGGAACTGGCCGGACTGTGGGAGCTGCCGGGCGGCAAGGCCGAACCGGGGGAGCGCGACGACGAGGCGCTTCGGCGCGAACTCGCCGAGGAACTGGCCATCGACGTCGCCGTCGGTGAGCCGCTGCGGCAACACGTCGTGCTGAACGACGAGCTCGTGCTGATTGCCCGCTGGGTGCGGGTGGTCGGCGGCGCGCCGCTGGCCCGCGAACACCGCGCCCTGCGGTGGGTCGACGCGAAGGCACTCACATCGATGGGCGAGCGCGGTGAACTCGTGCCCGCCGACACCGCGTGGATACCCGAACTGGCTGCCGGTTTGGGCGGCGTCTGATCCCGCGGCGTCAGCCCCTGGCCGCGGCGCGATAGAGCGTCGATGGAAGACTCACAGTGGCTCGAGCTCGCCGCGACCTGGCGTTTTCGCCGATTGCGCCCGCTGTGATCGCGGTCTCTCCCAATGAACCGATACTCTGTTATGCGTCGTCAGTCTGTCGGCGTCGCCGTCGTGCGTGCGCCGAGCGACCGTCCCCGTACATGAAAGAGATCTCAGTGAGCGCTGCTCCCAACTTCCGAAACGTCGCGATCGTCGCGCACGTCGATCACGGCAAGACCACGCTGGTCGATGCGATGCTCCGACAGTCCGGGGTGTTCGGCGAGCGCGCCGAGCTCGTCGACCGTGTCATGGACTCCGGTGATCTGGAGCGCGAAAAGGGCATCACCATCCTCGCGAAGAACACCGCCGTGCACCGTCGCCAGCCCGACGGCACCGAGGTGGTCATCAACGTCATCGACACCCCGGGCCACGCCGATTTCGGTGGCGAGGTCGAGCGCGGGTTGTCGATGGTCGACGGTGTGGTGCTGCTCGTCGACGCCTCCGAGGGGCCGCTGCCGCAGACCCGGTTCGTGCTCCGCAAGGCGCTGTCGGCGTCGCTGCCGGTGATCCTGGTCGTCAACAAGACCGACCGCCCCGACGCCCGCATCGCCGAGGTGGTCGAGGAAACCCACGACCTGCTGCTCGACCTGGCCTCCGACCTCGACGAGCAGGCCGCCTCGGCCGCCGAGCTCGTACTCGATCTGCCGGTCCTCTACGCCTCGGGCCGCGCCGGGATCGCCAGCACCGAACAACCTGCCAACGGCGAGGTCCCGGCCGGGGAGAACCTCGATCCCTTCTTCGACGTCCTCCTCGAGTACGTCCCGGCGCCCAAGGGTGATCCCGACGCCCCGCTGCAGGCCCACGTCACCAACCTCGATGCCTCACCGTTCCTCGGCAGGCTGGGACTGGTGCGCATCCACAACGGCACCCTCAAGAAGGGGCAGACCGTCGCCTGGTGCCGCGAGGTGGACGGCGAGGCCGTCGTCGAGCGGGCCAAGATCACCGAACTGCTGGCCACCGTCGGTGTCGATCGCACCCCGGCCGAGTCGGCAGTCGCCGGCGACATCGTCGCGATCGCGGGTATCCCGGAGATCATGATCGGCGATACCCTCGCCGATTCCGAGAATCCGGTGCCGTTGCCGCGCATCACGGTCGACGAGCCCGCCATCGCGGTGATCATCGGTACCAACACCTCGCCGCTGGCCGGCCGGGTCAAGGGACACAAGCTGACCTCGCGCATGGTCAAGGACCGCCTCGATTCCGAGCTGATCGGCAACGTCTCGCTGCGCGTCGTCGACATCAACCGACCCGACGCCTGGGAGGTGCAGGGACGTGGTGAGCTCGCGCTGGCCATCCTCGTCGAGCAGATGCGCCGCGAGGGCTTCGAGCTGACCGTCGGCAAGCCGCAGGTGGTCACCCGCAAGGTCGACGGCAAGGTGCACGAGCCGTTCGAGCACCTCACCATCGACGTCCCCGAGGAGTACCTCGGCGCGGTCACCCAGCTGCTGGCCGCCCGTAAGGGCCGGATGGATCAGATGAACAACCACGGCTCGGCCTGGGTGCGGATGGAGTTCACCGTGCCCTCGCGTGGCCTCATCGGTTTCCGCACCGACTTCCTCACCGAGACCCGCGGTACCGGCATCGCCAACGCGGTCTTCGACGGCTACGCGCCCTGGGCCGGCGAGATCCGCGCCCGACACACCGGGTCGCTGGTCAGCGACCGCGCAGGCACGGTGACGCCGTTCGCGATGATCCAGCTCGCCGACCGCGGCACCTTCTTCGTCAACCCGGGTGATGACACCTATGAGGGACACGTCGTCGGCATCAACCCGCGCGCCGAGGATCTCGACATCAACGCGACCCGCGAGAAGAAGCTCACCAACATGCGCCAGTCGTCGGCGGACGTGATGGAGACCCTCGCCAAGCCGATGCATCTCGAGCTCGAGGGCGCAATGGAGTTCTGCGCCGCCGACGAATGTGTCGAGGCGACACCGGAGGTGGTGCGGGTGCGTAAGGTGCATCTCGATGCGTCCACCCGGGCCCGGGAGCGTTCCCGTGCGAAGACGCGGGATGCCGCTGCGGGCTGATCCCGTAGAGGGTAACGGTCGGGGTGAGCGATGGCGGGGGTGAGTGGGTACGTGATGGAAGAGGGATGTGGGCGCGCGGCGCGGCACCGGGTGGTGCGTTCGACGGTGCGGCCGCTGCTGCTCGGGATGGCGGTGCTGATCACCGTTCTCGGGGTGGCCGCCTGCACCGCCGATCCGCCGCCGCCCGTCCGGGACACCGCGACCCCGCAGACCGCGACCGAATATCCGGATGGGAAGACGATCTACGTCGCCACCGACTCGATCGGGACCGGGTTCAACCCGCATCTGGGCGCCGACCAGAATCCGGTGACCACCGCGATCGCGGCGATGACGCTGCCCAGTGCCTTCCTGCCCGTTCAGACCCCCGACGGCGTCCGATGGCACCGCAACGACGCGCTGGTGACCTCCGCCGAGGTCACCTCCACCCAGCCGTTCACCGTCACCTACCACATCCACACCAACGCCCAATGGTCCGACGGGCTCCCGGTCACCGGGGACGATTTCAACTATCTGTGGCAGCAGATGTCGCGCCAGCCGAATGTGGTGGCACCGGCCGGCTACCGGCTGATCGACTCGGTGACCTCCAGCGCCGGCAGCAAGGTCGTCGAGGTGCGTTTCGCCCAGCCCTATCCGCAGTGGCGCGAACTGTTCACCAACCTGCTTCCCAGTCACGTCCTGCGGGGTACCCCGGCTGGATTTCAGACCGGAATGGACTCGGGAAAGCCGGTGTCGGCCGGACCATTTCAGATCTTCTCCCTCGATCCGACCCGCGACGAGGTGCGGCTGATCCGCAACGACCGCTACTGGATGACGCCGTCGAAACTCGATCAGGTGGTGCTGCGCCGCGCAGGTACCGACTCGCAGATGGTCGACTCGATCCGGTCGGGTGGCTCGGCGCTGGCGACCGTGGGTGCCGGGCCGGCGACCGCGGCCGAACTCACCGCGGTGCCCGGCCTGACCGGTCAGCGCAGTCCCACCTCGCGGGCGTTGACGATCAGTGTGAACGCGCGCACCCCGGTGATGAACCGGGTCGAGGTGCGCCGCGCCGTCCTCGGCATGATCGACACCAACCTCGCGTCGCTGGCCGGTGCGGGTGAGGGAGTGATCCAGCAGTACGCCAACACGGTGTACGCGCCGTCTGATCCGGGCTATTTCCCGGTGAATCGACCGCGCCCGTCGTCGCAGGCGATCGACGACCTGCTCGCGTCGGCCGGTTACCGGCGGGGCGCACCGGCATCTGGTCCGCCGGCATCTGGTCCGCCGGCATCGGGTACCGAGACATCGACCGGGTCCGCCGCGCCGAGTACGACGGCGTCGCGTCCGAGCGACTCGTCGAGTCCGGGCGGTTCCCCGTCATCGGCGGCGCCGAGCGTCGCACCCGTGCCAGATGGCGTCATCCCGTACGGGCAGGATGGGCACGACCTGGTGGTCCGCGTCGGGGCGATCAGCGGTGATCCGCGCTCGACGTCGGCGGCCGCCAACATCGTCGACCAGCTGCGGTCGGCCGGGGTGCGGGCGGGAGTGGTGTCGTTGCCCAACAGCGATCTCTACGGGGTCGCACTGACCGACTCGCGTGTCGATCTGGTCGTCGGATGGACCGGACTCGGGGTACCGCCGGAGGCCGCGCTCGCCTCACAGGTCGACTGTGATCAACCGAAACCCGGCACCGCGCCATCGTTGTCGACCCCCCCGACGCCGACCAGCGTCGCGCCCGGGCAGGATGCGTCGGGCGCGACCACCGTCTACGCCAGCAACACCTCAGGAGTCTGTGATCCGGCACTGATCACACTGGCCCGCCAGGCGCTCTCGGCCGACGACCCGGCCCCGATGCTCGCCGAGGCCGAGCCGCTGCTGGCCGGAGCGGCGATCTATCTGCCGCTCTACCAGGACAGCATGCTCGTCGGGGTGACCCGTGCGGTGACCGGCGTCCCGCTGGCCGGCCCGATCCAGACATCCATCTACGGCACCGCAGCAACGTGGGATCTGAAATGAGCTGGGATCTGACATGACGACACCCGGCCGGCGATTGCTGTTGCTGCACGCCCACCCCGACGACGAGACCATCATGACCGGCGGCACGATCGCCCGGTATCTCGCCGAAGGCGTCGACGTGCGGGTGCTCACCTTCACCCTCGGCGAAGAGGGGGAGGTGATCGGCGACGAGTGGGCGCAGTTGGCCGCCGACGGCGGGGCCGACCAACTCGGCGGCTACCGCATCCATGAACTCACCAGCGCACTCGCCGCGCTCACGCCGCCGGGCCGCGCACCGCTGCGACCCCGCTTCCTCGGTGGTGCCGGCCGGTGGCGGGACTCCGGGATGGCCGGCACGCCCTCGGCCGAGCATCCGCGGGCGCTCGCCCAGGGCCCGTTCGATGCGGTGGTCGGCGCCCTCGTCGACGAGATCGTCGATTTCGATCCGCAGGTCGTGGTCACCTACGACTCCGCCGGGACCTACGGACACCCCGACCACATGATGGTCCACGAGGCGTCGATGGCGGCGCTGCCCATCGCGACGCGGCGCACCGGCACCGATTACCTCGTCTACGAGTCGGTGACCGAGGACAGCGCGTTGCGCGCCGGTCTCCGCGCGGCGGCCGAGCGGGTCCCGGACGGCTGGCGGCTGCCCCGCGACGGCGAACTGCCCAGCTATCCCGATGGGCAGGTCACCACCGAACTCGATGTCAGCGCAGTCTATGAACGCAAGGTCGACGCGTTGGCCGCGCACGCGACGCAGGTGACGGTGTCGCCGTCGCGGACCGACTACGCGCTGTCGAACACCATCGCCCAGCCGATCCTGGCGACGGAGTACTTCATCTTGCGCCGCCTGGACAGCCCGAGTAGCCCGGACGCCGGGCGCCGCGGCACCGATCTGTTCCGGCCGGACGGCGTGATCACCGACGTCACGCAGGCACACCCGTGACACGCTGGTTCGACCGCCTGATGCTGGCGCTACTCGTCGTCGACGGGTTCGTCGTCGGGCTGATGTCGGTGGGATTCTGCTACCTGCGATGGTGGGGGCAGCCGATCCCGGTCGTGGCCGTCCTCGCCGGATTGGTCAACGTGGCGCTGCTCTGGCTCGCGTCGCGAACCACCGACTCGCCCGTGCGGTTCGCACCCTTGGCGGCATGGGTGCTGGTGCTGCTCATCGCGGCGTTCACCGGTCCGGGTGGCGACACCGCCCTCTATCTGGGCGGCACCACGATTCCGGCCACCGGGATGCTGGTCCTGTTCGGCCTCGGGATTCCGGTGGCGGTGATCTGGTCGGGCCGCCTGCCACGGCCCGACCGGACATAGGTCGTCCTCGGCGTCGGGCGACACTCGAGCCCGACCGGGCAGGAATGCCGCGACGGTTACAGTGTGAACATGGTTTTGCGCGCGTGGGCGGTCGAGCACCGAGCCCCCGTCGAGCAGGTCGCCGCGGCGCTGGAGCGGGTCGGCGGGTGGTTCTCCGATCGCACGCCTATCGACGGTGCCGCACCGGATCCCGTCACCGCACCGACTCTCACCACCGCACCGACTCTCACCGATGACGAGTGGGTGGCGCTGCTCGGCGCCGACGGCGAGCAACTCGAGGAGCTGTGCGCGCACGCCGACGCCGCCCGGCGCGCCGTCACCGATCCGGACGCCCTGACGTTCGTCGTGAACCGGAACCTCGACACCGCCGTCGCGGCCGGCCTCACCGGGCGGCCGCGGCTCGAGGACCTCGTCGTCGAGGCCCACGACCTCGGCGCCACGGAGATCTGCATGCAGGGCCCGCTGCCCGCCGATGCCCCCGCCGACGGCTATCTGCGGCTCATCGAACGGATCGCCGCCGCTGCACCGGTGCATCTGCACGCGTTGCGGCCGCCGGAGATCCGCGATGCGGCGTCCCGGATGGGGATCGGCATCGACCAATTCCTGCAGCGCGCACGATCGGCGGGACTCGGGTCCGTGCCGGGCACCGCGGCGCAAGTCCTCGATGACGAGGTCCGTCGTGTGTTGGCTCCGCCGGGCGTACCGGCCGCTGCCGACCAGTGGATCGAGGTCATCGAGGCGGCGCACGCGGCGGGACTGTTTTCCACGGCCACGTTGTTGTACGGGCATGTCGAAACTCCCGCCCACCAGGTGGCTCATCTGCGCAGGCTGTGCGAGATCCAGTCGCGTACCGGCGGCTTCAGTGAGCTCATCCTGATGCCGATGGTCGCCGACAACACGCCGCCGCACCTGCGATCGCATGCGGTGCGCACGGCGTCGCCGCGCGAATCCCGCGCGGTGCACGCCGTGGCCCGGCTGCTCACACTCGGCGCGTTCGACCATGTCCAGGTCGCGTGGACGAAACTCGATCCCGACGTCGTCGACGACGTGCTGCTCGGCGGCGTCGACGATATCGGCGGCATGCTGCTCGATGGTGAGCTGTTGCCAACGGCCGGGGCGGAGGCCGGACGGGTGCTGGACCCGGCGGCCCTCACCGGCTTCGCCGAGCGGGCCGGGCGGGTACCTCGCCGCCGCACCACCGCCTATCGGCAACCCGACGCCGGGCAGTTGCTTCGCCTCGACCGGGTAGGCCGGTGACCGGGTCCGTCACCTCCATCGACGTCGCCATCGTTGGGGCGGGGTTCGCCGGGCTGGGCATGGCCACCCAGCTGGCGCGGCGGGGACGTGAATCCTTTGTGGTACTCGAACGCGCCGGTGCGGTCGGCGGCACCTGGCGTGACAACATCTATCCCGGCATCGCCTGTGACATCCCGGGACACCTCTATTCGTTTTCCTTCCGGCCCCCGGCCGATTGGTCGGCGATCTATCCCGGCGGGGCGGAGATCCGCGAGTACCTCGAGCAGACCGTCCGCGACGAGGGGCTCGATCCGCACATCCGGCTCGATTGTGAACTCATGTCGGCCACCTGGGATGCGGTGGCGGCGCGCTGGCACCTGACGACCGTCGGCGCGGCGGGTCCCGCAACGCTGAGCGCACGGGTGCTGCTGCTCGCGGTGGGCCGGCTGTCGGAACCGAAGGTCCCCGCCATCGAGGGGCTCGACTCGTTTCCCGGGCCGGTGGTGCACACCGCGCAATGGGATCCCGATCTCGAGGTGACGGACAAGCGCGTCGGTGTCGTCGGCACCGGGGCATCGGCGATCCAGATCGTCCCGCATATGGCACACGATGCCGCCGAGCTCGTGGTCTTCAGCCGGACACCGCCCTACATCGTCCCGCGTGCGGATCGCCTGCTCGACGCCGAGGAGCGGGCCTCGCTCGTCGACCCGGCGACGGCCGCAGCTCACCGCGACGAGTTACTGCGCAACGCGGACAACGCTTTTGCCCAACGACTGCGGCACCACCCCGACATCACCGAGATCCGCGGCCGCGCTCTCGGACATCTGCAGAGCCAGATCCCCGACCCGGTATTGCGCGCCGAACTCTTGCCCGACTACGAGATCGGTTGCAAGCGCATCCTTCTCAGCGATGACTTCTATCCCGCACTCCTGCGCGAGAACGTGGTCTTCGAGCCCAGTGCGCTGGAATCGGTGGTCGAAACCAAGGCCCGGGCGGCCAGTGGCCGCAGCTACGACCTCGACATCGTGGTGATGGCAACGGGTTTCGAGGCCGCCCGCCCGCCGGTGGCCTCGCGCGTGCGTGGTCGCGACGGGGAGGTCCTCGCCGAGCACTGGCGCAACGGCATGGTGTCCTATGCGTCCACGGTGGTCGCCGGATTCCCCAACATGTTCGTGCTCGACGGCCCCAATGCGGCACTCGGCCACAACTCGGCGATCTACATGATCGAGACTCAACTCGACTACGTCGTCGGCGCTCTCGACCATATGGCACGGCAGACCGTCAGGTCGCTGGAGGTGACCGCGGCGGCCGAACGCGCCTACACCCGCGAGATCGACGACCGCAGTGCCGAGACGGTGTGGCTGACCGGTTGCGGCAGTTGGTATGTCGATCCCGGCAGCGGGCGCCTGACATTGCTGTGGCCGGGTACCGCGGTGTCATTCCGGGAACGCAACGGTAGATTCGAACCAGCGCCATACGTCACAGGGCCGTCCGTCACCGAGCCGTCCGTCATCGAGCTAGGGGAGTGAGGATCAATGCAGCAGTCGGCACAGACCGCAGCACTCGCCGCCGCGGCACAGCAAGACCCACCCGACGTCGAGGTGGTGCGCACGCTGCTGTCGTCTTCGGGCGCGGAACTTCAAGCGTTGCAAGAGGTTGCGGCCGGACTGCGCGACGAGGGGCTGGCCGCGACAGGGCGCGCCGGGCAGGTCACCTACTCCCGCAAGGTGTTCATCCCCCTGACCAAACTCTGCCGGGATCGGTGTCACTACTGCACCTTCGTCACGGTGCCGGGCAAACTCGCCCGCGCCGGGCAGGGCATGTTTCTCGAGCTCGGCGAGGTCGTCGACATCGCCCGCAGAGGTGCCGAACTCGGTTGCAAGGAGGCATTGTTCACTCTCGGTGACCGGCCCGAGGACCGGTGGCCACAGGCCGCCGAGTGGCTCGCCGAGCGTGGCTACACCTCCACGCTGGACTATGTGCGTGCGGCCGCGGTGGCGGTACTCACCGAGACCGGCCTGCTGCCGCACCTGAATCCGGGCGTGATGAGCGCCGAGGAGATGGCGACCCTGCGGCCTGTCGCACCGTCGATGGGGATGATGCTCGAGACCACGTCGCGACGGCTGTTCACCGAGAAGGGTATGCCGCACTACGGCAGTCCGGACAAGGATCCGCTGGTGCGGCTGCAGGTGCTGCGCGACGCCGGCGACGTCGGAATCCCGTTCACCACCGGCATTTTGGTGGGAATCGGAGAGGATCTCACCGAGCGGGCCGAATCGCTACTCGCGATGGCCGAGATCGCCCGTGCCGGCGGACACATCCAGGAGGTCATCATCCAGAACTTCCGGGCCAAGCCGGACACCGCGATGCGCGGCACGCCCGATGCGGAGATGACCGAATTCCTCGCGACGGTGGCGACCGCCCGCGTGGTCTTCGGAGCGCACATGCGTATTCAGGCACCGCCGAATCTGGTGTCGGCGGCCGAGTGTGCCGCGCTGATCGCCTCCGGCGTCGACGACTGGGGCGGTGTGTCACCGCTGACGCCCGATCACGTGAATCCCGAACGTCCGTGGCCGAATCTGGACGCCCTCGCCGAGATCACCGCCGACTGCGGATTCACGCTGACCGAACGTCTGACCGCGCAGCCGCCCTATATCCGCGGCGCGTCGAGGTGGATCGATCCTGCGCTGGCCGAACATGTTGGCGCACTGAGTAATCCGGTCAGCGGGTTGGCTGCCGACCGGATTCCGTCACCGCACCCCTGGCCGGCCCTCGCCTGATCGCGCGGCGCGCACCTGCGCCAGCGCCTCGAATCCGCCGACGACATCGGTGGCCCGGTGCAGACCGAGTTGCTGCAGCGACGCCGCGGCGAGGCTCGAGGTGTAGCCCTGCGAGCACAGGATGATCCAGCGCACGTCGTGATCGGTCGCCTCGTCGAGGTGCGCGTCACCGGCCGGGTCGCACCGCCACTCGAGCACGTTCCGCTCGATGACGAGGGCCTCGGGTACCTCGCCCTCGGCGGCGCGCTGCGCGGCCGGGCGGATGTCGACGAGGACGGCTCCGGCCGCGAGTTCGGCGTCGACCTGTGCCGCGGGCAGGCGCCGGAGGGATCTGCGTGCCGCGGACAGCATGTCGTCGATGGTCATCGGCATGAGTTCACGATAGAGCGGACTACTCGGGTTCGTCGGTCAGCTCGGTGCGGCTGCGTCGCAGCGTCCCCGACTCGGTGACCTCGTAGAACGACATCGCGGTCAGCGGCGGCGAATAGGCGTGCACGCTCAGCGTCGGCCCGGCCGAGGTGAGCTCGCCGGGCGCGGGGGCGGCCGGCCGGTCGTCGGCGAGTCCACGCACCGGGGGAGTGCTGTCGTGATGTTGGACGTCGTGCACCCACCCGAGCGGAAAGGCCGCCTGATCTCCGGCCGAGAGGATCCGCAGGGCAAGATCGTCGCCGGTCCACCGGTATTCGCGCAGGGCGCCTGACAGAACGGTCAGCGCGCCGAGCGAACCGGCATGATCGTGGAGGTCGGTCGAGCGGTCGGGTGTCCAGCTGATCAGCCACAGGTCGAGGTCGTCGTCGGTTTCCAGGCGTGTCGACCACCGTTCCACCGGATCCCAGGCAGTGGGCATGAGGTGGTCGTAGCGTCCGTCGAGGACGTCGGCAACTCCCTGATCGGTGATGCGTAGCAGGTCGGCCGGGCGCAGGCGGGTCGGCAGATGAGCGGCGGTGTGGCGATTGACCGGACGGGTATGTGCGGTTCGCGGTGGCAGTGTCGAGGTCATGTGTCCTCCGGTGATCGATGGTCGATGGGAGCGGGCCGGGTGCGGTGACGCGGGACCGCTACATCGAAGCGACGGAGTGCTCACCCGACCAGGGTGAACGCCGCCGGGCGCCGGCGCGAGGGTTGTCGTCAGGGTGAATGCAACCACTTGCCACCGATGGCCGACGCCCTGGCCGTCATCCGCAGGTCGGGGGCCGGGTGTCGGTTGCCCCGTCGGCAGGCAGATACTGTGGAGGTACACGTGTGCGCGGCCGGGGCTGCGGGTGCCGTCGCGGGCGTGTTCGGCGCGAACAGCCCTCGCGTTCGTCTCGGCCCATCACAGCGGTGGGTCGGCCTGAGTGCTTGCAACAAAGGAGTGTGTGGTGACCTACATCATCGCGGAACCTTGCGTGGACGTGATGGACCGGGCATGTGTGGAGGAGTGCCCGGTCGATTGCATCTATGAAGGTGGTCGCAGTCTCTACATCCAACCGGATGAATGCGTGGACTGTGGCGCCTGCGAGCCCGTGTGTCCGGTGGAGGCGATCTTCTACGAGGACGACGTCCCCGACGAATGGGATCCGTATGTCAGCGCCAACGCCGATTTCTTCGACGATCTCGGATCGCCAGGGGGCGCGAGCAAGGTCGGCAAGGTCGATTACGACCCGCCGTTCATCAAGGCGCTGCCCCCGATGAACGAGGACGAGGACTGAGTTCGCGGTGACCGCCTCCCGCCCGGCCCGGCGCCGGGTCAGCGCCGTCCTTCCCGACTTTCCGTGGGACACCCTCACCGGTGCCAAGGCGCTGGCCAATTCGCATCCGGACGCGATCGTCGACCTGTCGGTCGGGACACCGGTCGATCCGGTCGACCCGGTGATCCGCGACGGTTTGGCACGCGGCTCGGAGTTCCCCGGCTACCCGACGACGACCGGTACCACCGAGTTGCGGACGGCCGCCGCCGAGGCACTGACACGCCGCTACGGCGTCGCCGGCCTCGACGAGTCGGGCATCCTGCCGGTCATCGGCACCAAAGAAGCGATCGCGGGAGTGGTGTCCACGCTGGGCGTCGGAGCAGGCGACCTGGTCGTCATCCCAGAGGTCGCCTACCCGACCTACGAGGTGGGTGTGTTGCTGGCCGGGGCGACCCCGGTGCGCGCCGATTCGACGGTGGCACTGGGTCCGGCCCGGGCGGCGGTCCTGTTCCTCAACTCGCCGTCGAATCCCACCGGGAAGGTGCTCGGTGTCGACCATCTGCGCAAGGTGGTGTCCTGGGCACGTGAACGTGGCACCGTCGTCATCTCCGACGAGTGCTATCTGGGTCTGTCCTGGGACGCCGAGGCGGTGTCCATCCTCGATCCACGCGTCTCCGACGGGGACCATGCCGGGCTGCTGGCGGTGCACTCACTGTCGAAGATCTCGAATATGGCGTCCTACCGTGCCGGATTCTTCGCCGGCGACCGGGAGCTGATCGCCGAGCTTCTCGCGGTGCGCAAACATGCCGGTCTGATGGTGCCCTATCCGATCCAGGTGGCGATGACCGCGGCACTCGGTGACGACGAACATGTCGACGCGCAGCGCGTCCGCTACGAGAAGCGTCGCACCGAACTGGCCGCGGCGGTTCGCGGTGCCGGCTTCGACATCGACCACTCCGAGGCCGGCCTGTACCTGTGGGCCACCCGGGGGGAACCGTGCCGGGAGACCGTCGACTGGTTTGCGGGCCGCGGCATCCTGGTGGCGCCCGGCGACTTCTACGGCCCGGCCGGCATCGAACACGTGCGGATCGCGCTGACCGCCACCGACGAGCGTATCGCTGCGGCCGTCGCGCGGCTGGCCGCCTGAGCCGCGAGCCGGAACCGATGAACCGCGCCGGTCGTCCGCAGCGACCGGCAACGCTGTGGCGCAACCACGCCCCGGCCGGCGAGGCGGTCATCCTGCCCGATGGGTGCATGGATCTGATCTGGACCGGCGACGACCTGCTGGTGGCCGGTCCCGACACTGTGGCGAACACCTTTCGCACCGGGCGCCCGCGTGACATGACGGGGCTGCGGTTCGCTCCCGGACATGCCCCGGGGCTGCTCGGGATTCCGGCATCGGAGTTCCGGGATCTGCGGATTCGGTTGTCCGACGTGTGGCCGGCCGCCGAGGTCGGGCGCTGGTCGGAGATGCTGTCGGCCACCGACAACGTCGGCGCGATGCTCGTCGAGCTGTGTGCCGCACGTCCCGGTGAGCCGGCCCCACCCTGGATCGGCGCGGCCACCGAACATCTGCGCCACGGGACGCCGGTCGCCGCGTGTGCTGACGCGGTGTCGGTGTCGGTGCGGACGCTGCACCGAGTCTCGTTGCAGTGCTTCGGTTACGGACCCAAGACGCTGGCCCGGATATTGCGGATGCGCGCGGCCCTGACGCTGATCACCGGCACGGGCCGAGGCTTGTCGGAGGTGGCCCAGCACGTGGGGTACGCCGACTACGCGCACATGTATCGCGAGTTCGTCGAGCTCGCGGGTGCGCCGCCGACCGCATTCACCGATCCCGATCAGGCCGGCGCGCTGTAGAGGTCGACGGGATTGTCGTCGGGATCGGCGATCACCGCATAGCGCTGTCCCCACGGCGCGTCGAAGGGGTCGAGCACCGACCGGTATCCCGCCGCGACGAGCGCCTTGTGGTCTCGGTCGACATCGGCCGGTGAGGCGCACGCGAAGGCGAGTGCGAGTCGGTGCCCGCCCGCCGGTGGTGTCCATCCGGGCATGAACGACTCGATGACGGCGCGGGTATCGAAGAGCACCCGCATCGAGCCCGCCGATGTCTCCGCATGTGGTGCCTGCTCGGCGCCGGGCTCGAACCGCAGGCCGAGCCGCGAGTAGAACGCGATGGTCGCAGCCATATCGCCGACCACGACGGACACGGCATCGAGAACCGGACGGGCCGGTGAGGAGATGGGTGGGGAGGAGACGGGCGGGGTGGAGATGTCTGGATCTGTCATGGCATGAACATAGATCCGCCGCCGGCCGCGCGTCTTGAACTTTTCGGCCACGCTCCCGCACGAGCGCTGCCGACAGTTCTCGCCGAGCGCCTCAGTTCTTGTGAAGTGCCGCGTTGAGGGCGATTCCGTCGCCCTTGAACGGCACCACCTCGACGGCGCCGGTGAGACTGTTGCGGCGGAACAGCAGGTTCGACTGGCCGGCGAGTTCGCGGGCCTTGATCGTCGTCCCGTCCGGTCCGGCGACCTTGGTGCCTGCCGTCAGATACAGTCCGGCCTCGACGACGCAGTCGTCACCGAGCGGGATACCGCAGCCGGAGTTGGCTCCCAGCAGGCAGCGCTTGCCCAGTGCGACAAGCTCTTTGCCGCCGCCGGACAAGGTGCCCATCGTGGAGGCGCCGCCGCCGATGTCGGACCCGTCACCGACGACCACACCGGACGAGATGCGGCCTTCGACCATCGATTCGCCGAGGGTTCCCGCGTTGTAGTTGACGAAGCCCTCATGCATCACCGTCGTTCCGGGGGCAAGGTGCGCGCCGAGGCGAACGCGGTCGGCGTCGCCGATCCGCACGCCGCCGGGCGCCACGTAGTCGACCATGCGGGGGAACTTGTCGATGCTGTAGACGGTTACCGCGCCGCGCGCCTTGAGTCCGGTTCGGATCTTCTCGAACCCTTCGACCGGGCACGGTCCGTGGTTGGTCCACACGACGTTCGACAGGAACCCGAAGATCCCTTCGAGGCTGGTGCAGTTCGGGGTGACGAGGCGATGCGACAGCAGATGCAGGCGCAGATAGATGTCGTAGGCGTCGACGGGTGCTGCGGCCAGATCGGTGATGGTGGTCGCCACGGGGACGGTCTTGACGCGGCGAACGGCATCCGCGCCGACGAGATCGCGCAACTCCCCGGGAACCGCGTCGTCATCGAGAATCGTGGTGCCGTTGTGCCCGTTCGTGCCGAGCTGCGGCTCCGGGAACCAGACGTCGAGGACGACGCCGGGGTCGGCCGACCCTCCGTTGGTCACCGTGGCGATTCCGACTGCGTGTGCACCGTTGTTTGTCACGGCAACCGAGCTTACCGGTGACACCCGCGGCAGGCGTGAGGGCGTCGGTTCAGACCTGATGGCGGTAGTCGCGCAGGTAATGCTCTTGTTCCACGGAGGTGTAATCGGGCAGGAACGCGCTGTGGTGCAGTCGGCGACCCAACATGGCCATCGTCGTGGCAGCCACCGCGAATGCCGCCACCATCACGACGGCAGCCACGGCGGCCAGCGCCGCGTTGCCGGCAACCGCGGAGACCACCAGGACGGCCAAACCCGCGAAGCCGAGAAGGAGCAGGAAGAACGCCATCACACCCATGGGGTGCTGGCCGTGTGACTGGTGATGATGTGCGGACATGGGTGACCATCTCCTCAGGTGGAAGAATCCGCTTACCTCAGGCTACGTCCGTGTCCCGCCGACCGGAAGGGAAATCGGTAGACATCTATATCGCGGTTTCCGAGAGCGATGTCCAGCCGTTCTGACGGCGCAACCGTCTTCGTCGACACCACGGACGTGCCCACTATGGACGGAGCAGTGCCTTGATCGCGCGGCGTTCGTCCATCGCCGCATAGCCCTCGGCCACCTCGTCGAGCGGTAGCGTCAGGTCGAACACCTTGCCGGGAGCGATCTTTCGCGACACGATCAGGTCGACCAGTTCGGGCAGAAAGCGGCGCACCGGGGCCGGACCGCCATGGAGATGTACCAGCCGCCGGAACAGGGTGTCCCCGGAGATGGTGACGCCGTGCGCCACACCGAGAAAGCCCACGTGGCCACCCGGCCGGGCCGAGTCGATCGCCTGGGACATCGATTCGTCGGTCCCGACGGCCTCGATCACCGAGTGGGCCCCGAGTCCGCCGGTCAGCTCCTTGATGGCGGCGACGCCGTCGGCGCCGCGTTCGGTGACGATGTCGGTCGCGCCGAAGTCGAGCGCCAGGCGTTGACGCGGCTCGTGCCGGCTCATCGCGATGATGCGTTCGGCGCCGAGCTCGCGGGCTGCCAGAACCCCCAGCAGTCCGACGGCGCCGTCGCCGACGACCGCCACCGTCTTACCCGGACCCGCTTGTGCGGCAACCGCTCCGAACCATCCCGTGCCCAGCACGTCGGAGGCCGCGAGGAGGTCGGGCACGAGATCGTCGTCGGGTATCTCGTCGGTCGCCACCAGGGTGCCCTCGGCCAGCGGCACCCGCAGGTACTGCGCCTGCGCGCCGCGCACGGGCGCGGCGTGGACGCATCCGGTCTGATATCCCGCACGGCAGATGGCGCAGGTGTTGTCGGAGGCGGTGAACGAGCCGATCACGAACTGCCCGGGACGTATCGTCGTCACCTCGGCACCGACGTCCTCGACGACGCCGACGTACTCGTGGCCCATCGGCGTCGGACGCGCAATCTTGTTGATACCGCGGTAATTCCACAGGTCGGAGCCGCAGACGCAGGTCGCCGACACCCGGATGATCGCGTCGGTGGGATCAATGATGCGGGGCTGATCGAGATCGTCGAGCCGGATGTCGCCCGGGGCGTGGATGACGGTTGCGCGCATGGGCGCTCAGCCTACGCTCGAGTGCCCGGTTACGGTGGTGTGGTGAGCGAGCTCGATCTGCACGGTGACCCCGTCGACCTGACCGCGGCACTGGTCGATATCCACAGCGAATCCCGCAGCGAGGCGGTCATCGCCGACGCCGTCGAGTCCGCGTTGCGCGAGCAGACCAGCGGATTCGATATCCTGCGGCACGGCAACCGGGTGCTGGCGCGCACCAACCGCGGACTCGGTAGCCGGGTCATCCTCGCCGGCCATCTCGACACCGTGCCGGTCGCAGGAAATCTGCCGAGTCGCCGCACCGTCGACGACGCCGAGGGCGACGTGCTGCACGGATGCGGGACCGTCGACATGAAGTCCGGTGACGCGGTGTTCCTGCATCTGGCGGCCACCATGGCGAGCCCGCGCCACGATCTCACTCTCATCTTCTACGACTGCGAGGAGATCGCCGCCGAGTTCAACGGCCTCGGCGCGATCGAACGAGAGCTACCGGACTGGCTTGCCGGCGACGTGGCGATCCTCGGTGAGCCGACCGCAGGCCAGATCGAGGCCGGCTGTCAGGGCACGGTGCGGGTGCGGTTGTCGACTACGGGGACACGGGCACATTCGGCCCGAGCGTGGATGGGCGACAACGCGATCCACAAATTGGGTGAGGTGCTCACCATCCTTGACCACTACTCGCCGCGGCGTGTCGACATCGACGGGTGTGGGTACCGCGAAGGCCTGTCCGCGGTCTCGATCGGTGGCGGGGTGGCAGGCAACGTCGTACCCGATGCCGCCCACGTGGACGTCAACTTCCGCTTTGCGCCCGACCGCAGCATCGACGACGCGCTCGCACATCTGCGTGAGGTGTTCGCCGGCCCCCTCGATTCCGGCGCGGTGAGTATGGAAGTGACCGACTCGGCCGCGGGCGCACTACCGGGACTCGCACATCCGGCCGCCGCCGCCCTCGTCGACGCCGCGGGTGGCCGGTTCCGCGCGAAATACGGCTGGACCGACGTGTCGCGGTTCTCGGCACGGGGAATTCCCGCGGTGAATCTCGGGCCCGGCGACCCCAGCCTGGCGCATCGCGTGGACGAGCGTGTGCCGGTCGAACAGATCCGTGAGGTCAACGACCTGCTACGGCACTACTTGGGCTGACGCGCAGTCCCTACCGTTGGTGCCGGTGCCCGCGGGCGCATTAGCGTTACCGCCATGACGACCTCCGCGAGCGATGCCGATCCAGCAGATCGTGACGAGCAGCCGGGTGGTGAGCGCATCGTCGATGATCGGCGGGGCACCCGCTACGTCGGGCCGATGCGGCTGCGCCCGGGCGAAGCCGACGAACACACCACCGACCGCCGGTTGCTCGAATGGGTCGATCCTCGCGACGCCGAGCGCCGGGCCGAACGCACCATGCGTGACTCCTGGCGGGTGTTGCGCATCCAATCGGAGTTCGTCGCGGGCTTCGACGCACTGTCCGACGTCGCGGAGGCGGTCACCGTGTTCGGGTCGGCGCGCCTCACACCCGGTTCGCCCGGCTACGAGCTCGCGGTCGGTATGGGGCGCGCGCTCGGCGAGGCCGGCTACGCCGTGATCACCGGCGGTGGGCCCGGATCCATGGAGGCGGCCAACAAGGGGGCCTTCGAATCGTCGGCGACCTCGATCGGACTCAACATCGAGCTGCCTTTCGAACAGCATCTGAACCCGTGGGTCGATCTGGGCATGAACTTCCGCTACTTCTTCGTCCGCAAGACCATGTTCGTGAAGTATGCGCAGGCGTTCGTCTGTCTGCCCGGCGGTCTGGGCACCCTCGACGAACTGTTCGAGGCGCTGACGCTGGTGCAGACCAAAAAGGTCGTCCGCTTCCCGATCGTGCTCGTCGGCCGCGAGCACTGGAGCGGACTACTCGACTGGATGCGCGACGTCCTGGTCGGCAAGGCGATGATCTCCCCCGACGATCTCGATCTACTCCACGTCGTCGACGAGCCGGACGAGGCGGTGGCGATCATCCGGGCGGCCGCGGTCCGCCGGGCGGAACAAAAGAAGCAGGGCTGACGATGAGCGTGATCTGCGTGTATTGCGCATCGGGCACCGGAGTAGGGCAGGAGTATCTCGATCTTGCCGCCACGCTCGGCACGGCCATCGGCTCGGCCGGGCACACCCTGGTGTCCGGGGGCGGCAACGTGTCGATGATGGGGTCGGTCGCCGCGGCCACCCGCGCCGCCGGGGGCCGCACGGTCGGCATCATCCCGCGGGCACTGATGGACCGCGAGGTCGCCGATCTCGACGCCGACGAGCTCGTCATCACCGAGACCATGCGGGAACGCAAGAGGTTGATGGACGAGAGCGCCGACGGCTTCATCGCACTGCCCGGTGGGATCGGCACGCTCGAGGAACTCTTCGAGACGTGGACCGGCGGCTTTCTGGGGATGCACGCCAAGCCTGTCGTGTTGCTCGACCCGTCCGGTTTCTACACGCCGCTGCTGTCGTGGCTGCAGGATCTGGTGGCGCCGGGATTCGTCGCACAGAGCTCGCTCGACCGGCTCGTCGTCACCGAAACGGTGGAGGGTGCGCTGCGTCATGCTACTGACCGGTAGGGTGTGCCAACGAGTTGCCGCGACGTTCCGCGCCGGGCAGCACACGCCATCGTCGTCCAACCCCGAGAGCGAGTAAGTCGATGTCGTCTCAGGACACCGTCGGAATCACAGACCTGGTCAAAGGTGTGCTCAAGATGGCGCCGCAGGCCCATCAGATGATCAGACACGCTCCCGGCCTGATCCGGCGCCCGGCCGATGCCAAGCGGACCATCGGTTCGATCTTCCAACGCCATGCCGCCGACCACCCCGATCGCCCCTTCGTGCGATTCGAGGGCAAGTCCGTCACCTACGGGGACGCCAACCGCATCGTCAACACCTACGCCGCGGTACTCGCCGAGAAGGGGGTGCGCACCGGCGACGTCGTCGCGATCCTGTCGAAGAACTGCCCGACCGACCTGTTCACGATGCTGGCGACGGTCAAGCTCGGCGCGATCGCCGGCATGATCAACTACAACCAGCGCGGCAATGTCCTCGAGCACAGCATGAAGCTCCTCGGCGCGCGGGTCCTCATCCATGACCCGGACTGTGCCGAAGCCTTCGAATCGATTCCGCAAGGCGCGCTGCCCGATCACGTGCTCGACTTCGGCGCCCTCGACGCCGCCGCCGCGGGACACCCCGACACCGACCCCGAGGTGACGGCGACCCTGCCGGCCGCCACCGAGGCGTTCTACATCTTCACCTCCGGGACGACCGGGATGCCCAAAGCCAGTGTGATGAGCCACAATCGGTGGTTGGCGAGCCTGTCGGGGATCGGGGGTCTGGCCGTCCGGCTACGGCCCAGCGACACCATGTACGTCCCGCTGCCGCTCTATCACAACAATGCGCTCTCGGTGTCGTTGTCGTCGGTGCTCGCCTCGGGTGCCTGTATCGCGATCGGGAAGCACTTCTCGGCGTCGAAGTTCTGGGATGACGTCATCCTCAACCGCGCGACCGCCTTCTGTTACATCGGCGAGTTGTGCCGCTACCTGCTGGCGCAGCCGGCGAAGCCGACCGATCGCGCCCACGGGGTCCGGCTGATCGTCGGCAACGGCATGCGCCCCGACATCTGGGACGAGTTCCGGGAGCGGTTCGGCATCGACCGGATCGTCGAGTTCTACGGTGCCAGTGAGCTGAACCTGGTCTTCGTCAACGCCTTCAGCGCCAGCCGGACCGCTGGCTTCTGCCCGCTGCCGTACGCGATCGTCGAATACGACGAGGACGGCAAGCCCAAGCGCGACGCCGAGGGCCGACTGACCAAGGTCAAGCGCGGTGGGACCGGGCTGCTCCTCTCGGGGATCAACGACCGGGTGCCGATCGACGGCTACACCGACCCGGAGGAGACCGAGAAGAAGATCCTGCGCGACGCGTTCAAGGAAGGCGACGCCTGGTTCAACTCCGGTGACCTCGTCCGTGATCAGGGCATGCACCACATCGCCTTCGTGGACCGCCTCGGCGACACGTTCCGCTGGAAGGGTGAGAACGTCGCCACCACCGAGGTCGAGGCCGGCCTCGACGGCGTGCCGACGATCACCCAATCGGTGGTGTTCGGGGTGGAGGTCCCCGGTACCGACGGCAAGGCGGGGATGGCCGCGGCCACCCTGCGCGAGGGTGTGTCGTTCGACGGCAAGGCGGTCGCCGATCACCTGTACGAGACGTTGCCCGCGTATGCGATTCCGCTGTTCATCCGGATCGTCGATCATCTCGAGGCCACCTCGACCTTCAAGAACCGCAAGGTCGAACTGCGCGACGAGGGGTATGCGAAGGTCGGCGACGATCCGCTCTACGTGCTCGCCGGACGGGCCGGGGGCTACGTGGAGTACTACGACGCCTACCCCGACGACGTCGCTGCGGCCAAGGCGCCCAAGAACTGAATCGCGCGCGCTCCGTACTCTTGTCGCATGGAGTCTTGTGGCGTGGCCGCAACGCTGTGCGGGCGCCGGGTCGCCACCGACCGGGCGCTGGTCATGGCCATCGTCAACCGCACACCGGATTCGTTCTATGACCGCGGCGCCAGCTTCGCCGACACCGCCGCGCGGTCGCGCATCGACCAGGTCGTCGCCGAGGGTGCCGACATCGTCGACATCGGTGGCGTCAAGGCGGGGCCGGGCGAGCAGGTCGGTGCCGCCGACGAGATCGCCCGCGTGGTGCCGTTCATCGCCTGGATTCGCGAGCGGTACCCCGATCTGCTGATCAGCGTCGACACGTGGCGCGCCGGAGTCGCCGACAAGGCGTGCGCCGCCGGTGCCGACCTCATCAACGACACCTGGGCGGGCGCCGACCCGGGGCTGGTCGAGGTGGCCGCCGCGCACCGCGCCGGAATCGTGTGTTCACACACCGGCGGGGCGGTGGTCCGCACCCGGCCGCACCGGGTCGCCTATGGGGATGACGTCACCGATGTCGTCGCCGACGTCATCGATGCGGTCACCTCGGCGGCCCGCCGCGCTGTCGCCGCCGGCGTCGCCCGTGATTCGATCGTGATCGATCCGACGCACGATTTCGGTAAGAACACCCACCACGGGCTGACCTTGTTACGCCACGTGAAAGATCTTGTTAATACGGGCTGGCCAGTGCTGATGGCGCTCAGCAACAAGGACTTTGTGGGGGAGACTCTGGGGGTGGACCTCGAACACCGGGTGGAAGGCACCCTCGCGGCGACCGCTCTGAGCGCTGAACACGGCGCCCGCATCTTCCGCGTCCACGAGGTCGCCGCCACCCGTCGCGTGGTCGACATGATTGCCGCGATAGCGGGTACACGACCTCCAGCCA
Source organism: Gordonia sp. DT30 (assembly GCF_049844915.1). NCBI lineage: Bacteria > Bacillati > Actinomycetota > Actinomycetes > Mycobacteriales > Gordoniaceae > Gordonia > Gordonia sp. DT30. Next base: position 229,422 of record NZ_JBNCLY010000003.1, on the reverse strand, counting down.
GAACAGTTAGGGGACTCGCATGACCAAGAAGGTACGTCGAACCCAGAATCGCCGACCGGTGGCCGGTCGGGACACGACCGCCCGGTGGTCCGCCGCCGAGACGTCCACGGACAGTTCATGGTCATCGACCCACACCTGGGAACAACCCGACTGGACGATCGACGAACTCGTCGACGCCAAACAGGGGCGAACGGTGTCGGTCGTCCTGCCCGCGCTGAACGAGGAAGAGACGGTCGCCGACGTCATCGCCAGCATCCGCCCGCTGGTCGGGACGCTCGTCGACGAACTGATCGTGCTGGACTCCGGTTCCACCGATGCGACCGCGGAACGCGCCCGTCGCGCCGGCGCCGAGGTGATCAGCCGCGAGGAGGCGGTCCCCGAACTCGCACCGGTCGGGGGCAAGGGTGAGGTGTTGTGGCGTTCGATCGCGGTCGCGACCGGCGACATCATCGCCTTCGTCGATTCCGACCTCATCGATCCGGATCCGATGTTCGTGCCCAAGATGCTCGGGCCGTTGCTGATCGACCCCGACATCCAGTTGGTGAAGGGCTACTATCGGCGCCCGCTGCGCACCGGGGGCACCGAGGACGCCAACGGCGGGGGCCGGGTGACCGAACTCGTCGCGCGCCCGTTGCTCGCCTCGCAGAAGCCCGAACTCACCGCGGTGCTCCAGCCACTCGGCGGCGAGTACGCCGGCACGCGGGAGCTACTGGCGTCGGTACCGTTCGCGCCGGGGTATGGCGTCGAGATCGGTCTGCTGATCGACACCTACGACCGCCATGGGCTGCCCGGTATCGGTCAGGTGAATCTGGGTGTGCGCACCCACCGCAACCGCCCGCTCATCGAGCTCGGCGTGATGAGCCGGCAGATCGTCGGCACGCTGATGCGCCGGTGCGGGATCGCGGACTCGGGTGTGGGCCTGACCCAGTTCACCGCCGAACCGGACGGCAGTTTCACCTCGCACACCACCGACGTCCATCTCGAGGATCGGCCGCCGATGCGGACCCTGCGCGCAGTCGACCTCGAGGTCGACGACGAGGAGATGGCCTCCTAGCAGGGGCGTGCAGCCCGGCGGGTCCGTACGCAGTCGGCGGCCACACCTTCGACACCGCCGCATCTGACACCATGGAGATATGCAGACACTCTTGCTGTACCTGCTGATCATGGCGGTGGTGGTGGCCGTCGTCTTCGCCGTGGTCTGGTTCGTGTTCGGACGCGGCGAAGACCTCCCGCCGGTGGACGACGCATCGACGCTCACGCGGTTACCTCGCTCCGGCGTCAACGGATACGACGTGCGCGCACTCACCTTCGCCCTGACCCTGCGCGGGTACAAGCAGAGTGAGGTCGACTGGGCACTGGCCCGACTCGCCGACGAGATCGACGATCTCCGGGCACTCGTGCAGCAATTGCAGGAGCGGGAGTCGCCGGTTGAGTTCGCCGCGACGCCCGCGGGTGCGTCGCAGCCCGGACGGCACGAGGCCGACGGCGCAGCGTCGCAGGCGTCGGCGGAGACGGGTGAGGCGAGTCGGAATCAGTCGCCGGCCGAGTCCGGCGACTGACATGTGGGTGCGTGGGGGTCTGTGCGTTCGCCCGCCACGTATCATTGCTCTGGCGGCAATTACCGTCACCGGCCAAAAGGCCGCGATTCGGCCTGCCCGTCGTGTCGGGACCGATCGTGTGGTGATTGCCGGGAGCACTCGGCGACGCGAGACTCTGAAGGGAGTTTGAGAATGGCGGCGATGAAGCCACGGACTGGGGATGGGCCACTCGAAGCGGCCAAGGAGGGGCGTGGGATCGTCGTTCGCATTCCGATCGAGGGTGGGGGACGCCTGGTGGTCGAGCTGACCCCGGACGAGGCGGCCGCGCTGGGTGCCGAACTTCGCGGGGTCACCGGCTGACCGGCGCCCGCGACCGCTCGGCTCTGGCCGAGCTCGTGCCCGACCTGCGGTGCCCGATCTGTACCGAACCGCTGCACCTCACCGATGATCGCGCCGCGCTGCGGTGCGATCATCGGCATTCCTTCGACATCGCCCGCCAGGGATACGTCTCCCTGCTCGACGGGCACTCGGGTTCGCTTCGCGCCGACACGGCCGACATGGTCGCCGCGCGACTGCGAGTACATGACGCCGGGATTCTCGACCCGGTTGTCGACGCCACCGCCGGGGTCGTCGCCGGACTGATCGGTCGTACCGATGAGGTGGCGCCGCTCGTCGCCGATCTCGGTGGCGGCCCGGGCGCCTATCTGCGGGCCTGCTTGCGTCGCGTCCCGCCGGCCCGGGGAGTCGTCGTCGATCTGTCCAAATACTGTGCACGCGCCGTCGTCCGGTCCGAACCCGCGGCAGCGGCCGTCGTGGCCGACGTGTGGCGGCAGATCCCGCTGCGTACCGGGGCCGCCACCATCGCCTTGTCGGTGTTCGCGCCCCGCAATGTCACCGAGTCGGCCCGCGTGCTCGGGGAGACCGGGCATCTGGTGATCGTCTCGCCGCAGCCCGATCATCTGAACGAACTCGTCGGCCCGCTGGGCATGGTGACGGTCGCCCCGGACAAGGACGACCGGATCGAAGCAGCATTGTCACCGCTCTTCGAGATCACCGAGCGCCGTACCGTGCGCGCCGTGCGGTCGGTGGGCGCATCGCAGATCGCCGATCTCGTCGGGATGGGACCGTCGGCGTTCCATCACGACCGTGCCCACGTCGACGAGGTCGCGGACGCGGTTGCCGCAGAATTCGGCGGCAGCGTGGCGGTGACCGTGGCGGTGACCCTCACCGTGTGCCGCCCGGCCGGGTGAATGATTCCCGACCGGCCTCATCAGGCCTAGACCGCCTGATACACGGCCAGTGTCTGTTCGGCGATCGCCGCCCAGGAGAACTCCGCCGCCGCCCGCTCGCGCCCGGCCCGGCCCATCGACTCGGCGGTCGCCGGATCGGCGACGACACGGTTGATGCCGTCGGCGAGACCCCGTTCGAAGCCCTGCGGGTCGGCGGCGTCATAGGGCACGAGCACCCCGGTCACCGCGTCGCGGACCACCTCGGGAATGCCGCCGACCGCTGATGCGACGACCGCGGTGCCGCAGGCCATGGCCTCGAGATTGACGATGCCCAACGGCTCATATACCGATGGACAGACGAAGACGGTTGCCGCGGTCAAGATCTCACGGATGCGGGGTAGCGGCAGCATCTCTCGTATCCAGTGCACGCCCGGCCGCGACGCCGAGAGAGACGCCACCGCGGCCTCGATCTCGGCGCCGATCTCCGGGGTGTCCGGGGCGCCCGCGCACAGGACCAGCTGGATCTCCGGATCGAAATGGTGAGCTGCGGCGACGAGGTGGGCGACCCCCTTCTGTCGGGTGATCCGGCCGACGAATGCCGCGATCGGTCGTCCCGGGTCGACGCCGAGTGCGGTCAACATCGACTCGGGGCCGAACGGATCGTCGGCCGGAAACCACTGGGCGGTGTCGATTCCGTTGCGCACCACATGAACTCGTGCGGGATCAAGACGTGGATAGGTGTCGCACACATCGTTGGCCATCCCGGAACTGACCGCGATCACGGCATCGGCGTATTCGACGGCGTTGCGTTCCACCCAGCTCGACACCCGATATCCACCACCGAGTTGCTCGGCCTTCCATGGCCGCATCGGCTCCAACGAGTGTGCCGTCAGTACGTGCGGCACACCGTAGAGCTCGGCGGCCAGGTGCCCGGCCAGACCGGTGTACCAGGTGTGTGAATGCACCAGGTCGGCACCGGCGGCGCCCACCGTCATCCGCAGATCCGTCGAGAGTGTGGTGATCGCGGCATTCGCCCCCGCCAGTCCCGGATCGGGCGAGTACACCTGCGCGGTGTCGCGCGGGAGCCCCATGCAATGCACGTCGACGTCGATCAGGCTGCGCAGATGGCGGACCAGTTCGGTCACGTGCACCCCGGCGCCACCGTAGACCTCGGGTGGGTACTCCCGTGTCATCATCGCCACCCTCATGTCCACGACGCTAGTGCGCGTGACGGCCGATCGCCACGGAAGTGCGACACGGCCATCGCACCCTCACCGTGGAATCGGCGGCCGGCGGCCGATCGAGGTGAGTGTTCATCTGGCCGGAGCACGATTTCGCGGTTAAGTTGTGAGTGTGAGATCACAGCCGCACGTGCTCGGTATCGTCCTCGCCGGCGGTGAGGGTAAACGCCTGTATCCGCTGACGATGGACCGTGCCAAACCGGCGGTTCCGTTCGGCGGTGCCTATCGGTTGATCGACTTCGTCCTGTCCAACCTGGTGAATGCCGGGTATGAAAGGATTTGCGTTCTCACGCAATACAAGTCGCATTCACTCGACCGCCACATCTCGCAAACCTGGTGGTCATCTGGTTTCCACGGCGAGTACATCACCCCGGTTCCCGCCCAGCAACGGCTCGGGCCACGCTGGTACACCGGCAGTGCCGATGCGATCTTCCAGTCGATGAATCTCATCGAGGACGAACAGCCCGAGTACATCGTCGTTTTCGGTGCCGACCACGTCTATCGGATGGACCCGTCGCAGATGGTCGACGCGCACATCGCATCCGGGGCCGACGTCACCGTCGCGGGCATCCGGGTGCCGCGCGCCGAGGCGACCGCATTCGGGTGCATCGACTCCGACGAGTCCGGATTGATCACCGGATTCCTGGAGAAGCCGGCCGATCCACCCGGGACTCCGGACGACCCGGACGTCACCTACGCCTCGATGGGGAACTACGTGTTCACCACCGAGGCCCTCGTGGAGGCGATTCGCGCCGACGCCGCCGATTCGGACTCCGATCATGACATGGGTGGCGACATCATTCCCGCGTTCGTGCGCCGCCAACGCGCCTATGTCTACGACTTCCAGGACAACGACGTTCCCGGAGCCACCGAGCGCGACAAGGGCTATTGGCGCGACGTGGGGACGCTGGACGCGTTCTACGACGCGCACATGGACCTGGTGTCGGTGCACCCGGTCTTCAATCTCTACAACCGCCGCTGGCCCATCCGCGGTGAGACGATGCATTTTCCGCCGGCAAAGTTCGTCCAGGGCGGGCACGCACAGGACTCGGTCGTCGGTGCCGGCTGCATCGTGTCGGCGGCCTCCGTTTCTGCCTCGGTGCTCTCGGCGAACGTGATCGTGGAGGATGGCGCAGTGGTCGAGGGCAGTGTGCTGATGCCCGGTGTGCGGGTCGGCAAGGGCGCCGTGGTCCGGCGGGCGATCCTCGACAAGAACGTCGTCGTCGGCGAGGGCGAACAGGTCGGTACCGACCCGGAGGCCGACCGGCAACGCTTCGCGGTCAGCGCCGGGGGCGTCGTCACCGTCGGCAAGAACATTCGCGTCTGACCGTTCGGCACCCGACTCGCCGGTGCAGGCTGCGCGTTCCGGAATTCGGCGGCCGACTACAGGTATCGGCGCCCGAGCGCGACCAGCGAGACGATGTCGGTGCCGTCGGTGTCGCGCGGCAACGCGTCGACGGGCCACCACCGAAGATCGTCGGACTCCGGGCTGATCTGGATCGGCGGCAGTCCGCCGTCGGGTTGTGCCGGTGCCACCGCGGCGAACCGGACGTCGAGATGGCGGGTCGCCGCACCCAGCGAACAGGTGATCGGATGTGTGTGCAATTGGGCGAGGCCGCACAACCGCAGGTCCTCGATGCCGGATTCCTCGCGAGCCTCGCGCAGCGCCGCGTCGGCCAGTGTCTCGTCGTCGGGTTCGCAGTGACCGCCGAGCTGAATCCACTTGCCCACCCGCGGGTGCAGCGTCAACAGCACATGATCACCGGTCGCGTCGAAGACGATCGCCGAGCCGGTCAGATGGCCGGGCACGTTGCGCCGCAGACACGCCTGCGGTGCCGCGTCGAGGAATGCCAGGTAGGTGTGCCGCAACGAATCTTGTTCGGGCGACGGCGCATTCCACGCGGCCAGCGCCGACACCGCGGATTCGTGGAGGGAGGTGGTGGTCATCGGGTGATCACCCACTCGTCGGTCGGTGCCGGCGCGCGCAGCCCCGGCCCCTGGGCAGGATGTCCGACGGCGACAGCGCCCAACGGCTCCCAGTCGGCCGGCACATCGAGCTCGGTGGCGACGACGGAGGGGGCGAAGATCGTCGAACCCACCCAGCACGATCCCAGCCCCCGCACCGACAGTGCGACGAGCAATGCCGCGACGGCGCCACCACCGGCGACGGTGAACATGGTGTGCTCGGCAGCGTTCCGATGCGCATCAGGGTAGGTGTGCGCGCCGTCGGGCGTCAGGAACGGGATGACCAACTCCGGTGCGTCGTAGAGGATCTGGCCCCGACGTAGCCGCCGGTCGATGGACTCCGGGCTCTTCGCGTCCGAGTCGAGGTCGTCTCGCCAGGCTCGGCCCATGGCATCGAGCAGCCGGGTACGGCGTTCGCGGTCACGCACCCACACGAATCGCACCGGATGTGAGTGATGGGGGGCGGGCGCGGTGAGCGCGTCACCGCAGGCGGCCATGACGAGGCCGGGTTCCACCGGCAGATCGCTGAACGATCGGACCGATCGACGGGTCAGCAGTGCCTCCTCGCGGCCCTGCGCGATCGCCTCGGCGGTGCCGAGGTGGAACAGATCCTCGTCGACCGGCCGGATGAGATCTGCTGCGCGCGAACCGTCATCGACGACGCGAAGGCCGCGCACCACCGCCACCGGCACTCCGGCGAGTTTGCCCTTCACCAGATCGGCGGCCGCCGCGATCTCGTCGGCGACCGCGATGTCGGTGACCACCAGCGGGTTTCCGTGACCGTCGACACCACCCTCGTACGGATGTGTCACCTCGATGCCCGCCGACCCGATCGCCACGTCGACCTGGCCGGTCCGCCAGGCGCGACCCATGGTGTCGGTGACGATCACCGCCACGTCCGCACCCGTCGTCGCGGCGATCGAGTCGCGTAGTGTTCGGGCACTCGCGTCGGGGTTCTCCGGAAGCAGCGCGAGCGAATCGGCAGGCACATTCGAGCCGTCGATCCCGGACGCGGCCTGGACGAGTCCGAGGGTGTTCTCGGTGATCAGCGTGCGATTGCGCCGGGCGACGACCCGGACCGACTCCTGCTCGACGAGTTTGCGCCGAAGGGCGTCGCGCTCCTCGGGATCGATGGGCGCCGGGACCATCCGGCCCTCGGTCTTGGAAAAGACCTTGCTCGTCACCACGAGGACGTCGCCAGAGGTCAACCAGGGTGCGGCAGCGATGATCTCCGCGGCCAGGTCAGCGGTCGTGTCGAATTCGGGCAGTCCGGTCACCGGCCGGATCTCGATGCCCCCCGGTGCGCGATGATCGATGACGTCGGAAGGTTCGGGTGCGTTCACGACCGGATCTCCGGAGTGTCGACGCCGACGAGTGCACATGCGTCGCGAACCATCCGGGCGGTGGTCACCGGGTCGGTCATCAGCAGGGGAGCGGCGCCGATCGAGAGGCCCGCCACGGCGGCGTCGTCACCGTCGGCGATGAGCCAGCCGTCGAGGATTCCGTTGCCGCTGCGTGCGCCGTAGTGGGCGGCTATCCCCTCGGCAGTGGTCTCGACGCCGATCACCGACAGACACTCGTCGGCCATGCCGCGCAGCGGCCGGTTGTCGATCACCGGGCTGACCCCGACGACGGGCGCCGAGGTGGTGCGCAGGGCACTACGCACGCCGGGCACGCTGACGATGGCGCCGATGCTGACGACCGGATTGCTGGGGGCCAGCAGGACGACGTCGGCGCCGGTGATCGCCTCGAGCACCCCGGGCGCGGCGGTGGTGTCGTCGGAACCGACCTGGGTGAAACCGAAGGTCGGGATCTGCGCGCGGTGGCGAACCCACCACTCCTGGAAGTGGATCGCCATCTGTGCGCCGTCGGTACGGTCCGGCGCACTGACCACGACGTGGGTCTCGTGGCGGTCGTCGGTCGCCGGCAGCAGCCGGACGTTCGGCTGCCAGCGCTTGCAGAGGGCGGCGGTGATATCGGAGAGCCGGTAGCCGGCATCGAGCATCTGCGTGCGGATCAGATGTGTAGCCAGATCGCGATCGCCGAGGCCGAACCAGTCCGGATCGGCCCCGTAGGCGGCGAGTTCCTCCTTCGCATGCCATGTTTCGGCTGCGCGTCCCCATCCGCGTTCGGTGTCGATACCGCCGCCGAGGGTGTACATACACGTGTCGAGGTCCGGGCAGATCCGCACGCCGTGCATCCAGGCATCGTCACCGACGTTGACGACCGCGGTGATCTCGTGCTCGCCGGTACCGGTCGGTCCATCGCCGCCGGATGTCGCCTCGCCGGATGTCCTGGGCCCGGCCGGCACGGGAAATGGCGTCGGCCCGAACAATTCGCGGACACCCTGCAGAAAACGGGCGCCACCGACGCCGCCGACGAGAACGGTCACCTTCACAGCGATCCACTGTAGTGACCGGCGCGCCGAAGGGCTCGACCGCCGATCACCATGTGGCGAATCGGTGGCTCGTCCGGTACACCGGACGGGCCGGCGTGTGCGGTCGTCGGCGGCCGGCTCGCCCATGCGGCGGCTCGGGCGATGTGAGATTGGCGACGAATCCGCTCCCGTACGTGTCGCGACTCGGGTTTTCGTCGGTCGATGGTATTGAGAACTCTTCGCTCTCGGCTTGACCTGAGTGGCCGCCAGCGTGTGTAATCACATCAGTGTCATTTTCGGTTCGAGATCGAGAATCACTGAGCGTTAAGTGCTTTCGACAGGATGTTCGACCGATTGTCGCTTCGGGTAGGTTGGTACGACCCAAAGCGCCGGGCACTGGTGAAGATCGAACGACGCACTAGGTGACGGGGCGACGCGGCAGCGGTGCCGTGACGCGAGACAGCAGCAGCAGAACGACTTCCCAGGCAGGAGGGGCCGACGATGGCATTCAACAACCCGATCGGCAATCCCCTTGAACCACAAGATCCTTCACGCTTCGCCGCTCAGGTCGACGGCTCGGCGACCGATGACTCCATGACCGATGATTCGTTGTATCGCGGTCTGGGTCCGGTAGACGAGACATTCCTGGCCTCCACGCAGGCCGGAGCGGTCGATGCCGACGCCGATTCGCCGCGACGCCATTTGTCGTTGGTGCCCAACGGCTTCGACGACATGTTCGACGTGATGGAGGAGCAGTGGCAAGACCAGGCACTGTGTGCCCAAACCGATCCTGAGGCCTTTTTCCCGGAGAAGGGCGGATCGACCCGCGAGGCCAAACGCATCTGCTCGGGTTGCGAGGTGAAGTCCGAGTGCCTCGAGTACGCGCTTGGCAACGACGAGCGTTTCGGTATCTGGGGTGGCCTCTCCGAGCGGGAGCGTCGTCGCCTCAAGCGCGGCATCATCTGACGCCGGCATGGTGATCAGGAGCTGACGCCCGGTCCCGGAAAATCGGCCGGAATGGTTGGCCGCTAGTCGAATCCGCGGTCGATCGTGTCCTCGTCGACTCCGAGGTGGGTTGCGACCTGCTGCACCAGAACCTCATGGACGAGTTCGATGAGCTCGGCATCTCGGCGCGCGCGGCTCTCGAGCGGACGCCGGAACAGGATGATCTTGGCGCGTGTCGGTTGCCCATGGACGTCGATGCCCGCCGGGATGAGCCGGGCGAGTGGCACCGCGCCGTCGGCGGTCACCTCGTCGGGCCATTGAATCGTCTCGGGATCGTGGGGCAGCATCCGCGGAATCTCGTCGACGGCGACGTCGAGCCCCGCCAGCTCGTCGTGCCAGCGCGCGTCGATCTCGGCGAAGGCCTCGATGGCCACCGCGTCGAATTCGTCGGATCTGCTGCGCCACGCGGGCACATCAGGCGGTAGGAGCGGGGTCCGCAGCCCCCGTCCGCGCCGCTCGCGGCGCCGGGGTGGACGCCGGGGGCCGTCATGGCCCGCTCGCGGTGGCCGAAAACCATCGAAACGCATGGCGCGAGTCTAGGAGGGCGCTCGCCGGATGTCGCGTGCCGGTATCTCGTGTCGGATGTCGCGGGCCGGCATCTCGTGACCTCGGTGTCGACGGTTCACGCGCGTGTCGGCCGCGGGGTTCGAACCCGGCGGGGCTAACCTCGATGGCGTGAAGCTTCCCCGCCAGTGCTGCAGGCCCGGCTGCGCCCGTTCCGCGGTGGCTACCCTGACGTTCGTCTATGCGGAGTCGACCGCGGTGATCGGTCCCCTTGCCAGTTCTGCCGAACCGCATTCCTGGGATCTGTGCGACGAGCACGCCCGCCGGATCACGGTCCCGCGTGGCTGGGAGATGCTGCGCAGCGAGCGGGGGTTCTCCGCGCCCGTCGCCGAGGACTACGAGCTGACTGCGCTGGCCGAGGCAGTCCGGGAGGCCAGTACCGGGGGCCGCGCCGGCCGCGTCGCTGCCGATGTCTCGCGCGCCGACCCGCTCGACGGATTCGACGACCTGCAATCGGGCCGCCATCGCGCGTCGGCACGCTCAGATGGTCGGCCCGGCGAGGTGGGTTCGCGGGGCGCGGGCGCCACCAAGCCGCGTCCGGGTCGGCGCGGACATCTTCGGGTCTTGCCCGACCCGGTCGACTGAACGGCATACGCGACCGCCGGGCCGGTATCGGACACGGACGTGTCGGGCGCGGATCCGGCGAGCGCGGATCCGGCGAGCGCGGATCCGGCGAGCGCGGATCTGCGGGGGACGGCGTGGACCGAGAGCGGGTATCGACCGCACGTGGCCGCCGCCCACGGCGCGTGGCTACGCTGGGTGTCATGCGAACCGGTGCCCCAGATCTCGACGATGTCGATCATCTGACCGCGGCCGACACCGAAGGATTGCTCCACAGCGTCGCACTCGCCGGGGCGCAGGTGCGTTCGGTGGGCGAGGCGGTGCGCGAAGGGGTCACCGAACCGCTCTCGCAGTTGCGGCCCCGCAGTGTCGTCATCGTATGTGCGCCCGGTAGCCGGGCCGCCGCGGCGGCGGCCATGGTCAGTTCGGTGATGACCACCCGCATCGACGTCCCCATCGTCTGTGCGCCGGCGCTGCCGGGCTGGATCGGTCCGCTCGACGTCGTGGTCCTCGCCGGGGCCGGTGGCGGAGACATGGTGCTCGCCGATGCCGCGGCGCGTGCGCTGCGTCGCCGTGCCGAGGTCGTCATCGCCGCGCCGATCGAGGGGCCACTGCGAGAGGCGCTGGGCGGCAACGGTATCGATCTGTCCCCGCGCGTCGACGTGGACCCGCGGTTCCGGTTCACCGGTTTTGCGGCCGTGCTGTTGGCGGTGTTCACCTCGCTCACGCAGGTGCGTTTCACCGGGTCCGCACCGGCCGTCTCGGACATCGCCGACGCCCTCGACACCGAGGCCGCGGCCGGCCACCCCGCGCGTGAGACCTTCCACAATCGGGCAAAGCTCCTCGCGGCGCGTATCGGTGAGCGTCCGGTGATGTGGTCCGGAGACTCCCCGGCGACGCTCGCGGTTGCCGCCGGCGCGGCCGGACTCGTCTTCGCGGTCACCGGAACCCCCAGCAGCGCAGCAGATCTGGCCGACGTCTCGGTGGCATCGCGCGACATCTGGTCGGCGGCCGACCCGGCCTCGCAGAACTCGATCTTCTATGACCCGGAGATCGATGGGCCGCGAGCAGATGCGCCACCGCGCGTGCTGGTGGCGTCGACGTCGGCGCGCGAATGGCGCACCCGGCGGCGTGTCGGCGGCCTGCACACCGCGGAGGTGGTCGTCGGGACAGACGACGACCAACCACCTGGTGGGTGGGGCGAGCCCGAGGAGCCGACCGATACGCCCGCGGATCTCACGTCCCTGTTGGTGCTGGCGCTGCGAATCGAGATGGCGGCGGTGTATGTGCGTCTGATCGGAGCCGGGCGGGGATGAAGGTCATCGAGGGAGTCGTCCGCACGTACGCGTGGGGATCGCGCACCGCGATCGCGTCTCTTCGGGGCAAGGCGGTGCCATCGCCACATCCCGAGGCCGAGTTGTGGTTCGGTGCGCACAGCGCGGGACCCGCGTGCGTGGTGGGTGCGGACGGGGAGCCGGTCGGCAGCGATCTGCTCACCGTGATCGAGAACGATAGAGTCGGTGCGCTGGGGGCCGCCACCGTCGAGAAGTTCTCCGGACGCCTGCCCTTCCTGCTGAAGGTCCTCGCCGCCGAAGAGCCGCTCTCGTTGCAGGCGCACCCGTCGGCCGAACAGGCGGGCGAGGGCTTCGAGCGCGAGAACGCACAAGGACTGGCGTTCGACGCCCGCGACCGCAACTACCGCGATCCCTGGCACAAGCCGGAATTGGTTGTCGCACTTACCGAATTCGATGTCCTCGCCGGTTTCCGCGCTCCCTCGGCCACTGTTGAGCTGTTGCGCCGGCTGCAGGTGAGCGAACTGGACCCGTACCTCGGAATGATTGCCGGCCAACCGGATTCGCATGGGCTGCGCGCCGTGTTCACCACGTGGCTGACCCTGCCGGAGGGATTGATCCAACGGGTGACTCCGGCGGTGCTCAGCGGGGCGGTGCGTCTGCTCGAGGAGGGCGAGACGGACTTCGTCGACGAACTACGCACACTTCTCGAGCTCGGCGAGATGTACCCGAACGACCCGGGCGTGCTGGCTTCGCTGCTGCTCAACCGGATGCGTCTGCAACCGGGCGAAGGGCTCTATCTACCGGCCGGAAATCTCCACGCATACCTCAACGGCACCGCGGTGGAGGTGATGGCGAACTCTGACAACGTGCTACGCGGCGGGTTGACGTCCAAACACATCGACGTCCCCGAACTGCTGCGAATCCTCGACTTCACCCCGGTCGACATTTCCGACCTGGTTCCGGCTGTGCGCACCGTGGGCGCCGAACGCATCTATCTCACACCCGCACCCGAGTTCCGCCTCTCGCGGGTCGAACTCGACGGCACCGGACTGACCCAGCCGTCGTCGATCAGTTTCGACATGCCGGGCCCGCAGATCCTCGCGGTGCTCTCCGGGACGGTCGAGGTGCGTCCGATCGGCGGAGCGCCGCTGACCATCCCGGCCGGGCGTGCCGCCTGGCTGACCGACTCCGACCCCGATGCCGTGGTCCGCGCCGCATCATCCCGCGCGGTCTTCTTCCGGGCGCTGGTGCCGGTTCACGAGTGAGTGGGGACGGGCGTTCCCGCGCCGGTCAGGGCCCACTCCTCCGGTAGTGCCACCATGGTCACCTCAATTCTCGATCGTGGCATGATGACCGAAAGACGCTGTGGCGCTTGCGGGTTCTGTGTGATGGTGATCGTTGCGGCACCGCCGACATCTCGCGTTGCCGGATGGTCGGAGCTGACAACAAAGCGCGTACACCCCGATGGCGGGGAGCCGGGCGGAGGTGTGATCCCGTCGTAGAGGTCCACGTGCAGACCACCTCTCGGTGCGGCACCGGGGGCAGCGAGGTCGAGGGCCGGGGCGTCGGCGACCGCGCCGACGAGGGCACGCCAGCGTTGCGGATTGTCGGTGTGGATCGTCACCGGTGTTCCGATCGCGACCGTCCGCAGGACCGTCTGGGCGATCGCGGCCGGTGTTGCCCGCAAGGCGACGAGATCGATACCCGGCCCGACCAGAGGTAATGCGACCGCGGTTCCGGACCGGTCGGCGCCGATGAGTTGCCCACACCCGCCGGCCGGCAAAGTCAGCCGGGCGAGCACACCATGCGCTGCCGCGCCCTCGAGCCCGGGTAGCCTGCGTGCCCGCCGGACCGGCGAGGCGACCGGCAAACCGGTGGTGAGCGCCTCGAACTGGCGTCCGCGCAGCGGTGTGGTGCCGGGATACCCGTCGACTTCGGCACCGGCATCGTCGAGGCGGATCAGCCCCGAGACGCGTAGCCGCCCGTCGACGGTGTGGGCGAGCCGGATGGCGAGGGTCGTGGCCGCCGGATGCGTCCAGATGCCGTGCACGACCTCCGGCAGCATCTCGGGGTCGATGGTGGCCAGGCGCATGCGCCCGGCGGGGGAGCGCAGCCCGTCCCAATCCTCGGAAAGGCGGCCGAGTTCGTGTCCGGCCGTGAGATGGTCGGTGACAGCGGTCATCTCGGCGGCCGATAGTGCAGCGACCTCGAGTCCGTGTTCGCTCAGTCGGCGGGCCACCCGCCTGGTACTGACCGTCGCCGCCCGCAACGCTCCCACGGCGCCGCCACCGCGCCGGGCCACGGCGTCGGGGCAGTCACGAGGATCGAGACGCAGGATCACCACAACGGTGCGCTGCGCGATTGCGGGCAGTCGTCCGAGGGTCCGCAGATATGTCGCTGCGGGACGACTGCGGCCCCGGATGCGGGATCCGTGACTGACGACGTCGATCGAGGACAACGGGATGTCGAACGGATCGATGCATTCGGCCAGTATCTCGAGCGGGACACACGTGCCCGGGGTATCGGCCGGGACCGCCGCATCCCGGAAGAGTCGGGTGACCGAGGGCGTACCCGGGCGTACCCGCAGCGCGGTGATCAGCATCTCGCCGGCCCACCGCGCGCCGATCGGGGGTTCCGGTGGTGCGGCAGGCATACCGGATGCGACGCGGTTCCCGGCGTCCGTACGGGCCGGGATATCGAAGGGTGCCGGCGTGAGATCGGTTGTCCGCCTGGTCATCCGCGACCAGGTAAAAGACAGCCGACGGCCGAGCCGCCGAATCGGCGAGGTGCCGTTGCGCAACGGAAGCACCGTCAGTGCGACGACCGCAGTCACCGCAGGCGCAAGCCAACCGAGCGGGGATCCGGAGAGAGCCCAGATCAGCAGGCCGAGTGCGAGCAGCACCTCCACGAGTACGAGGGCCGGCACCAATGGGGCGGTCGTGGTCGCCCGGCGCGGCGCCGGACGCGGCCGTGCTGATGCGGGTGAACCGCTGCTCGTGATTCCGCTGCCTGCGATCATCTGTTGTCCCCCTGCTGTCTGTGGGCGTCCCCATGCCCTGCGTTTCCGTGCCCTGCGTCCCCGTGCCCTGCGTTTCCGTGCCCTGCGTCCCCATGCCCCGTGCCCCGTGCCGCAATCTTGCGGTGTGACGGTGTGCAACGGCCGATCGGCGCGAGGGATTTCGGTTAGGCTACTACCCGAACGGCGCATATCGGGCCGATCGGGCAGCGTGGATTTCCACAACCCACGGGGGGAACCGGACGGGCGTGGGATGCGTCCAATCAGGTGACGAGCGGGCGTGGCCGCAGGGGGAAGGGGGACAGGGTGGCGCGACAACTGACCACGAAGGCTCAGGTCAACGGTTATCGCTTCTTGCTGAGCAGACTCGAGCACGCACTGGTGCGTCGCGACGCGCGGATGCTGCATGATCCGATGCGTGCACAGAGCCGCGCATTGGCGGTCGGGACGGTGCTGGCCCTCCTGGCGCTCGCCGGTTTCGGGATCTGGGGACTGGTGAAACCACAGGGCAGCGTGGGTAACTCGGCGATCCTGGTCAGCAAGAACAGCGGTGCGCTCTACGTCCTTGTCGACGGCACCCTGCATCCGGCGCTCAATCTCGCCTCGGCGCGCCTGATCATCGGACACGACGCGATCCCGGCCTCGGTCGCCGACGCCAAACTGTCGCGATATCCGCGGGGCCCGCTGCTCGGTATTCCGGGTGCTCCCGCCGGCCTCCCCGGCTCGGCGCACCCCCGAATGTCGGTATGGAGCGTGTGCGATCAACTCGACGCCGAGCAGGTGGCCGACCGGCCCGCCGGCCCACATGCGGTGCGCCTGGCCGTCATCGGCGCTCGTCCGGTACTCGGCGAGCAGATCGGAAGGGCCGCCGCCGACGACGGCGTACTGGTCACCGATGGCAGGTCGACCTTCCTGCTCTACTCGGTACGCCGCGGCGACGAACTCATCCCGGTACGCGCCGAGGTCGACACGACCGACGCGGCTGTCATGCGTGCTTTCGGGCTCGACGGTGCACCTGCTCGCACGGTCAGCACGGGGCTGCTCAACACACTGCCCGAGGCGGATGCGCTGCAGACGCCGGTACTCGACAAGAGCGCGCGTACGGCGGCGATCTCGGCGCCCGGAGTGCGGGCCGGATCGGTGGTGCGCACCGTCGGTGTCGACGGCGCCGCAAGCTATTACGCGGTGTTGGCGGATGTGGTGCAACCCGTCGGCCCGGCGACTGCGGAGATGTTGCGGCTCGCCGACGTCACCGGCACCGCGGAGGTGCCCACCGTCGCGCCGTCGGTGATCAACGCCGCCCGGCGCTCCACCAGCGCACTGCCGGTCGCCGAGTTCCCGCAACGGCCACCGCATCTGGTCGACGCGTCGTCGGCGCCGACCCTGTGTTCGGTGTCGTCGCGCGCTTCGGGCGATCCGCGCACATCGACCACCATGCTCGTCGGCCGCGCCCTCCCGATCGCATCATCGGACCGGCCGGTCGTGCTGACGAGCTCCGACGGCGGCGGACAGGGCATCGACGAGGTCTATGTGCGCCCGGGGTCGGGTGAATACTTGCGGGTCACCGGCAACGAGCCGAACAGTTCACGCGCGGAATCGCTGTTCTACCTCAGTGATTCGGGTGTACGTTTCGGGATCGCCGATCTGGTCACCGGAAAGATCCTCGGTCTCGGGGACGCCCCCGCGCCCGCTCCGTGGGCGGTTGTCTCGCTGCTCACCCCCGGGCCGACCCTGTCGCGTCGCGATGCGCTGGTCGCCCACGACGCCATCGCCGCGGACCCTTCCGGCGCGCCCGTCGCGGTGCCGGGCAACTGATGCGCGCGCCTCAGGCAGGGGTCAGGGGCCCGCCCACGATGTTGCCGACGATTCCGCGCAGGATGTTGGTGCCGTCTTCATCCCGCAGCTCGCTGTACCACTGCGCGGTCTTCTCGGGGTCTTTGCCGTGGGTGACGTCGCAGCGCTTTCGGGCCCGCAGCACGAGCTCGCCGGCGCGTTCGGTGCGGGCCGACTGATATGCCGCCAGCGCCGCGTGGAGATCATCGGGATGCTCTCGAAGCGCGAACTGCAGTGCGACAGCGTCTTCCATCGCCGAACAGCCACCCTGACCGATGTCGGGCGTGGTGTTGTGGGCCGCGTCGCCGAGTAGGGCGACCCGGCCCTTGACCCAGGTGTCGAACGGATCGAGGTCGAGGATCTCGACTCGGTTGGTCGTCGCCGGATCGAGATCCTCGATCAGCTTCTGCACGCCCGGCGCCCAGTCGGCGAACTCGGCCGCGAGGACTTCGCGCGCGGTACCCCGCTCATAGGGCTGACCTTGGGGCATCGGCACGTCGAAGAAGAAGTAGAAGCGGTCATCGGCCACCGGCATCACCGAGACCCGGCGGCCCGCACCCACATACGTGGTCCACTCGGTGGCCGGACCGATCTTCTCGTCGATCGGTACCAGCCCGTTGAAGTTCACATAGCCTGCGTAGCGGCGCGTGACCGGCCCGCCGAGAACGTATTCGCGGATCAGTGATCTCGCGCCGTCGGCGCCGACCACGAGATCCGCGGTGACGGTGGTGCCGTCGGCGAATTCGACTGTGGCGTGGTCGGTCCCGTCGCTGACGGCCACCATCTTCTTGCCGAAGTGGATGTCGTCGATGCCGTAGGCCTTCATCAGCATCAGTTGCAACTCTGCGCGGGCGACCGGATACGGGCGCTGACCGACCTCGTCGATGAGCGGTTGCATCGAGAACCGGCACATGGTCTGTCCGGTCTCGGCCTCGACATAGCTCATCGTCTCGACGATGCCCCCGAGTTCGGCGACCTGCGCCTCGAGCCCGAGATGGTTGAGGCACTTGACGCCGTTGGACCACACCGAGATCGCCGCTCCGACCGGTTTGTTCTCGGTGACCTGCTCGTACACCTCGACGTCGACGCCGATCTGCTTGAGCGCGATGGCCGCACTGAGCCCGCCCATGCCGGCACCGATGATGACAACCTTCACAATTCATTCCTTCCCGCGTTACCCACTCAGGCTAAGGCGGTTACCGAAACCGCGCGCGTCGAGCCGGTGTGACGAGCGAGACGGTCGGCAACGCGGGGGACGGCGCTCAGCCGCCGGTGGCGCCGGCGATCAGGGCGCGCACCATGGCCTCCCACTGATCGGTGATGGTGGCGACGTCGAGACCGACCGTCTCGGTGAGGTGCTGTACCGACGAGGCGGCCAACGGCGCCTGGACGGCGAGTGCGACGGTATGGACGTCGTCGCCGAAACCCAACTGCCGCAGCAAGATCTGGACGTGCTGGGTGGAGGCGCGCCAGACGGGGTGCTTCATGAACTCGCCGCTGTCGGCGCCGGCCTCGAGCAGGATGTCGAGATGGGCCACCGTCATCTTCAGCCGCGCCCGGCCGTAGGCCAGCAACCGATCGAGCGGCGGCGCGCCGGGGCCGATCGGCTCCGGACCCGAGAGGTAGGCCTGCTGTAGCTCCGACTCGGAGTGATCGATCAGGGCGTGCATCAGCCCGGTGCGGCTGCCGAACCGGCGGAAGACGGTGCCCTTGCCGACTCCGGCCGCGGCGGCCACTGCATCCATCGTGACTCCGGGGGCGCCGTGGGTGTCGATGAGCGCCTGCGCGGCGGCGAGAAGCAGACGACGGTTGCGCGCGGCATCGGCGCGCTCGGGCTCGCTGCCGGAGAGACGCAGCAATGGCCCCCGGTGCTCTCGCTGGGACACGTGATCTACCTAACTCTTGACGTGGACCGAAATATTCGGACTGTGGTCCGGTTGATTCTATCAATCGAGGTAGGCGACAACAGGAGGAAGTTCATGTCTGATTCGACGGTGCAAGTGGTGGTCCTGGTGGGGAGTCTCCGCCGCGACTCGATCAATCGGCGGCTGGCGCAGGCGGCCGCCGACAACGCGCCGACCGGAGTACGGGTGCGCCTGGTCGATGGACTGGGCCGGCTGCCGTTCTACAACGAGGACATCGATAACGAGGACATCGATAACGAGGACATCGATAACAAGGACATCGATCCGTCGACGTCGCCGGAGGCCGGTGCGCTCGATCCCGCGGTCACCGACCTGCGCGAGCACGTCGGCGCGGCCGACGCGGTGCTGGTGGTCACGCCCGAGTACAACGGCTCCACCCCGGCGGTGCTGAAGAACGCCATCGATTGGCTCTCGCGCCCGTATGGCAGCGGAGCGCTCAAAGACAAGCCGGTCGGCGTCATCGGTGCCGCGTTGGGCCGCTACGCCGGGAGCTGGTCGCGTGCGGACACCCGTAAATCGATCGGCGTGGCGGGTGGCCGGGTCGTCGAAGAGGTCGATTTCGGGTTCCAGACGTCGGGCCTGACCGATGGCGCGCTGCCCGATGAGGTCGTCGACGGTGTCGGCGCGGCGGTGCGCGTACTCGCCGATCAGGTTGCCGCACGTGCGTGAGTCGAGCCGCCGCGTAAGGCTCCGGCGCGTCCGGCGGTAGAGCCGGAATCGCCTCCGCAGGCCCTGTGGCCCGGCCGCGTCCTCGGTGTTTGTGCCGTGGGCCCTGGCCGGGCCACAGTTGTCTCGGCGGATCGACCCTGGCGGGGCGTGCGGACATGTGCGAATCCGACACGCCGAGACACGCCGGGACACGCCCGGATTCGTGATCCTGCACCACGCCCGACCTGCGAGTTTCATGAATGTGATTCACAACTTCTTGTGGTGTTCGGAAATGTCAGACACTAGGTGTAGTGTTTCCAACACCAGCGAGGCCAAGATGTGCAGAGGCGTCAGCGGCCGCGGTGAAGAGTTGGAGTAGTGACCTACGTCTCGTTCTTCACGCTGGAAAACTGGCTCAAACGACCGTCCATCTGCCGATCATCACGTGACCCGAGGAGCGTTCATCAATGGCCATCACCGTCTACACCAAGCCGGCATGCGTGCAGTGCAATGCGACGTACAAGGCACTCGACAAGCACGGCCTGTCGTATGAGGTCGTCGACATCAGCCAGGACGACGAGGCACGCGACTACGTGATGGCCCTCGGCTATTTGCAGGCGCCGGTCGTCGTCGTCGGTGACGACCACTGGTCCGGTTTTCGTCCGGACCGGATCAAGGCACTGGCCGCCGCGGCCGCCTGACCGCCGCCACGTTCGATCCGGAGGGGAAGTCGGGATCGAGACGCAGGCGTGCGATGCGGCACCCGTACGCGGTTGCCTGCCCTGTGAGCAATCCGGGGCAGGCAACCGGACCAGAAATTCATCCGGCGTCACCGGCGTTGTATCGGTCACCGGACTGCACTCCCGGGCCGCGTTTGCACCGGGCCGCGTTTGCACCGGGTCGCGTGCACACCGGATTGCTTCACAGAGATCGGCAGGGGTGAGGGAGATGACGGACACCACACCGTTGGTCGTCTACTTCTCGTCGGTGTCGGACAACACGCACCGATTCGTCGAGAAGCTCGGAGTCCGCGCGGTCCGGATTCCGCTGCTCGACCGGGCCCGCATCGAGTCATTTCGCGTCGACGAACCCTATGTGCTGATCTGTCCGACCTATGGCGGCGGTAGGTCGTCGTCGGCCGTCGGTGGGGGATTCGTGCCCAAGCAGGTCATCAGATTCCTCAACAATCCCCACAATCGTTCGTTGATCCGCGCGGTGATCGCTGCCGGTAACACGAACTTCGGCGAGGAGTTCTGCCTCGCCGGTGACATCATCTCGCGCAAATGCCGGGTGCCCTACCTGTACCGCTTCGAGTTGATGGGCACCGAGTATGACGTGTCGCGGGTGCGCGACGGTCTCGCCGAGTTCGGCGCGGCGTCTGGCGTCGCGGAACTGTCGGACGCCGGCAGTACCGTCTCCCGGTAACCGTCGGGTGCCCGGCCCGCACTTCCATCCTCCCGAACCGTCGATCATTCAATCCAAATCCACCGATCGTCCCATCCCACCAAGCACAGGAGAGTCCTCGTGTCGCCCACTGCTTCCGTCTCCGACGTGACCACCGACACCACCGCCTCGGCCAGCAAATCGGGGGTACATGCCGGTCCGGCGGGTCACGATCCCGGCGAGCTCGACTATCACGCGCTCAACGCGATGCTCAACCTGTATGACCGGGACGGCAAGATCCAGTTCGAGAAGGATCGGGAAGCGGCGCGGCAGTACTTCCTTCAGCACGTCAACCAGAACACGGTCTTCTTCCACGACCTCGACGAGAAGCTCGACTACCTCGTCAAGGAGAACTACTACGAACCCGAGGTCCTCGGGCGCTACGACCGTGAGTTCGTCAAACTGCTCTTCGGGCACGCCTACGCCAAGAAGTTCCGGTTCCCGACGTTCCTCGGCGCGTTCAAGTACTACACGAGCTACACGCTCAAGACCTTCGACGGCAAGCGCTACCTCGAGCGCTTCGAGGACCGCGTGTGCATGGTTGCGCTGACGCTCGCCGACGGCGACACCGCACTCGCCCGCAACCTCGTCGACGAGATCATCGAAGGCCGCTTCCAGCCGGCCACCCCGACCTTCCTCAACTCGGGCAAGAAGCAACGCGGTGAGCCGGTGAGCTGCTTCCTCTTGCGCATCGAAGATAATATGGAATCCATTGGGAGATCGATCAATTCGGCTCTCCAGTTGTCCAAGCGGGGTGGCGGGGTGGCATTGCTGCTGAGCAACATCCGCGAGCATGGTGCACCGATCAAGAAGATCGAGAACCAGTCCTCGGGCGTCATCCCGATCATGAAGCTGCTCGAGGATTCGTTCTCCTATGCCAACCAGCTCGGCGCGCGACAGGGGGCGGGTGCGGTGTACCTGCACGCCCATCATCCCGACATCTACCGCTTCCTCGACACCAAGCGGGAGAACGCCGACGAGAAGATCCGCATCAAGACGTTGAGTCTCGGCGTGGTGATCCCCGACATCACCTTCCAGTTGGCCAAGAACAACGACGACATGTACCTGTTCAGCCCGTATGACGTCGAACGCGTCTACGGGGTGCCCTTCGCCGACGTCAACGTGACCGAGAGGTATCACGAGATGGTCGAGGACAGGCGGATTCGCAAGACCAAGATCAAGGCGCGCGAATTCTTCCAGACCCTCGCCGAGCTGCAGTTCGAGTCGGGTTACCCCTACATCATGTTCGAGGACACGGTGAATCGGGCCAACCCGATCGACGGCAAGATCACCCACTCCAACCTGTGCTCGGAGATCCTGCAGGTCTCGACGGCCTCGACGTTCAACGACGATCTGTCCTACTCCCATGTGGGCAAGGACATCTCATGCAATCTGGGGTCACTCAACATCGCCAAGACGATGGACTCGCCCGACATCGGGCACACCATCGAGACCTCGATCCGCGGGCTGACTGCGGTCAGCGACCAGACCGCGATCACCTCGGTGCCCTCGATCCAGAAGGGTAACAACGATTCCCACGCGATCGGTCTCGGCCAGATGAATTTGCACGGCTACCTCGCGCGTGAGCGGATCTTCTACGGCAGCGACGAGGGCGTCGACTTCACCAACATCTACTTCTACACCGTGCTCTTCCACGCGTTACGCGCCTCGAATGCCATTGCGCGGGAACGAGGTACCGCCTTCGCCGGCTTCGAGCGCTCGAAGTACGCCAGCGGCGAGTTCTTCGACAAATACACCGACCAGGAGTGGCTGCCCAAGACCGAGCGGGTGCGGGAATTGTTCGCACAGGCGGGGGTCGACATCCCGACCCAGGACGACTGGCGCGAACTCAAGGCCACGGTGGCGCGTGACGGCATCTACAACCAGAACCTGCAGGCGGTTCCGCCGACCGGCTCGATCAGCTACATCAACCATTCGACCAGTTCGATCCACCCCGTCGCGGCCAAGATCGAGATCCGTAAGGAAGGCAAGATCGGTCGCGTCTACTACCCGGCGCCGTACATGACCAACGACAACCTGGAGTACTACCAGGATGCCTACGAGATCGGCTACGAAAAGATCATCGACACCTATGCCGCGGCGACGCAGCACGTCGACCAGGGCCTGAGCCTGACGCTGTTCTTCAAGGACACCGCCAGCACCCGGGACGTCAACAAAGCGCAGATCTATGCGTGGCGCAAGGGCATCAAGACGCTCTACTACATCCGGCTGCGCCAGATGGCCCTCGAGGGCACCGAGGTGGAGAACTGCGTGTCGTGCATGTTGTAGGCCATAAAAAGACGGATCGACCTCGGGGGGATTACGCGTGAGTGGCACATTCGACTACAACCAGTACCTGCGACCAAGCCCGGACAGTGCGCCGCAAACACCGCAGCCGGTGCCGGTGCCGCAATATCCGGTGCAGGCGCCGCAGCAGCAATACCCGGTGCAGGCACCGCAGCAGCAGCACCAATCCACGCAGACGCAGACGAATTCGCCGGGTGTGCCGACGGTTCCGGCCGTCGAGATCACCGGAACAGCGCCGTCGAGCTGGACTGGCCACTGGGTGTTCGGCGGTGCCGCGGTGGTTCTGCTGGTCGGAGCCATCATCTCTGCTGCCACCGGATCGGCGGGAGGTGCCGTCTTCCTCGGAATCATCGGGGCGTTCGTCCTGATCCTTGCGCTCCTGATGGTATGGGGCGCGACGTCGGCGATCGGGAGGAGACAGGTGAGTGCTGGGCCGGAAGGTATTTGGACGCCGTATTTCACACTGACGTGGAGTCAGGTCCGCGCCCTGGATTTCAAGCAGGATTGCGTGGAATACGCGAAGATCAATCCGCACAAGGTCAGAGCATCGCGTCGGCGGCGAACCTCGCTCGTCATCACCGGTACCGAGGTGGACAAACAAGGTCGGCCACTGCAGTACGGGAGTACGCTCTACCAGTTCAATACCGGCAATTTTGACGAATTCCGTTCAGCGGCCAAGAAGTTCGCGCCCCACATCGGATTCTGGACCGCGCTCGACGTGGACGATTACCAGGTCGATCCGACAACACAGCAGTCGCTGCACCAGCAGTACGCCGCAACGGGATGCATCACGGTACGGACCAGACGAGGCAAGGAGAAGCTCCGCATCGACGGCGCCGGGGTCACCGTGCGGTCGGATTTCGTACCGTGGAACGCCATCACGGCGGTGATCGCCGTCACCGATATCCACACCACCACCGGAAGTTCGGGGACCGGCGGCACAACCAGCCGTACCCCGCGGCTCGTCTTCGTGACGAACCTGACGGATACGAAGGGCAAGGAAAGGCGACTCCGACCGACCTATGAGGTCTCCTATCAACCGACGATCGAACAGCTTCTGCCATGGCTGCGGCAACTGGTGCCGCACGTCCAGATCGCCGATCAGCGCACCGAGTCATAGCCCTGGCCACTGAGTCGAACCCGAGCAGAACACCAGCCCCGAACAGAAGCACTGTCACACTGGTACTCACCGCCAATTCCGAGAACACCGCCGCAGGAGGCGACCATCATGACCGCAGGCACCCACAGCCCCGCCGACGGCGCGCCCATCAAGCTGGTGAGCCGGGTTTCGGCCATCAACTGGAATCGCGTCCCCGACGAGAAGGACGCCGAGGTGTGGGATCGACTCACCGGCAACTTCTGGCTGCCGGAGAAGGTGCCGGTGTCCAATGACATCCCGTCGTGGAACACCTTGACCGAGTACGAGAAGCAACTCACCATGCGGGTGTTCACCGGCCTGACTCTGCTCGACACGATCCAGGGCACCGTCGGTGCGGTGTCACTGATCCCGGATGCGGTCACCCCGCACGAAGAAGCGGTACTCACCAACATCGCCTTCATGGAATCGGTGCACGCCAAGTCCTACAGCTCGATCTTCTCCACGCTGTGTTCGACCAAGGAGATCGACGAGGCGTTCCGCTGGTCGGAGGAGAACGAGCAGCTGCAGCGCAAGGCGCGGATCGTCATGGACTACTACCGTGGCGAGGATCCGCTCAAACGCAAGGTGGCCTCGACACTGCTCGAGTCGTTCCTGTTCTACTCGGGCTTCTATCTGCCGATGTACTGGTCCTCGCGGGCCAAGCTGACCAACACCGCAGATCTGATCCGGCTGATCATCCGGGACGAGGCGGTGCACGGTTACTACATCGGCTACAAGTACCAGCGGGCGCTGGAAACCGAGTCACCCGAGCGGCGTCAGGAACTCAAGGACTACACGTTCGAGCTTCTCTTCGAGCTCTACGACAACGAGTCCGACTACACCGAGACGCTCTACGACGAAGTCGGTCTCACCGAGGATGTCAAGAAGTTCCTGCGTTACAACGCCAACAAGGCTTTGATGAATCTCGGCTATGAGGCGATGTTCCCGCGGGACGAGACCGACGTGAACCCGGCGATCCTCTCGGCGCTCTCGCCCAACGCCGATGAGAATCACGACTTCTTCTCCGGTTCGGGAAGCAGCTATGTGATCGGTAAGGCCGTGAACACCGAGGACGACGACTGGGACTTCTGAGTCAGGGGCCCCGCGCGGCCCGCTCAGATTGCGGTGATCCCGCTGGTGGTGGGGCCGCTCATGGGTGCCGTCCAACGGAGACGTTGCACTATGCAAGACTTGCCGAATGGCAAACGTTTCCCGGGAGGTGGATGTCCTCCAACGGCTCACGCGTGATCTGCTCGCCGTCGCGATGACCAGCGTCGGACAGACAACCGACGTCTCGATGCCGCAGATGCGTCTGCTGTTCGCGGTCGGTGACGCCGGATCGATGTCGTGTGGCGCACTCGCCCGCGAGCTGGGCGTGGGTGGTTCATCGGTGACCCGGTTGGCCGATCGCCTCGTCGCGTCGGGCCATCTCGATCGCCGTCCGGGCGCCGACAACCGCAGCCTCGTGCTGCTGTCGCTGACCGAGGCGGGTCAATCCACCATCGACGGCGTGCTCGCGTCGCGGGCGCGAGTCCTGCGCGATGCCCTCGCCCGCCTCGACGACACCACCCGTACGGGACTGCTGACCGGTGCCGATGCGCTGCACGATGCGTTGTCGCCGCGCTCGACCGAGACGGCCGGCCGGTGATGCGGGCGACCGACCTGGGGGACTTTCGCGTCGACCGCCGGATGCTGCTGATCGCGCTGATCGCCATGCCGGTCGGGGCTCTGGGCGCGGCGGCGGCCTGGGTGCTGCTGCGGCTGATCGGACTCGTCACCAATCTGTGCTTCTACGGACGGTTCGCCACCGACCTCGTCGCACCCGGCGGTGTCGCGCACCCGTGGTATCAGATTCTGCTGGTCCCCGTCGCAGGCGGCCTCATCGTCGGGGTGATGGCCCGGTACGGCTCGGAGAAGATCCGTGGCCACGGCATGCCCGAGGCGATCGAGTCGATCCTCACCCGCGGCAGCGTGGTGGAGCCGAAAGTAGCTGTGCTCAAACCGGTTTCGGCGGCTGTGAGTATCGGTACCGGTGGCCCGTTCGGGGCCGAGGGGCCGATCATCATGACCGGCGGTGCGGTCGGCTCGATCCTGGCACAACACCTTCATCTGACGGCGGATGAACGCAAGACGCTGCTGGTGGCAGGTTCGGCGGCCGGAATGGCGGCGACCTTCAACTCGCCGCTGGCCGCAATACTGCTCGCCGTGGAGTTGCTGCTGTTCGAGTGGTCACCGCGAAGTCTCGTGCCGGTATGCGCGTCGGTGGCGGTCGCCACCATCGTGCGTGCACCATTGCTGGGCAGCGGACCGATCTTTCCGGTCGACACACATGGAGTCGTCCCCACCGCGGGCGTCGACGCACTGGCCGTGGTGATCGGGGTCAGCGGCGCACTGGTAGCGGTCGTTGCCACCTGGTTGGTCTACCGGGCGGAGGACGGTTTCGCCCGGCTGCCCATCCACTGGATGTGGTGGCCCGCGATCGGTGGTCTGATCATCGGTGCCGGCGGTCTGATCGAGCCACGCGCACTCGGCGTGGGGTACAACGTGATCGACGATCTGCTGACCGGTCGTGCGACGACCGACTTGATCGTGGGCATCCTGGTCGTGAAGACCCTGATCTGGTCGCTGTCACTGGGATCGGGGACCTCGGGCGGTGTGCTGGCCCCGATATTCATGATCGGTGGTGCGCTCGGCGCCGCGGTCGGCCTGGTGATGCCCGGAGTCTTCCCCGGCTTCTGGGCACTGCTGGGGCTGGCCGCGGTCGTCGGCGGCGTCATGCGCTCACCACTGACCGGGGTGGTTTTCACCCTCGAACTCACCCAGGCCTGGTCGGCTGCGCTGCCGGTCCTCATCGCCTCGGCGACGGCCTACGCGATATCTGTTCTGGCCCTTCGTCGCTCGGTGCTGACCGAGAAGATCGCCCGCCGCGGGCTGCATCTGACGCGGGACTACAGCACCGATCCGCTCGAGACATTCTTCTGCCGCGATATCGTGCACACCGACCCCGACAGCATCGCACTGGCACAGTCGGTCCCCGCCGAATGTGTACTCGGTCCGCGCGATACGCTGCGGCATGCGGCGTACGTGATGGCCGAGAACCAACTCGATCATGTCGCGATCGTCGACGACGATTCGGTCGTCGGAGTGGTGCGGCTGTCCGATCTGCTGGTGGCCCGGCGCCATGATCTGACCGAAGCCACCGTCCGCGACCGAACCCTGCGGTTCATGGTCGGTCGCAACGGGTGAGGTTCCACCCGTTGTGCGCGGACCGCTCTCACTCGTCGATGATCCGGTCATAGAGGTCGCCGAGCTCGTCGACCGCTTCGGCGATGTCACCGGGCGCCACGCCCGAGGTGCGCAGGGCGGCACGCAGGGCTGCGCCGTCGAGGTCGGTCAGCGGGTTCATCCGGGGCGGTGATGGCAGCGGTGGCGCGGTGGCGCCGGTACCGTAGAAATCGATTTGCGGTGGGGTGTAGGCATTCTCGTCGTCGGATGACTCGCCGGCCGGCGCCGCGCCCGCGGACGTCGACTCCGTGCGCGACGGCGTGAGTTCTTCGATGGCGTCGAGCAGGTCCGGCAGTGAGGTGCCCATCACCTTCAGCAGGATGTTGGGACTGCGGTCGACCTCGGCCGCCACCTCGTAGAGGGTGGAGAGCACATGGATACACCGCCCGGAGACATCCGGGCAGGTGCAGTCGCCCGCGATGTCGGCGCTCTCGGTGGGCAGCAGCAGCTCGCCGACGGTGCTGGGCTGATCACCGCGTGCCAGCGACATCACCTCGGTGACGCCGTCGGCGGCCCGCAGCAGCGTGGCCACGGTCGCCGTGTCGACGGTGCGGATCTCGATCGTCACCCCGAACGGATCGAGCTGGCTGCCCTCGACCGACGACGTGATCCGCCCGGTGCCGATCGTCAGCCGGTGCACGTGCCGATCGCGAAAGTATCTGCGGGCCTTGGTGATCTTGTGATGTTCGACCGACGGCTGGATGCCGTCGCCGGCGAAGCGGCCCTCGGCCACGTCGACGAGGGCCCGAGACCACGGCGTCAGGCCATAGCCGCGGACCGGAACGGTTCCACGCCGAGCGCTCATTCGCTCACCGCATCATCACGCAGGCGGAACAGTTCGAACAGTTCGTCGCCGGCGAGATCTCCGAGCCAGTTCTCGCCCGTCGACACGGTGAGCCGGGAGAGCTCGCGCTTTTTGGAGATCAGGTCGTCGATGCGTTCTTCGAGCGTGCCGACGCAGACGAAGCGTCGTACGTGCACGCGTTGGCGCTGCCCGATGCGATACGCGCGGTCGGTGGCCTGGTCCTCGACCGCGGGATTCCACCAACGATCCACGTGCACCACATGATTGGCCGCCGTCAGGTTCAGACCGGTACCACCGGCCTTGAGGGTGGCCAGCAGGATCGGTGGACGCGAACCCGGCTCGCCGTGCTGGAAGCGTTCGACGAGCCGGTCGCGTTCGCCGCGGCCGAGACCACCGTGCAGCAGCGGGATCTCGGTTCCCAGCAACTCGGTGAGCCAGCCCGAGAGCAACTCGCCGAAGGCCGCGAATTGGGTGAACACCAAGGCCTGATCGCCCTCGGCGACCAGCGTGGTCGCGATGTCGTCGAGCAATTCGAGCTTGCCGGATCGATGCGCGCCCCGGCGTACGAGAGCGGTGCCGTCGGCGAGGTAGTGCGCCGGATGGTTACAGATCTGCTTGAGCCGGGTCAGCGCGGCCAGCACCGTCCGGCGTCGCAGGGCGCGCTGCTGTCGATCGCGCAACGCCTCCATCAGGTCGTCGATGACCGCCCGGTACAACGCGGCCTGCTCGACGGTGAGATTGGCCCGTACCGTGATCTCGGTCTTCTCCGGCAGATCGTCGATGATCGACGGATCGGTCTTCTCGCGCCGCAGGATGAACGGCCGGGTCAGCGCCGAGAGGCGACGCACGGCGTCGGGGTCGCGGTCGCGTTCGATGGGTTCGGCATAGCGGTTGCGGAATGTCGATGCCGATCCGAGCAGCCCGGGATTGACCAGGTCGATGACCGCCCGCAGATCCTCGAGGCGGTTTTCGACCGGGGTTCCGGTCAGCGCGATGCGGTGTTCGGCGGGCACCGACCGAAGTGCCTTCGCCGCTGCGGTTCGTACGTTCTTGACGTGCTGGGCCTCATCGACCACCAGACGTTGCCACCGGTGCCCGGAGAGCATCTCCCGATCGCGTGCGGCGATGGCAAAGGTGGTGAGTACGACATCGGAGTTGCCGTGCACGGCAGCGAAATCCGCGCCTTTCGCTCGAGCCGGGCCATGATGGACCGCGACCCGCAGTGTGGGTGCGAACCTCGCGAGTTCGGCAGACCAGTTGCCCACCACCGACATCGGGCACACGATCAATGTGGGTCCGGCAACCGAGGTGGGTCCGGCAACCGAGGTGGGCCCGGCATCGCCGGGCTCACCGGGCCGGCGTTCGTGGGCGAGCAGGGCGATGACCTGTACGGTCTTGCCGAGGCCCATGTCGTCGGCGAGTACCCCGCCGATTCCGAGATGTGCCAGATGCGCAAGCCATTCCAGGCCGCGCTGCTGATAGGGGCGCAGTTCGGCCTCGAGCCCGGCCGGGGGCTCGATCGGCCGGGGACGCAGCACCCCGGTCGCCCCGATCTCGTCGAGCCAGTCGAGTCCCCGCACCGAGCTCACCGGTACCGGCAGATTTGCGGTGTCGTGGGTGATCAGGCCCAACAGCTCGCCCATATCAGCGCGGGCCCCAGACGCAGCCAGGGCTCGTTGGGATCTGATATAGGCCGCCGCGCGGGTGAGCGATGCGCCCTCGGCCCGCACCCACACGCCGCGAATCCGTACCAGATCGCCCTTCTGCCGGGACAATTCGTCGAGGTCGACCTCGCTGAGAGTGACCGCGTCGGGGCCGTCACCGAGGGCGAGGCGCCACTCGAACTCTCGGATCTCGCGTAGCCCGACCATGCGCGCCGGCGCACCTCCGCCGACCGTCGGGCGCGCCCGGATACCCAGGCTCGGCCGCACCTCGGCGATGGTGCGTGGCAGCAACACCGGGAACCCCGCATCGGCCAGCGCGGCGGCGCCGTCGGTGAACAGCGTCTCGGCCAGTTCGGTGGGCAACAGGAAGTCGAGACTGGTGCGGTCGGGATCGGCCTGGTGCAGTTTCGGGAATGCGCGCACCGCGGCGGCGAGTTCGGTGGTCACCTCGTCGAGTTCGGTGGCGTCGAGCCGCTGCGGATAGACCGGGTCGACGTGGCCGTCGAGCGAGCGCCGGCACACTG
This sequence comes from Gordonia sp. DT30, assembly GCF_049844915.1. Classification (NCBI taxonomy): domain Bacteria; kingdom Bacillati; phylum Actinomycetota; class Actinomycetes; order Mycobacteriales; family Gordoniaceae; genus Gordonia; species Gordonia sp. DT30. The sequence continues at coordinate 199,059 of NZ_JBNCLY010000003.1, read as the reverse complement.
TCAGCCGCCAGCGCAACCGCTCGGGATCGATGATCACGCGATCGATGTCGTCGTCGGGACCGAACCCGTCGATCGGTGCGGACGGGTCATCGGGCTCGTGCAGCCGGAAGACGAGGGTCGACTCGTTCGCCGCGGCACTCGTACCCCAGACCGACCACGCCGACACCGCGGCCGGCCGTGTGGCCGCAGCCGGCGCCGAACCGTCGCCCACGAGGGCTGCGATCAACGGGCCTGCCGGTTCGGCTCGGCCGAGGCGGGCCGCCGATGCGCCGATGCGGTAACGGCATTCATGGTCGACGAGCTCGGCGGCGAAATCCATCAGCGCGCCCGCTCCACCATTCTCGGCGATGGCGGTGGGTGCCCCGCCGGTGATCCCCGCGCTCCAGGCCCGCCACGCCGACGTCGCCAGCGGACGCCAGACGAACACGGTCTCCCCGGCGACATCGGCGAGTGTCGGTGCCACCGTGCCGGCGGCGACGAAGCGCCGGACGCCGTCGAGCAGGTGCCGGTACCAGGCGATGTCACCGCCGACCGGCACCGAACGGGAAGCGTCGAGGAAGGACACCGCCATGGCCGTGCCCAATGTCATGGTGGCGACGAAATCCCGGTGCCCGGCCGCGTCGATGATGTCGATCTGACGCCGAAAACGCTTGCCGGACAACAGCGAGCGAAACGGCTCGGGCAGCCCCTCGGCCCCCGGGCCGGCGTCCCACACAGCCAGTCCGACTCCCGGACGCCACAACGCGTGCAATCCGTACGCGGCGCCGGCCGGACCGGGATCGGCCGGACCGGGATCGGCAGCGCGGGTCATCGATGATGTCATTCAGCGACGAACCGACACGGTGCGGCCTGCGGCGCCGGCGAGGTGGTGGTGGACCATGCGATCAAGGGTAGTTCGCGACCCTGACAGATCGCCCGACCGTGGGACGGGTGACCGGTATCGCCTCCGAAGGATGCGAGTCACGGTCATGAGTTGCTGTTGAGCGAGCCCTTCACGTCGTTGAGGACCAACCACGCGGCGGCCAGGCCGGAGCCGCCGTACCAGATCTCGTCGTCGACGGAGAGCACCCGCTTCCATGTCGGTGCCCCCATGTCCAGCCAGCGGTCGCTGAGAAGAACTTCCTTGCCGTGCGCCAGGCCGCCGTCGCCCTCGAACGAGACATAGATGAGGTCGCCGTCGGCGTCGGTGAAGTTCTTGTCGGTGACGGTGACGCTGTCGGCACCGCGCTGGGTCGCCGGGCGCGCGACTCCGATCGTCTGCAGGATCTGCCCGGCAAAGGTCCCGGTGCCGGCGATGACCTCGGAGTCCTTGGTGAAGCGCACCAGTGAGACCTGGTTGTGCGGGGCGTCCATGCGTTTACCGGTCTTGGTGGCCTCGTCGGTGAATTCGGTGAGCAGACGCGTGCCCTCCGACGAGCGGCCCAGTGCGTCGGCGACCGCCTGGAAACGTTTCTGCCACGTGTCGTCGGTGCCGACGTCGACCGTCTTGATGCCGCCGAACGCCTGCGCCGATCCCGCGGTGGCCGGGGTCGTCAACACGATGTCGGGGGCCGCGGTACGCGCGGCGCTCGCGTCGGGGGTGGTGCCGATCGCGGGCACCGAGGACAGTTGCGGACCGAGATATGCCGGGACGCTGCCGGGTGCCGACGTCACCGCGGTCACCTTGGGGCCCAGCCCGAGCGCGCACAGATCGTCGAGCAACGCGGGATCGGTGACGACGATGCGCCCGACATCGGCACGTGGGTCGGTTGCGGCGGTCGGCGCCAGACAGGTGGTCGCGTAGTCACGGTCGGGGGAGACGACGTTGACCTCGGCGATGCGGGTGGTCGACGTCGAGATCGTCTTGCCGTCGGGCGTCGTCAGCAGTGGCTTGTCGCCGGAGCAGGCACTGAAGGTCAGCGCCGCGGTGCACAGTGCCGCCGCGCCGAGGACGACCGCGCGCCGGCCCCGCCGTCGACCGGGTGTCGTGAATCGACCCGAAAAACCGTCGCCGGACCCATGTTTCGTCCGGCTCTGCCCGCCACCCTGCACCCGCCCAACCTAGCAGCACGGCTGCGCCCGGCCGCCCGGTCGCCACCGTCGTGCCGCGACGGCGCGCCAGGGCGCGCTCGGAACGGCGGCGCGTCGCCGCATACAGCAGTGGTGACCTGCGCCGATGACACCGTCTGAGATTCGAGTACGACAGATCGTAGGACCCACTCGGCCGGGGTGGGGGAGAGGGTTTAGGATCGATATCCAGCGCTCGGTTTGTTCATGTGCCGGCCGGGGCGAGCAATCCCGAGCACCGGTCGGGCAAGAGGAGGATCTGTGACCGCGGTAGACCAGCCCACCACGCAGGTGGAACCAGTACGGCCGTTCCCGGAGCGGTACCAGCCCAAGGGTTCGTTCATCTACAAGCTGGTCACCACCACCGATCACAAGCTGATCGGCATGATGTACATCGTCGCCTGCTTCGTGTTCTTCCTCATCGGCGGTCTGATGGCCCTGTTGATGCGCGCCGAGCTCGCACATCCGGGGATGCAGTTCTTGTCCACCGAGCAGTTCAACCAGCTGTTCACCATGCACGGCACGGTGATGCTGCTGATGTATGCGACCCCGATCGTCATCGGGTTCGCCAACTTCGTGCTGCCCCTGCAGATCGGTGCCCCCGACGTCGCCTTCCCACGGCTGAACGCCTTCGGGTTCTGGCTGTTCGTGTTCGGCTCGACCGTCGCACTGGCCGGCTTCATCACCCCGGGCGGTGCGGCCGACTTCGGGTGGACCGCCTACACCCCGCTGACCGACGCGATCCACTCGCCCGGTCCGGGTGCGGACCTCTGGATCATGGGTCTGGGTGTCTCGGGTCTTGGCACCATCCTCGGTGGCGTCAACATGGTGACCACCGTGGTGTGTCTGCGCGCCCCCGGCATGACGATGTTCCGCATGCCGATCTTCACCTGGAACATCCTGGTGACCACGATTCTGATCCTGATGATCTTCCCGCTGCTGACCGCTGCACTGCTCGCGCTGGAGGTCGACCGTCAGTTCGGAGCGCATATCTACGACCCGGCCAACGGTGGTGTGATCCTCTGGCAACACCTGTTCTGGTTCTTCGGACATCCCGAGGTCTACGTCGTCGCGCTACCGTTCTTCGGCATCGTCTCGGAGATCTTCCCGGTGTTCGCCCGCAAACCGATCTTCGGGTACTCGGGACTGGTGTATGCGACCCTGGCCATCGCGGCACTGTCGGTCGCGGTGTGGGCGCACCACATGTATGTCACCGGCGCGGTCCTGCTGCCGTTCTTCTCCTTCATGACCTTCCTCATCGCGGTGCCCACCGGTGTCAAGTTCTTCAACTGGATAGGCACCATGTGGAAAGGTCACATGACCTTCGAGACCCCGATGTTGTTCTCGGTCGGGTTCATCGTGACCTTCCTCTTCGGTGGCCTCACTGGCGTGCTGCTCGCCAGCCCGCCGCTGGACTTCCACCTCTCCGACAGCTACTTCGTCGTGGCGCACTTCCACTACGTGCTCTTCGGCACGATCGTGTTCGCGACCTACGCAGGCATCTACTTCTGGTTCCCGAAGATGACCGGCCGCATGCTCGACGAACGCCTGGGCAAGTGGCATTTCTGGCTCACGTTCATCGGCTTCCACACCACGTTCCTGGTGCAGCACTGGCTGGGTAACGAGGGCATGCCGCGCCGCTACGCCGACTATTTGCCGTCGGACGGGTTCACCACGCTGAACATGGTCTCGACCACGGGTGCGTTCATCCTCGGTCTCTCGACGCTGCCGTTCCTGTGGAATGTCTTCCGGAGCTACCGCTACGGCGAGGTCGTGACCGTCGACGATCCGTGGGGCTTCGGCAACTCGCTCGAGTGGGCGACCAGCTGCCCGCCGCCGCGGCACAACTTCACCGAGCTGCCCCGCATCCGGTCGGAGCGTCCGGCGTTCGAACTGCACTACCCACACATGATCGATCGAATGCGCGCAGAGGCGCACGTCGGCCCGGGTCACGGACACGAGAGCGAGGCCGCCGAGCACGCACGGCGCGATCCGCTCACCGTCGGTGACCACGAGTCCTCCGCCGACTGACACGGCTGACCACGGTGGGCGATTCCCCGGATTCACACACCACTTCCGCACCCGGAACGGTTTCGACCGCTCCGGGTGCGGTCGTGACGGCCACATTGCTGATCACCGTCACCGGCCCGGACAAGCCGGGGGTGACCTCGGTGCTGATGGGTGCCCTTGCCGGGCAAGAGGTCTCACTGCTCGACGTGGAGCAGGTGGTCATCCACGACCGACTCACGCTCGGTGTGCTGGTCGCGGCGGCCACCGATCCCGAACAGGTCCAGGACGTCATCGAGCAAGCGATGTCGTCGATCGGGATGGACGTCCACGTCGAGGTCGATGCGCGGTCCGGTGGGCATCGGCCCGCCAGCCATGCGGTCGTGCTGCTCGGCAGTCCGGTGACCGCCCGCGCGTTCTCGGCGGTGGCGGCCGAGGTCGCCGGACAGGACGGCAACATCGACTCGATCCGCGGGGTGGCGGACTATCCGCTGACCGGGCTGGAACTGATGGTCAGTGTGGGTGGCCGAGACGATGTCGCCGCCGACTCGGCCCTGCGCAAGGGGCTCGCGCGCGTCGCGACAAGGCATCGGATCGACATCGCGGTCGAACGCGGCGGGCTCGCGCGCCGCGCCAAACGGCTGATCGTCTTCGACGTCGACTCCACCCTCATCCAGGGCGAGGTCATCGAGATGCTCGCCGCACACGCCGGCCGGGAGGCCGAGGTCGCCGCCGTCACCGAGGCGGCGATGCGTGGCGAACTGGACTTCGAACAATCGCTGCACCAACGGGTGGCCGCGCTCGCCGGCCTCGACGCCGGCGTGCTCGACGAGGTCGCCGCGTCCCTCACCTTGACGCCCGGCGCCCGGACCACCATCCGGACGCTGCACCGACTCGGCTACCACTGCGGTGTGGTCTCTGGCGGATTCCGTCAGGTCATCGACGGGCTCGCGCATGAACTCGAACTCGACTTCGTCCGCGCCAACACCCTCGAGATCGTCGACGGGGAACTCACCGGCCGGGTGATCGGCGAGATCGTCGACCGGCCCGGCAAGGCCAGTGCGCTCCGATCCTTCGCCGATCAGGTCGGGGTGCCGATGGAACAGACCATCGCCGTCGGTGACGGTGCCAACGACATCGACATGCTGTCGGTCGCCGGACTCGGCATCGCGTTCAACGCGAAGCCGGCGCTGCGCGAGGTCGCCGATGCCGCATTGAGCCATCCCTTCCTCGACGCCGTGCTGTTCATCCTCGGTGTGACCCGCGACGAGATCGAGGCGGCCGACGCAGCAGACGGGGTGTTGCGCCGGGTGCCGCTCGTATGAGCGACGAAGCGGTGGGGATCGATCCGATCGCTGCAGATCCGTTCCCTGACACCTACCGCCGACTGACCGCATATGTGGGCGGTCACGACGATCCGCCCGACCCCGCCGACGTGCTGGCCATGCAGATGGTGCTGCGTCTCGAGAAGGCCGACCCGCCCGCGCGCGGCGAGGTGTTGGAGGCGGCCGCGCGGGCGGTGGCGCTGTTGTGTCTCGACGATAGGGCCGGCGGGGACGGCCCGTGGGCGTCGCCGATGGACGCGTGGTGTGACGCCCGGATCCGCAAGATCGCCCGCCGTGCTCGGGGCGCGCATTGGGTTGCGGCCCAAGAGGTCTGGGGGGTGACCGCCACCGCAGGCGGCGCGCAGGCGCGGGCGCTGGTGCCTGGTCGGGTGGGTGCCGTCGACAAGCGGATCTCGAGGCTGCAGATCGGTGGTACCGAGATCGCCGGCGACCTGCCGGTCGCGCCGGCTCGCGCGGGGATATGCCTGTGGGTCAATCCCGCCCTGGAGATGACGGTCGGCAAACTCGCCGCGCAGGTGGGCCACGGTGCCATGCTTGCGGTCACGTTGCTCGACGAGGCGTCGGCACGCACGTGGCGCGATACGGGATGTCCGCTGTCGGTATGCGCAGCCGACGACCCCGTCTGGGCGCGGTTGCTCGACGACGACGGCGCGGGCCGGGCCGTCGCGGTGCGTGATGCCGGATTCACCGAGATCGCGCCCGGCTCGGTGACGGTGATCGCCGAGATTCGAGAGGGCTGAGACGATGACCGACGAGCATGCAGCACTGCCGGATTGGGTGCACGGCCTGGGGCTCGCACCACATCCCGAAGGCGGCTGGTACGCCGAGACGTGGCGCAGCGATCTGATGCTGCCCGCCGCGGCCCTACCCGGCTACGAGGGCGATCGCCCGGCGGGTACGGCGATCCACTTCGTGCTGCTGCCCGGCGAGGAGTCGGCATGGCACACGGTGCGCGGTGCCGAGATCTGGCTGTATCACCGGGGTGCGCCGGTGCACCTCGATCTCGGCGGTGCGGGCGCGGCGCCGCAGGACATCGAACGGGCGGTGGTCGGTGCCGACCTCACCGGTGGGCAGCGGCCTCAGGTGCTGGTGCCGCCCGGTCATTGGCAGCGCGCCCGCTGTTCGGGAGACGAGGCGTCGCTGGTCAGCTGCATCGTGGTGCCCGGCTTCGACTTCGCCGACTTCCGGCTGGCCTGACGCGCAGCCCGTCACGCCGCCGGTACGCGGGCGGGCGCCAGATGGGCGAGTGTCTGCAACCAGATCTCACGGTCGGGAGCGAGCGAGGCGACGATGATCTCGTCGGCGTCGGCGTGGCCGGCGAACCAGTCGAGATACTCGCGCACCTGCGCGGGAGTGCCCACGCCGGAGTAGGTGAGCATCTCGTCGATCTGCCGGCCCTGAGGCATCGACAGGATCGCGTCGGCCTCCTCGTCGGTGAAGGTTCGTCCGCGGCCGAAGAGTGCGGTCACTCGGTGGCGTTTGGCCTGGTGGAGCTGTTCCTGCGCGCGCTGCGGGTCGTCGTCGACGATCACACAGGCGCCCGCGATCACATACGGCTCGGCCAGTTGCTCGGACGGCCGGAACTGCTCGCGATAGATCTGCACCGCCTGGGTCAGGGCCGCGGGCGCGAAATGCGACGCGAACCCGTACGGCAGGCCGAGTGCCGCGGCGAGCTGCGCGCCGAACAACGACGACCCCAGGATGTAGAGCGGAACGTTCGTACCGTTGCCTGGCGTCGCGTTCACCCCGGGAACCCGCGTCTGACCGGTCAGGTAGCCCTGCAGCTCGAGTACGTCGTTGGGGAAGCGGTCGGCCGCGGCGATGTCGCGACGCAGCGCCGCGAAGGTGTTCTGGTCTCCGCCGGGCGCGCGGCCCAGCCCGAGATCGATCCGGCCCGGGTAGAGCTCACCGAGCGTGCCGAACTGCTCGGCGATGGCGAGTGGGGAGTGGTTCGGCAGCATCACCCCGCCGGACCCGAGCCGGATGCGGGAGGTGCGGGCAGCGATGTGGGAGATGAGCACCGCCGGAGCCGACGAGGCGATCGACGACATGTTGTGGTGCTCGGCGTACCAGATGCGTTCATAGCCCCACTCGTCGGCGCGGATGGCCATATCCGTCGAGGCGGTCAACGACTCGGCGACGGTTTCACCGGTGCCGACCTGGGCGAGATCGAGGATGGAGAGAGGCACACTCATACCGGTGCACAAGGCGTTTGTGGCGACCGCTATTCCCAGATCGCACCATGGCCCGCTATTGCGTTGTCCGATGGCGTCTTTGGGTGTGGACGAGTGCGTGCCCCGGCGAATGCGGTCGATGGACACGCATGTCGGTGATGATGGCGACGTCCCCGACGAGTAAGGCACGATAGACCTGTGAGCGCCCGTGATCCCGTGCCAGCCGAACCGACGTCCGATCCCGACCTGCTGATCGATTTTCGTGACGTCTCCGTCGTTCGGGGCGGTTCCACGCTGGTCGGTCCGGTCACCTGGCAGGTCGAGCTCGACGAGCGCTGGGTCGTTCTCGGTCCCAACGGTGCGGGCAAGACGACCCTGCTCCGCCTGGCCGCTGCCGAGTTGTATCCGTCGGCCGGCCTGGCTTTTGTGCTGGCCGAGTTGCTCGGCCGGGTCGAGGTGCGCGAGCTGTCCACCCGGATCGGCGTGGCCAGTGCCGCGCTGGCCGACCGCATCCCCGACGACGAGCGGGTCAGTGACGTCGTCATCTCCGCCGGCTATTCGGTGATCGGCCGGTGGCGGGAGGCCTATGACGACGTCGACCGTGCTCAGGCGCTCGAGTCGCTGGAGTCGATGGGCGCCGAACATCTGGCCGATCGCGCCTTCGGCACGCTGTCCGAGGGCGAACGCAAGCGCGTTCTCATCTCGCGCGCCTTGATGACCGATCCCGAACTGCTACTGCTCGACGAGCCCGCCGCCGGCCTGGATCTGGGTGGCCGGGAGGAGCTGGTCGAACGGCTCTCTGCGCTCGCCGCGGACCCGGATTCGCCGGCGATCGTGTTGATCACCCACCACGTCGAGGAGATTCCGGCCGGCTTCACGCATGCGATGCTGCTCTCCGAGGGGGAGGTCATGGCGCAGGGCCTGCTGGACGAGGTGCTGACCGGCGACAATCTGTCGACCGCCTTCCGGCAGCAGATCTCCCTGTCGAAGGTCGACGGGCGCTTCTTCGCCCGGCGATCCCGCCGTGCCGGTGGACACCGGCGTTCGGCGGGATAGGACCGCCCCCATCCCCCTGGGTGCCGACGTCGCGGACCGCGGCGATAGTGTCGGAACGTGACCTGGCACACGTCGGCCGGGCAGGTGGGAGTTCGAGTGATGCGAGAGACATCCGCGCAGGAGTCGTCGGCACAACAGACACCGGTGCCGATGCGCGACGCCGCGTCGGTGGTGTTGGTTCGCGAGGGCGACGGTGGAATCGAGGTCTTTCTGCAGCGTCGCGTCAAGCAGATGGCATTTGCCGGCGGGATGACGGTCTTCCCGGGTGGCGGGGTCGATCCCCGCGACCGTGACGCCGGCCTCGCGTGGACCGGGCCCGAAGCTGACTGGTGGGCCGAACAGTTCTCCACCACAGTCGAACTCGCGCAGGCCCTGGTGTGCGCGGCGGTGCGTGAGACCTTCGAGGAGTGCGGGGTGCTGCTCGCGTCCTCGGGCGAGAGCTTCCCGGATCCGGCCTCGCTGCGTGCCGAGCGCGCGGCCCTTGTCGACAAGTCGATCTCCTTTGCCGACTTCCTGCGCGCACGGGAACTGACATTGCGCGCCGATCTGCTACGCCCGCTCGCGCATTGGATCACCCCGGTGAACGAGAAGCGGCGCTACGACACCAGGTTCTTCCTCGCTGCGGTACCGCCAGGTCAGGAGCCCGACGACTCGACCACCGAGGCCGACGTCGCCCAATGGGCGAGCGCGCAGGGCGCGCTCGCCGCATGGTCGGCGGGCAAGCACTTCTTGTTGCCGCCGACGTGGGCGCAACTGCGAGAGGTCGCCGGCCACGCGACGGTCGCCGATCTGCTCGCCGCCACGCGCACGATCGAGGCCGTCGAGCCGTCGGTGAGCGCCGGAAAAGGATTGGCGGGCTTGGCTTTCACCCGATCCGACGACTACTTCGCCGGACTCGGGAACCAGACGCCGCCCGACATCAGGCTCTGACCCGGGGGCCCGCCGGCGCACGTCACGGGTCGAGATCGACCACTCCGGAATCGTCGGTCGTGGCGTCGACGGGCTTCTCGCCCGAGGCGTCGTCGCGATCGGCCCACTCGAGCAGTTCGTCGATCCGGTGGGCGACGTCGTCGATCTCGGCGTGCAGGTCGCCGAGCTCGGCGAACCTCTCGGGCATCGTCGCGATGGTGAAGTCATCGGGTTCGATGTCGGCGATCTCGGCCCAGGTGACCGGGGCCGACACCGTGCCGCGCGGATTGCCGCGGACCGAATACGCTGCGGCCATCGTGTGGTCGCGGGCGTTCTGGTTGTAGTCGACGAACACCGCCGCCGGGTCGCGGTCCTTGCGCCACCAGGTGGTCGTCACGTCCTCGGGGGTCCGGCGCTCGACCTCGCGGGCGAACGCGAGCGCGGCGCGGCGCACCTGGGTGAATCCCCACTCCGGGACGATGCGGACGTAGATGTGCAGGCCGCGGCCGCCGGAGGTCTTCGGGAACCCGCGCATCCCGAGTTCGTCGAGCACCTCGTGGACCACCCCGGCGACCCGGCGGATCCGGGCGAAGTCGCAGTCGGGCATGGGATCGAGGTCGATGCGCCACTCGTCGGGGGACTCCGGGTCGGCGCGGCGGGAGTTCCACGGGTGGAACTCCACCGTCGACATCTGCACGGCCCACAGCACGCTGCCCAGTTCGGTGACGCACAACTCGTCGGCGGTGCGCCCGAAGCGGGGGAACCAGAGTTCGGTGGTCTGCACCCAGTCGGGCGCACCGGCCGGAATCCGCTTCTGGTGCACCTTCTTTCCGTCGACACCCTTCGGGAAGCGGTGCAGCATGCAGGGACGTTCGTAGAGGGCGCGCACTATTCCGTCGCCGACGGATTCGTAGTACCGGGCGAGGTCGAGCTTGGTCTCGCCGCGTTCGGAGAAGTAGACGCGATCGGGACTGGTGAACCTGATCGCGCGCTCACCAGCGATCAGTTCGATGGTTTCCCCGCGCTGGTCGGCCACTCCTGCGAGCGTAGTGAGTCCGGGTGCCTGCTGTCGGTTCATTGGGGCGCTTGCGCTGTTCGGTCGGTAACCGCCAGTGCCGGCACACGATGCCCGAACTGTCGCGAACCCGCCGAGAGCCGCCGCGTAGGCTACCCACATGCCTGAGTTCGTGACCCTCGAGACCTCCGACGATCACCCCGGTGTGGGCACCATTCTGCTCGACCGGCCACCGATGAACGCGCTGAACCGCCAGGTGCAATCCGAGCTGGTCGCGGCCGCGGCCGAGGCCACCGACCGCGACGACATCAAGGCCGTCGTCGTCTACGGCGGCCCCAAGGTGCTCGCCGCCGGCGCCGACATCAAAGAGATGAACGACATGACCTATCCGGGGATGGCCAAGGTCGCCGGACGGTTGCAGCGTGCGCTCGGGGCGATCTCGGAGATTCCGAAGCCCACGGTCGCCGCGGTGACCGGATACGCGCTCGGTGGCGGACTCGAGGTGGCGCTCAGTGCGGACCGCCGGATCGCCGGCGACAACGCGAAGTTGGGGGTGCCCGAGGCGCTGCTCGGCGTCATCCCGGGTGGCGGCGGTACCCAGCGGCTCGCCCGACTCGTCGGCCCGGCCAAGGCCAAGGACATGATCTTCACCGGCCGGTTCGTCGGTGCGGCGGAGGCGCTGCAGATCGGTCTCGTCGACGAGGTCGTGGCCCCCGACGAGGTGTACAACGCGGCACTGCGCTGGGCCGGCCAGTTCACCACGGCGGCGTCGGTGGCACTCGCGGCCGCCAAGAAGGCCGTCGATCAGGGACTCGGCGTCGACCTCGACACCGGCCTGAAGATCGAGGAGCAATTGTTCGCTGCACTGTTCGCGACCGAGGATCGCGCGATCGGAATGAAGTCGTTCGTGGAGAACGGCCCGGGGAAGGCGCAGTTCACCGGGAAGTGAGCTGCGGCAGAGGAGGATACCGAAGACGATGACGACCACCGAGAACGATCCGCGCACCGCGGGAGCCGGGGATCCGGCGCCGAACCCGCACGCCACCGCCGAAGAGGTACAGGCGGCGATGTCCGACACCAAACTCGCCCAGGTGCTCTATCACGACTGGGAGGCCGAGACCTACGACGAGAAGTGGTCGATCAGCTTCGACGAGCGGTGCATCGACTATGCGCGTGGCCGCTTCGACGCGGTCGCCGCCGGGAGCGGAGCGAGCGGGGCGAATGTTTCCGCCGCCGGGAGCGGAGCGAGCGGGGCAAATGTTTCCGCCGCCGGGAGCGGAGCGAGCGGGGCGAATGTTTCCGCCGCCGGGAGCGGAGCGAGCGGGGCGAACGGTACCGCCGCCGGGAGCGGAGCGAGCGGGGCGAATGTTTCCGCCGCCGGGAGCGGAGCGAGCGGGGCGAATGGTACCGCCGCCGGAAGCGAAGGGCTGCCTTACGGACGGGCCATGGAACTCGGTTGCGGCACGGGATTTTTCCTGCTGAACCTGATGCAGTCCGGGGTGGCCGAGAAGGGGTCGGTGACCGACCTCTCGCCGGGAATGGTGAAGGTGGCGCTGCGCAACGCCGAGAACCTCGGTCTCGACGTCGACGGTCGCGTCGCCGACGCGGAGAAGATCCCGTACGACGACAACACCTTTGATCTCGTGGTGGGACACGCGGTGCTGCACCACATCCCCGACGTCGAACAGGCGCTGCGCGAGGTGTTGCGTGTGCTGAAGCCGGGCGGCCGGTTCGTCTTCGCGGGGGAGCCGTCGACGATCGGCGACTTCTACGCCCGCTGGTTGAGCCGTGCGACCTGGTATCTGACCACGAATATCACCAAGGCCGGTCCGCTGCAGTCGTGGCGCCGGCCGCAGGAGGAGCTCGACGAGTCGTCGCGGGCGGCCGCACTCGAGGCGGTCGTGGACATCCACACCTTCGATCCGGACGAATTGGCGGGTATCGCCCGCGCGGCAGGGGCGGATTCGGTGCACACCGCCACCGAGGAGTTCGCCGCCGCGATGCTCGGCTGGCCGGTCCGCACCTTCGAGGCAGCTGTGCCGCCGGGCAAACTCGGTTGGGGCTGGGCGGGTTTCGCGTTCGGCGCCTGGAAGCGGCTCACCTGGCTCGACGAGAACGTGCTGCGCCGGATCGTGCCGCCGAAGTTCTTCTACAACGTCGTGGTGAGCGGATACAAGCCGCAGGCCTGATCCGCGCTGCCACAAGTAGCGGACGAATACTCTTCCCCCACAACTTGTTTCGCTCCCCGGAAACTTTCGGGGGAAGTAACGAGAACTGGGGGAAGAACGTCGGTGGGACTCGATGACCCGGCTCGAATACCCAGCCCGTCACGGTCCGGTGATGAGGTGTTCGGGCATCCGGCCGAGTACCGCGGCCATGTTGTATTGCGCCATCGTCGATTTGCCTTCGACGTCACGCGAATAGGTGGCGTGGCCGCGTGAGCCGACGCGCGCGACGCCGGTCGTGTCGACGCCCGCACGGGTCGTCAGGCGGATGAGCGCCGGGCTGTCGACGGGGTCGCTGCCGAAGAGTCCGAGGTCGGCGATCTGGTCGTCATCGTTCTTGAGGACGTAGGCGGCGCCGTCGACGAGGTGGAAACTCGCCGGCGTGTAGTCGAGGTCGAACCCGCGGTCCCCACCGAGTCCGGGCGAGCCGTAGAAGATGGCGTCGTCGACGAGCCCGTGTGTCAGGCGCAGTGCCTCTGCGGTCACCAGCGACCCGTAGGAGTGGCCGAGGGCCACCAGATGTGGCCGGCGGTCCGACGCCGCGACGAGACCGGCGAGGAAGCGGGACAGGATCGGCGCGGTGTCGCGGGCCTTGCCTGCGGTGGCGACGTGCAACGCGCCGCGGGCGGTGGAGATCCGACCGCCGGGGCCGGTGAAATTGGGTGTGTCGTAGCCGATCCAGGCAACCGCGGCGACGGCCTCGTCGGCGCGCCCGACGACGCCGAGTTGGCGTCGGGTCTCCTCACGGAGGAGCCGGCTCTCTCCGCCCATGCCCTGATACGGCAGCTCGCCGGTCAGGGACGGTGCGATGGTGGTACCCAGACCCGGGGTGGTGACGCCGATGTGGTCGGCGGTGTCGGGATTGCCGACGGCGACGGCGGCGTGCCCGCGTTCGCCGCTGTGCATGTCGAAGGAGATGAGCAGCCGCGGGTTGGCCGCGTCGGCGCGGCCCAGCTCCCATTCGATCGCGCCGATGTCGGCGATCTTGCGTTCGACGTACCACCTGCGGGCGTCATCGGAGGTGAACGTGCCGCGGAAACGCTTGCGGGACAGTCGTTCGGTGAGCGTCTGTCGCTGCTGCTCGAGTTCGGCGAGCACGCGCGGCAGCATCGCCCGGTTGGCCAGATCTCGGTCAGGTGCAGCGATCCCGTCGGAATTGCCGATGCGCCCAGGGTGTCGGTTGCGGAACTGTGCGCGCTCGGCGCCGGACAATGACGACCACCAGGCCGCACGAACGGCCGGCGGGCCGTCGAGTTCTGATGGGACGTTTGCCGGGCGGCCCGACGCCTCGTCGCCGGCGTGCTCACTGGACTCCACCGGGTGATTATCGCCGAGGTGGGGCGGCCCGTGGGCATTGCGGCGCGCCGGCTGTGACACGCTGGAGGAGTTCGGGACTACACGGCGGGGAGTGTCAGCAGGCCATGGCGTATCGCTTCACGGTTGACGACGTCGCCTTTCTACGATCGCGCCACGGTACCCGGGCTCTCGAGGTCGTCGACGAACTCGCCCTGACGCCGGACTCGATGCTCGCCGACCTGACCGAGGTCCGAAGCCGTTACGCCCCGCATGACGCGGCCCTGGTGGAGACGATTCGCTGCCGGCGACGTGCGGTCGTGAAGTTGCGGGATGCCGGCGATCTGCTGCTCTCCGACGACGCTCTCCAACAGGCCACCGCATCGCCGGTCGCCGGTCGGCGGGCCGCCGAGATCGCCGGGCGGTTCGGCGGGGCGGTCGTGCACGACGTCACGTGTTCGATCGGTGGTGAGCTGGTGGAGTTGAGCCGGACACCGGGGATCTCCGGCGTGATCGGCAGCGATCTCGACCCGGTACGGGTGGCGATGGCCCTGCACAACACCAGGATCGGGACCGACACGGCGCGGCCACCGACTCTGCTCGTCGCCGATGCGCTGTGCCCGACGAGCCGCGCCGATGTGTTCATCGCCGATCCGGCCCGACGCTCCGGAAGCGGACGCGTGTTCCGCCTCGACGCGTTGACCCCGCCGCTGCTCGACGTCCTGATGACCTATTCGGGACGGCCGTTGTTGGTGAAATGTGCTCCGGGTCTTGACTATCGGGTGATGCGCGATCGTTACGGATTCGCCGGCGAGGTCCAGGTCACCTCGCTGGATTCGGCGGTGCGGGAGACCTGCCTGTGGTCGGGGCCGGGATCCGACGACGGCCGTCGTGCGACGGTGATGCGGAGCGGAGCGGGGGGCGCCGTCACGACGTGGGAGATCACCGATGCCGAACCCGACGACGTCGGTGCCGGAGACCCCGGAACCTTTCTGATCGACCCCGACGGCGCGGTCGTGCGGGCCGGCCTGGTGCGTCACTACGCCCACCGCCACGGACTCTGGCAACTCGACCCCCAGATCGCTTATCTCACCGGGGATTCTGTGCCGGTAGGTGAGCGCGGCTTCCGCATCATCGAGCGACTCGCGTCGACAAGCGACAAGGTGCTGCGCAAGGCGCTTGCGGCACAGGACTGCGGGTCACTGGAGATTCTCGTCCGCGGCCTCGACGTCGACCCGGATACGCTGCGCAAGCGGCTCAAGCTGAAGGGTGCGCGGCCGTTGGCGCTGGTCCTCACCCGGATCGGGCGTAAGGGCGTGGCGTTCGTCTGCGAGCCCGGCGTCCGCGAGGCCTGACGGGTCGGCGCCGGCCGGCCGCAGGCGGATGGCCGCACAGCAGCCCGCGGCGACCACGCACAAACCGGCTGCGATGTGAAAGGCGTTGTCGTAGGAGCCCTGTGCGTCCCGGATGTATCCGGCCCCGAATGCCGCGATCGCGGCCCCGGCCTGGTGGGAGGCGAAGACCCAGCCGAATACGACCGGGGTGTCGGCGCCGAAGTAGTGGCGACAGATCGCGATCGTCGGCGGGACGGTGGCCACCCAGTCCAGGCCGTAGAAGACGATGAACACCCACGTACTCGGTTCGGCCGTGGCGGACAACAGCATCGGCAAGAGCATCAATGAGACACCACGACCGAGGTAGTACACGACGAGAAGCACTCGTGGGTCGACGCGATCGGTGAGCCACCCCGAGAAGACGGTGCCCGCGACGTCGAAGATGCCTACGGTCGCGAGCAGCGACGCCGCGACGGTCGTCGGCATGCCGTGATCGTGGGCGGCCGGGATGAAATGGGTGCCGATCAACCCGTTGGTGGTGGCACCACAGATCGCAAAGCTCACCGCCAGCAGCCAGAACGCGGGCTGACGCGCACCCCGGGCCAATCCGCTTGCCGCGGCACCGAATCCGCTGTTCGGCAGTGCGGGTTCGACGGCGTCATCGGGGGCGCCGTAGGCAGCGGCGCCCACGTCGGCCGGACGATCGCGGATGAACAGCAAGACCAGGGGCACCACCGCGAGGGCGGCGAGCGTGACCACCACCGACGCCCAGCGCCAGCCGTGGGAGTCCGTGAGGTGGGCGACAATCGGCAGGAAGATCAGCTGCCCCGTCGCCGACGCCGCGGTGAGCACACCGGTGACCAGGCCGCGTCGTTCGACGAACCACCGGGTCGACACGGTTGCGACGAAGCCCATGGAGATCGACCCGGTGCCCAGCCCGACCAGCACACCCCACAGCAGCAAGAGCTGCCAGCCGGCCGTCATGAAGACCCCCAGCCCGGTGCCTGCCGCGATGAACACCAGGGCCACGGTGAGGACCGGCCGGACGCCGAACCGATCCATGAGCGCGGCCGCGAAGGGGGCGGTGACACCGAACAGCACCATGTTGATCGACATCGCCAACCCCACAGTGGCGTGTGACCAGCCGAACTCCATGTGCAGCGGATCCATCATGACGCTGGGCACGGCACGGAAGCCGGCGGCGCCGAGGATGGCGACGAAGCTGACGGTGGCGACGATCCACGGCCATCGGGAGGGGTGGGAACCGTGGGGGAGAGCCGACGTCGGCGAGGCAGATGCGGTCACCGGATCAGCATCGACGATCGACACGTCGTCGCACCACTGGCATGATTGCCAATATGTCGGAAAATTCTGCCAGTGTGGTTCGCCTGCCGAGGACCGAGCGCGTGCCGCGTCCGCACCGCGTCGCGGTGCTGCTCGTCGCGCCGGTCGTCGGATTCGACGCAACGATCCCGCCGCTGTTGTTCGGCAATGCCTGCGACGACGCAGGCCGCGCACTGTACGAGGTGACGACGGCGGCGGTGGACGGGCACTCGGTGCCGACCACGACCGCGTACCGCATCGTCGCCGAATCCGGACCCGAAGCGCTGGCCGCGGCCGACACGGTCATCGTGCCGGGAACGACGGAAGAGCATTGTCGCCGCAGCGGCACCCTCACCGACCGCCTACGCCAGGTGCTGTCGGAGATACGGCCGGATGCCCGGATCGTGTCGATCTGCACCGGCGCCTTTCTGGTCGCGGCCGCGGGCCATCTCCACGGCCTGCGTGCCACCACACACTGGCGCTACGCCGGCGACTTCCGCCGCCTCTTCCCCGACGTCGACCTCGACGAATCCGTACTCTACGTCGACGAGGGGAACGTGCTGACCTCGGCCGGGCTCGCCGCGGGAATCGACTTGTGCCTACACATCATCCGGCGCGATCACGGTGCGGCCGTGGCCAACCGGGTGGCCCGGCACTGCGTGGTGCCGCCCTGGCGCGACGGTGGACAAGGACAGTTCATCGAACGTGGCGTGCCCGATGACACCGGGTCTGCCACCGCCGCCACGCAGCACTGGGCATTGGCGCATCTCGACGAGCCGCTGACGGTCGAACGCCTTGCCGCACATGCCCATCTGAGCACCCGCACCTTCATCCGACGATTCGGTCAGGAGACCGGTATGGCACCCGGCTCGTGGCTGCGCGACCGTCGCCTCGATCTCGCCCGTGAACTGTTGGAGACCACCGAGGCGTCCGTCGACGAGATCGCCGAACGGTCGGGCCTCGGTTCCGGGGACAACCTGCGCCACCACCTGCGCACCGAACTCGGCATCACGCCGTCGGCCTACCGCAAGACCTTTCGGGGCGCCTGAGCGCAGCTGCTATCCGCCGATGTTCTTCTTGCTGTCGAAGAAGTAGACCTCGCCGATGTTGGTGGCGGTGGCGATCTGGCCGGACGCCGACACCGCGATCCCGGTGGCGAATCCACCGGAATCGGGCAGTGGCAGTGAGCGTTTCGTCTTGCCGTCGGTCGCCGACACCTCGGTCAGGGAGAGGGTTTGCCGGCCGGCGTCGCGGACGACGGTCCAGGCCGTTCCGGTGCTGGTGAGTGCGGACAGACTGACGGTCGCGAGATCGTCTCGCTGCCAGAGTTTTTCGGCATGATCGCCCTTGTCGCGCAGCAATGTCAACGGCGCGCCGATCACGCCGGTCGGGATGATCAGTCCATCCGGCGAGACGGTCATGCTGGCGAATCCGTAGCCGCCGTTGTCATAGGTCCACCGCGTGTGGCCGGTGGCGGCATCGAGCGCCACGATCTGGCCGAGCCGGCTGAAGGCGTAGACGGTCGCGCCGTCCGCCGACAACGTAGCCGGTCCGACGACTCCGCCGGGCACCTGCGCCTTCCAGATCTCGTCGACCGTGCGCGCGCCGTCGTGCTGCGCGTAGGAATAGCCGCGGATCTCGCTGGCAATGGCACCGGTCGGCCAGACATTGAGGAAGAACCGCTGATGCGCGACGTCGACGGCGGGCGGTGCCGGCACGGTACAGCGCGGACCGTTGGTGACGCAGTCGCCGAAACCGTAGAGCGGGTCCGCCGGATCCGCGTCGGGCCGCAACCGCACCTCGGGTGCCACCAACCGCGTCGTCTGGGTGTTGATCAGCAGGATCTGGCCCTGGGTGCTCACCATGAGAACGGTCCCGGAATCGGCGAGCTTGGCCGACAACGGGACACCGATGACCGGCATGCGCCAGCGGATGGCGCCCCCGGCATTGAACGCGAGGAAGGTGGTCGCCTCGCCGATGTAGGGCTGGTCGTATTGATCGGTGAGCATCGCGTTGCCGGACACGCCGTCACGCATGTTCTTGCAGAAATTCTTGCGCCCGTTGCGCTGGTCGAGCACCAGCAGATCGCAGCCGGCGGAGTTCGACGTCACGCCGACGTTGCCGGTGGCCGAGATGGTGACCGGCGCGGTCACGGTGCCACCCGTCGGGCGCGTCCAACTCAGGGCCAGGTCGTCGGGTACGGCCGGATAGGCAAAGTTCGAGTTGGCGGCGTTGCCGCCAAAACTCGACCAGCCGACTCCGGCGGTCGAGCGCACATCGATATGTCCATCGGAGCATGCGGACATCACCAGCGCGGTCACCGCACCCAGCACGACGGCAACGGCTGCGGGCAGGCGCCGACGCGCGCGGGATCGTCGGGCAACCGCCATGTGCGAGCTCCTCTGTGCCAGGCCGTCGGAACCTCTCACCGGCGGCGCCAACGGTAGAGCCTATCGTGTGGGCCGCCGGCCACCGGCAGCGCGACGCGCGTCTGGCGGTCCGGCCCGTCCGGCCGATGTTCTATCGTGTCGTGGTGACCACGATGTGGAACGCAAGCTACCGGTCGCGGTGGCGGGCCGGACGGCGGACAGATCCCGCACAGGTACGGTTCCTGACCCTCGACTCGCTGCGGTGGGTGTTGCGCAACCGCGCCTATACGCCGTGGTATCTGGTGCGGTATGTGCGGCTGGCCCGATTCCGTCTCGCCAACCCGCACATCATGCTGCGCGGCATGGTGTTCCTGGGCCGCAACGTGGAGATCCACGCCACGCCGGAGATGAGCCGGATGGAGATCGGCCGGTGGGTGCACATCGGGGACGGCAACTCGATCCGCTGCCACGAGGGCAGCCTGCGCATCGGCGACAAGACGGTGTTCGGCTGCAACAACGTCGTCAACTCCTACCTTGATCTGGAGATCGGTGGGTCGACGCTCATCGCGGACTGGTGCTACATCTGCGACTTCGATCACCGGATGGACGACATCAACCTGCCGATCAAAGATCAGGGCATCGTCAAGGGCCCGGTGCGTATCGGCCCCGACACCTGGATGGCCACCAAGGTGTCGGTGCTGCGCAACACCATCGTCGGGCGTGGTTGCGTGCTCGGCTCGCATGCGGTGGTGCGCGGGGAGATACCGGACTATTCGATCGCGGTCGGTGCCCCGGCGCGCGTGGTGAAGAACCGCAAGGACGCCTGGGAGGCGAACGCCGCGCAGCGTGCCGAGCTCGAACGTGCCCTCGCCGACATCGAACGGAAGAAGGCGCAAGCCGAGGGGCCGGCGTCGTAGCCGGACATCACACCTGGGCCTGCCGCTCAGGAGTGCCAGACCTGCTGGTGATCGCGGTGGGT
The DNA here is from genome assembly GCF_049844915.1 of Gordonia sp. DT30. Taxonomy (NCBI): domain Bacteria; kingdom Bacillati; phylum Actinomycetota; class Actinomycetes; order Mycobacteriales; family Gordoniaceae; genus Gordonia; species Gordonia sp. DT30. The sequence continues at coordinate 178,983 of NZ_JBNCLY010000003.1, read as the reverse complement.
GGCCAGATAGGCGCCCGGGTCGAAGTGATGATCGTAGAAGTCGGTGTCGATGTGCTGGGCCTGTAGATAGTTGAGGACGTGCACCGTCGGCACGGTTCCGGGAATCTTGCCGAAGGTGTCGTCGACGTAGGACACCTGCTCGGTGAGCAGCCGGACGAACCGCTCGTCATACGGTGCGGCGCAGCCGCGCACGGCCGCGGTCTCGCGCCATGGTCCTGCGGTGTCGGGGTGAAATGGCCCGCCCGGCCCGAACTTTCGCGCCACGAACTGCGCGACGGCCTCGGCGCCGTCGGCGACGTGGGGACGCGACAGGGTTTCGAAGACGCCCGCCAGTCCGGTGGGATTGGGCAGCGGCCAGCGGTCGTCGGTCTGCACATGGAAGCCGAGTCCCGGTACGTCCGGGTCGCCCGACGCGCCGAGGATGGACAGTCGGTCGATGCCGTCGAAGGTCCAGCCGCCCAGCCCGAGCGCGCCGAGCAGCAGATGGCCGTTGTAGGGCGCGGTGATCAGTTCCGCGCTGGCCTCGGCGAGCGTGTACTGCTCCACGAACGACAGCGGAAACCGATCTCCGGCGTGCCGTAGGGATGCGTCGTCGCCGCCGGGGATGTCGCGGTTGTTGATGTCGTCGTAGACGCCATATCCGTTCTGCAGGAAGAACGCGAGGTTGGCGATGAAGTGCTGGGCGAGATCGGCGATCGGCATCACCAGCAGCGAACCGGGGTGGTTGGCGATCCAGGTGTTGTGGCCCTCCAGGTACGGTTCCTCGCGAGGCAGATATATCCGCTCGTCCGATAGTTTGCGGTAGCGGGAAACTGTTGCCTCGAGCCATGTTTCGACGTCGGTCCGGCCGTCGTCGACCTCGCCGGCGGGCTGTGCGTCGCGGCTGGAGAGGAAATAGGTGCCCGAATCGTCGGTGAAGAAGAAGTCGGTGGTGTGGAAGCCGGCGGCCGACGGGAACGTCCGGCCCACCGCGGACCCCGAGTAGTTGGGCAGCGCGGGCGCGTAGCCCGGGTGATGGCTGATGCCGAAGTTCCAGCCGGTGACACCGGTGACCGTGGCCAGCACGAGCGCCCGCTCGACCTCGCTGAGTGGTTGGGGCGCTTGTGAACTGGAGAACGACAAGGCTCCGGAGGGGATTGCACCGCCCACCGGGAACCGGCGTGAGCGACGGCCGTTGATGGCGGCGAGCAGAGGGAACTGCGCGAGACCGTCGATCGCGGCCCGTTCTCGATCGGTGAGGGTCACGCTCATGCGGCGGCTGGGTGACGCGGTTGTGCGGTGATCGATGGCATCCGGTGCTCTCCTTCGCGGCATGCTCGGCTCCAGGCATGTCGGCGCCATGATGGTTCACCGGGACCGCGTCACCAACCCTTATGCGCACGCCGATTCTCTCCGGCCCGCAACTTGCTGAAAGTGGGGGACGAATGCTTCGTCCCCCACTTTTCGATTCGTCCCCCGGAAGCTTCTGGGGAGCGAAACGATAAGTGGGGGAAGAACGTAGGAGTCTCGAGTGGTCTGCTAGTCGGCCGTACCCGGATCGCGCTCGGGCAGTGGGCGTTCGGCGATGACCGGTCGGGCCAGTGGCGGGCGGACGCGGCGTTTGGCGGCGGCATAGACGGCCGCGGTCCGGTCGGCCACCTCTGACCACGCGAAGTCCTCCGACAGCCGGTCCCGGGCGTGCCGCGCGCGGTCGGCGGCGGCGGTGGGGTCGGACAAGGTGGTGCGTACCGCAGCGGCCAGCCCGGCCACGTCCGCCGGTGCGAAACTCAGTCCGGTCGCCTGGTCCCGTACCGCCTCGCCGAGACCGCCGGCCGTCGAGGTGATCAGCGGGATGCCGGTGGCCGCGGCCTCCAGGGCGACGATGCCGAAGGGCTCGTAGCGGCTCGGCAGTACGATCGCCGCGCAGCGGTGCATCAGGTCGACGAGCCCGTGATGATCCACGGTGCCGAGAAAGGTGACCGCCCCGCTCACCCGGTGCCGGCGCGCCTGCTCGGTCAGCCAGGCGAGCTGTGTACCTGCGCCGGCGACGATCAGTGCCGTGCCGGGATGCGTGCGCCGAATCCGGGGCAGCGCGGCGAGGAGATCCTGTAGGCCCTTCTCGTATTCGAGGCGGCCGGCGAACAAGAGTTTCGGCGGGCCCGTGGGCTCGGGGCGCGGCGCGAACGGCCATGCCCGGATATCGATGCCGTTGTGGATGACCGAGATGTCGGCGGGCCGGGGGCCGAAGAGCCTGCTCACCTCGTCGCGCATGGATTCCGAGCATGTGATCAGTGCATCGGAGTCCGCGGCCAGCCACCATTCGACCGAATGGACCTGCCGGTTGATGCGCCCGCTCACCCAGCCGCTGTGTCGGCCGGCCTCGGTGGCGTGGATGGTCGATACCAATGGGACGTCGAAGATCTCGGCGAGGGCGATCGCCGGGTGGGCCACGATCCAGTCATGTGCGTGCACCACCTCCGGTGCCCAGCTGGTGGCGCGCGAACCGCGTTCGCCGGCAAGGATGGTCAACCCGGCGCGGATGAATCCGTGCCCCATCGCCAGCGTCCACGCCATCATGTCGGTACCGAAGGCGAATTCCGGAGGATCCTCGGCGACGGCGATCACCCGAACTCCCTCGGCGACGCGGTCGGTGGTCGGATGCGACACCGCATCGGTGCCCGGCGGCCGCCGGGTGAGCACCACGACATCATGACCCGCCGCCGCGAGCGCGGTGGACAGGTGATGGACGTGTCGGCCCAGTCCGCCGACCACCACCGGCGGATACTCCCAGGACACCATCAGCACCCGCATCAGTGGCTCCCTCGTCGGGTCGAGAGGGCTTCGGTGGTGTGCAGCCGGCGTGCGTCCAGGTCGGCGAAGAGGTTATCGGCGCGAGACCAGTTGCGGCGCAACTGTTCTGCCTGCCCGACGTGACTGCGCAAGGCGGCGTCGACGAGTTCGCGGGTGGCGTGGGCGTGCGTGTGTGCGCGCCGCACCGCGTAGTCGGCGGCGGTGTCCTTGGACACCATGAACGGCCAGTCCGACGAGACCGTCAACAGGGTCTCGCGGACGATCTGGTCGGCCACCCGACTACGACTGCCGCGCGGGTCGACGAGCTTGTCGACGGCGTCGAGCGCAGTCGCCGACACCTCGGCATTGAGTTGCACCAGATGCGACACCTGCGGCCCTTCCCACACCCGCCAGTCCTTGCCTGATCCCCACGACGACGGCGGAAGGCCCACGGCCGCACCGGTATGGCCGTTCGCGGCGGCCGAGGCGAGGGTGCCCACCCGCACACCGGCCTCGGGGAGCCTGCGCAACAGCCGCTCCAACCAGATCGGGCCCTCGTGCCACCAGTGACCGAACAATTCGGTATCGAAGGCCGCGACGACCAGCGCGGGCCGGCCGATGCGTGCGGACTCCTCGACGAGCCGGTGGCGGACGTGGCCGATGAAGTCGTCGACATGACGGTCGATCACCGGATCGGCGCGCTGCGGGTCGTAGGGCTTCTTATCCTTCGCTGCAACGGTTTTCCCGGTCACGCGGGCGGGTTTGAGGCCGGTGGCGTGATCGTAGGTATGAAAGTCGCGGTATGCCGGGTGACCCGGATACCCCGACTTCGGTGACCACACCCGATAGCTGACCGACAGATCCCGGCCGAAGGCCAGCACATCGGTGTCGCCGACCGGCCGTGCCAATGCGGTGTCGCCGTGCAGCGTCGGCCCGTCGACCATGAAGTGTCCGACGCCGGCGGCGGCGTATTCGACTTCCATACTTGGCGCGAAAGCACACTCCGGCGCCCAGATACCGCGCGGCCGGGTACCGCAGCGCAGTGCGGCATCGGCCAGGCCCTCGGCGAGGGAGAACCGGCGCAGCCGCGGATCGAGCAGCGGGGCGAACGGGTGGGCCAGCGGCCCACCGAGGATCTCGGCCACCCCGCTGGCGGCCACTCGACGCAGCATGGGGGCGGCGCCGTGGCGCCAGTGACTTTCGAAATCGGCGAGTGCCGCACTCGCACTGCGATATTCGCGGGCACCCAGCTCGCGGCGTTGCGTATCGGTCGCGACCGCCGCCTCGGTGGCGCGCAATTGCCAGTCGGCGAGCCACTCGTACATCGACGCTGCGCAATGCGGGTCGTCGAGTTGTGCCGCCAGGACCGGGGTGATGCCCAGGCTCAGCATGTCGGAGTAGCCGTCGTCGGCGAGGCGGCGCAGCATCGCGAACACGGGCAGATACGAGGCCGCCCACGACTGATAGAGCCATTCTTCGCCGACCGGCCAGCGCCCGTGGTTGGCCAGCCACGGCAGATGCGAATGCAGGACCAGGACGAACTGTCCGGGTACCGGGGAGTCGGGATGGCTCACGGTCAGGGCCGCACCGCGATCGCAAGCAGGTCCAGAGAGGAATCGATGTCGGTGGTACCGGCCCCGCGGACGTCGAAGTCGCCGACCTCGATCCCGGCGACATCGTCGACGAGGTCCTCGGGCCAGGGCCGGCCCGCCAGCGCGCGCTGGATCTGTGCGTCGATGAGCGACCCACCCCACTTGCGATCGAGTCGCGCCAGCCCTGCGCCGTGGTACACCCCGAGCATCGCGGAGACGGCGAAGCCGCCGTCGGTGAGCAACTCGGCGAGTTCGCGTGCGTCGAGTTCACGGGTATGGAAGGGATTGAGCGGGGTGTCGCGGCCGGGGGAGAAGGTGATCCGGTTGGGTGTCGAGATCAGCAGCTCGCCGCCGGGCCGCAGTACGCGCGCGCATTCGGCGATGAAGGAAGGCTGATCCCACAGATGCTCGATCACCTGGAAGTTGACGACCACATCGACCGACGCGTCGGGGACCGGGAGTGCGATGAGGTTGCCCTGCACGATCTCGACCTGCGGGTAACGGCGGCGGGTGTGCGCGACCGCCGATTCGTCGTAGTCGACGCAGAGCACCTCGGCGCCCGCATCGGTGAGCATCGCCGCGCCGTATCCCTCGCCGGACCCGGCCTCCAGGACGCGCCGGCCCGAGCATCGGCGGAGGATGTGTGCGTAGGCGATCTCGTGACGGCGAAACCAGTAGTTCTCTGCCGCGATCCCCGGGACCGTCCGCTCGCCGGTGAGTGCGAGTTGCTCATCGGGTGAAAGGGCCTGCGGCGCGCCGGGGGCGGCGCTCCGGGGTACGTCGGTCATCCGCACGACAATAGTCCACCGTCCATTTTGTGAGGTAGTCGATGTTCTGCCCGATAATAGGACGGGCTAAAGTGGGTGAGACCGATGGCCTTACCCGCCGGTAAGTTGCCGAACCCGACGCAGGAGGTCGACGAAGACCCATGACAAACATTGTCGTTCTCATCAAGCAGGTCCCGGACACCTGGTCCGAGCGCAAGCTCTCCGACGACGACTACACCCTTGATCGCGAGGCCGCCGACGCCGTCCTCGACGAGATCAACGAGCGTGCGGTCGAGGAAGCTCTGCAGATCAAGGAGGCCAACGGCGGCGAGGTGACCCTGCTGACCGCCGGTCCCGAGCGGGCCACCGAGGCGATCCGCAAGGCGCTGTCGATGGGTGCCGACAAGGCCATTCACGTCAAGGACGATGCGCTGCACGGCTCCGACGCGGTGCAGACCGCGTATGTGCTGGCCCGCGCGCTGGGCACCGTCGAGGGCGTGGAACTGGTCATCGCCGGTAACGAGGCCACCGACGGCCGGGTCGGCGCGATCCCGGCGATGATCGCCGAATACCTCGAGCTCCCGCACCTGACGCATCTGCGCAAGCTGACGCTGGAGGGCGAGACCCTCACCGGTGAGCGCGAGACCGATGACGGTATCTACCACATCACCGCGGAGCTGCCGGCGATCGTCAGCGTGAACGAGAAGATCAACGAGCCGCGCTTCCCGTCCTTCAAGGGCATCATGGCTGCGAAGAAGAAGGAAGTTCAGGTCGTCGGGCTGGCCGAGATCGACGTGGAGCCCGACGAGGTCGGGCTGGCCAACGCCGGCACGCAGGTCACCAGCTCCACCCCGAAGCCGCCGAAGTCGGCGGGCGAGCGGGTCACCGACGAGGGCGATGGCGGCGTGAAGGTTGCCGAGTACCTGGTCGCGCAGAAGATCATCTAGGTAACCCAGGCCGACATGACCCTGCCCGCGGGACCACGCGCCGGTGCATCAGTGCACCAAGTGCGAATTCCGCAGGGCCCCAAGAACATCCAGGAGTAATCGAAATGGCAGAAGTACTCGTTCTGGTCGAGCAGGACGCCGAGGGCGCCCTGAAGAAGGTGACCGGCGAACTCATCACCGCCGCCCGCGTGCTGGGCGCCCCGTCGGCTGTCGTGGTCGGCGCGCCCGGCAAGGCCGACGGCATCATCGACGGACTGACGCAGGCCGGCGCCGAGAAGATCTACGTCGCCGAGTCCGAGGCTGCGGCAAGCTATCTGATCAGCCCGAAGGTCGACGTGCTCGCGTCGATCGCCGAATCGGCATCGCCGGCCGGCATCCTGGTCGCCGCCTCCGCCGACGGCAAGGAGATCGCCGGACGCCTTGCGGTGCGTCTGGGCTCGGGCGTCCTCGCCGACGTCATCGAGGTCAAGGAGGGCGGCGTCGGGGTGCACTCGATCTTCGGTGGCGCCTTCACCGTCGAAGCCCAGGCCAAGGGTGACGTACCGGTGTTCTCGGTGCGCCCGGGCGGCGTCGAGGCGGCTCCGCAGGCCGGTGCCGGTGAGCGCGTCGACGTCGAGGTTCCCGAGCAGGCGGAGAACGCGGTGAAGATCACCAAGGTCGAGCCGAACGTCGGCGGCGACCGCCCCGAGCTCACCGAGGCCTCGATCGTGGTCTCCGGTGGCCGCGGTGTGGGCAGCGCCGACAAGTTCTCGGTCGTCGAAGACCTCGCCGACTCGCTCGGTGCCGCGGTCGGTGCCTCGCGCGCCGCCGTCGACTCCGGGTACTACCCCGGCCAGTTCCAGGTCGGCCAGACCGGTAAGACGGTGTCGCCGCAGCTGTACGTGGCGCTCGGCATCTCCGGTGCCATCCAGCACCGCGCCGGCATGCAGACCTCGAAGACCATCGTCGCCGTCAACAAGGACGAAGAGGCGCCGATCTTCGAGATCTCCGACTTCGGTGTGGTCGGCGACCTGTTCAACGTCGCCCCACAGCTGACCGAAGAGGTCAACAAGCGCAAGTAGTCACCCGCTTCCCAGACGCCCCCGGCCCTCATGGCCGGGGGCGTCTGCGTTTCTTCGGCGATCGGTCGTCGGTGGGTCGTGCGGCACGTGTTCACCGACCCAGCACCGACACGACGGCCCACCGTCGCCTTCGCGATGCCGGGTCTGGCTTTCATTCGGGGCATGACAACTCCGATCCCGTACCGCCCCGATCGGTCGCGGCCCCGGTTGTCGGGTCGCACGCTGATCCATGCCGGGCCGCTGACGATCGTGCTGACCGACGCCCCAGCCGACGCGGTGGCCGTCCAGGAGTTCCGATTCGACCTCTTCGCGGCCGAGCCCGGGTTCTCCGACACGATCGGTGACCCGCGGTCACAGCGAGACGCAGACCATTTCGACGACCATTGCGAACACCTCGTCGCCCACCATGACGAACACGGCATCGTCGGTTGTGCCCGCCTGCTGCCGCCACCGCGGGCCATCGCCGCCGGCGGCTGGTACAGCGCCACCGAATTCGACCTGACCGAACTCGACGGCATCGCCGCGGCGACCGTCGAGATGGGACGGGCCTGCGTGGCCGCCGGCCATCGCGACGGATCGATCACCGCGCTGCTGTGGGCGGCGGTGTTCGGGTACCTCGAGGAGTCGGGATACCGCTACCTCATCGGCTCGGTGTCGATGCCGTTGGGCGGGCCCGGAATCGACGGTCTGACCCGGGGGAGTGCACTACGTGGCGCCTGGGCTGTGTTGCAGGAACGTCACCGCGCACCGTGGCGGGCATACCCGCACGTTGCGCCGCGCATCGGCGGCCTGCTGCTCGAGAACATCGAGCCACCCGAGCGGCTGCGGTTGCCGCCGCTGATGCGGGCCTATCTGAGACTGGGTGCGCAGGTGTGCGGCGCCCCGGCCATCGATCCGGCGTTCGACGTCGGAGACTTCCTCACCGTTCTCGACCGGCACGGCGCCAACACCCGCTATCTCGATCGTTTCCGGGACACGATCGGGCGTCTGGGTGGTACGTCGTGAGCGCCGCGGTCGGCGTCGCCGAACCGCAGGCCGAACCGCTTGTCGTACCCGCAACCGCACCACCGCGGCCCGCAGTTGCCCGGCCGCACGCCTGGTATCCGACGAGTCCGTGCGCGGCACACTGTCTGGAGCACTCCGGCCCGCAGGTGGGGCGGGTAGTGCTGGGTCTGCGGATCGCCCATCTGCTCGCGGTGGTGGCGATGGCCGGGATCGCCGGCCTGTTCATCATCTGCTCGCCGCGCTCGATGCGTCGGGTTTATCTGCGTCGCGTAGCGCGAGAGCTTCTGCGGGCGTTGGGAATCCGGGTCGACATCGACGACCGGCGCCCCAGTGGATCGCCGGCAGGCGGACTCATCGTGGCCAACCACATCTCATATTTGGACATCCTGGCGATCGCGGTGGTGCAACCGGCCCACTTCGTCGCCAAATCCGACGTCACGACGATGCCCGGGATCTCGCTGCTGGCACGGAGATTGGGGGTGATCGGCATCGACCGCGCGTCGTTGCGCACCCTGCCATCGGTGATCGAGCAGACCGTCGCCGGGCTCGATCGAGGCGCATCGGTCGCGGTCTTCCCGGAGGGCACCACCTGGTGCGGGCGTGCCCAAGGCGGCTTCCGGCCGGCGTTCTTCCAGTCCGCACTCGACGCGGGGGTGCCGATCCTGCCGATCTCGATCGGGTTCACTGCGCGTGGAATCCGCACTGCCCAACCGGGTTTCATCGGCGACGACGGCCCCGGTGACACCCTCCGGCGGGTGCTGCGCAGCCGGCACGTGGCCGTCCACGTCGGCCTGCACCGACCCCAGTTGCCCACGGGCGACCGGCGCTCGCTCGCGGCCGCGTGCGAGGGGCTGATCCGATCGGGCGGGCCGTGGTGACCGCCGCGCCCACCGCATCGGCCAACATATACGATGGCTGGACGGGGGTGACGAGTGTTACACCCTCGTTCCCGAGGCCGGAAGGGGCCCTGCATGTCCGACACACTGTCCTCACCGGCGCAGTCGAGGTTCGACGAGGCGCGCGCCCGCTTCGCCGAACTGCGCGCTTGCGACGCAACCGTCGATGACGCCGAACTCGACGTCATCTGGGCGGCACTGCCGACCCTGCGGCCAGAGGAGATGCTGGGGCGCTGGCGCGGGGGTGAGTTCACCACCGGCCACCGGATCAACGGGATGCTGCCCAAGGTGGGCTGGTACGGCAAGACCTTCGTCTCGGACTCCGACGTACAGCCACTGGTCTGCCGCAACGCCGACGGCGAGCTGTACTCCAACACCGAACTCGGCAAGGGCGAGGCCAGTCTCTGGATGATCGAGTTCCGCGGCGAGGTGACCGCGTCGATGGTTTATGACGGTCAGCCCGTCATCGACCACTTCAAGAAGGTCGACGCGAACACCGTGATGGGCATCATGAACAGCAAGGGTGGCGTCGTGGACGGCCGGCACCTGTACTTCTATCTCGACCGGGACTGAACATCTGCGCCGGGACCGGCTCTGCCCTGGCGGCGGGACAGGTTGCCGGATGAGTCGCCGACCGGACCATCGGGCAACCTCTCCGCCGGGCCAAGCGGCAGGCAAGGGGCTTCCAAGCGCATGAGGTGAGGGTGGGCCGACCGACCGGCCCCGACGAAAGACCTCACCCATGCCTGCCGAGAGCACTCGACGATTCACCCGTACCCAATGGGTCACCCTCGCGGTGGCGTGTGCCGCCACCGCGATGCTCATGCTCGACATCGCCGTGGTGAACACGGCGCTACCATCTATCGCCAGCGATCTCGGCGCCGACTTCACCGCGCTCAAGTGGATCATCGACGGCTACACCCTGGCGCTGGCCACCGCCGTGTTGTCGGCGGGCGCCTGGGCCGACCGGATCGGGCGTCGCCGGGTCTTTCTGATCGGGGCGGTCGTGTTCACCGCAGCCTCGGCTCTGTGCGCACTCGCTACTGACGCGGTGACCCTCAATCTCGCGCGCATCGTGCAGGGACTGGGCGCGGCGCTGCTGTTCGCCACCTCGCTGGCCCTGCTGGCGCACGCCTTTGTCGAAGCGGCGCAGCGCAGCCGATCGCTGGCCGCGTACGGCGCGACAATCGGCGCGTCGTTTGCGATCGGTCCGCTGCTCGGTGGTCTGCTCACCGAACTGCTCGACTGGCGTGCCATCTTCCTGTTGAACGTACCGGTCGGACTGGCGATGATCGTCGGCGCCCGGTGGGTCGACGAGTCGCGGAGTGCGACACCGCGACGCGGCGATCGGATGGGCGGGCTCGCCGTGATGGTGGGACTCGCGGCACTGACCTATGGGCTGATCGAGGCGAACACCCGCGGCTGGGGCGACCGGGTCACCATCGCGGCGCTGGGCGTCGCGGCGGTTGCGCTGGCCGTCTTTGTGGTCATCGAAAGTCGCGTGGCGCAGCCGATATTGCCGCTGAAGATGTTCGCCAATGCCGCGTTCTCGGGTGCGCAGGTGGCCACGTTCGCCATCTCGGCGTCGATGTTCGCGGTATTCGTCTACGTCACCATCTACCTCCAGGGTGTCGTCGGGATGAGCGCCATCGAGGCGGGTCTGGTCTATCTGCCGGGCACCATGGCGATGTTCGTCGTCGCGGGGCTCACCGACCGTCTCGTCGGGCGGGTGGCACCGTGGTCGCTGCTGGCAGGGGGGCTGGTGGCGGTGGCCGGCGGCCTCGCCTGGATGACCGTCGCAGGCCGGTCCGGTTCGGGATGGGACATGGTCGGCGGCTTCGTGCTCGCCTGTGTCGGTGCCGGCGTCTTCAACCCGGTGATGAGCGGTGTGGTGCTGGCCGAGAGCCGCCACGACGATGCGGGTCTCGCCACGGGCATCAACGATGTGTTCCGGCAATCGGGGATCGCGCTCGGCGTTGCCGCGCTCGGCGCGTTCTTCCCGGGTCGCTCTGTGCTGCAGGGGGGTTCGCCGGCCGAGTTCGTCGCCGGACTGCATGCCGCCTTGTGGACGGCGTGCGCCGTCGCGCTCATCGGTGCGCTGGCCGTCACGGCGACCATGCGGCATGCCCACGCGCGGGGCGGTTCGGATGTCGAAGACCCGGCCGGTACCCAATCGGGCAAAAGCGACGAGCCGATTGTGACGCGATGACCGCCCTCGCGCCCGTGCTGCGCATACACTCTGGCGAAGAAGACGGTGCGAGTGAGGAATCCGGCGTGCGTGAGTATCTGGTGCTCGGCCCCCTGCAGGTGCATCGTGACCCGGATTCGGTCGAGCTCGGTCCGCCCAAGCAACGTGCCGTGCTCGGCACCCTGCTGCTCGCGCGCGGCAAGGTGGTCTCGGTCGACCGGCTCGTCGACACGTTGTGGGGTGACGGGCCGCCGCCGGCGGCGACGACGAGCCTGCAGGCCTACATCTCCAACTTGCGGCGGGCGTTGCGCAGCCGTGGGGAGGCGTCACCGATCGAACGGATCGGCGGCGGCTACCGGATCGAGCTCGGCGAGGACCGGCTCGACGTCATCGACTTCGCCGACCTCGCCCGCAGCGCCCGCAGCGCCCGTGACGAGGGCCGGTGGGCCGACTCACTCGCCGACTCGCGGGCGGCACTGGCCCGGTGGCGCGGCGAACTGCTCGGTGGCGAACTCGATGACGTGGACTGGGTGACTGCCGAGTCGGCGGCGCTGGCCGAAAGCCTCATGGCCACCCAAGAAATCCACATCACTGCACTCCTGGGTGAGGGTGACATCGGTGGGGCGTTGAGCGATATCGTCGCCCTTCGGTCGCGGGATCGACTGCGCGACAGAGGAGTCTGGCTGCACATGGCTGCGCTGTACCGCGCCGGCCGGGCCACCGAGGCGCTCGAGGTCTATGCCGATCACCAGCACGTCCTCGACGACGAACTGGGGTTGTCGCCCGGCGCCGAGCTCGTCGACCTGCACGGCGCGATCCTGCGTCACGACCCGGTGATCGCGGCGTGGCCGCGTCCACCAGGCTGGTCGGGCGCCACCGCGGTCGCCGTCCCGGCGCGTGGCGACGATCGCCCCGCCGACCCCGAGCCGACCCCCGGCGCACTCGTCGGTGAGATCCCGCTCGTGGGTCGTGTCGCCGAGATCGACCGCATCCGAGCGCTATTCGGCATGACCGGAACCCGCACCCGCTGGCTGCTCCTCAGCGGCCCGGCGGGGATCGGCAAGACCCGGGTCGCGCAGGAGGCCGCCCGGGCCGCCGTCGACCTGGGCTCGGAGGTGGTGTGGGTCCGCTGTCCCGACGCCGAGGGAGTGCCCGCGTGGTGGCCGCTGCGGCAACTGTGTCGCGCGGTCGGGGCCGACCCGGTCGAGGTGCTGTCGGTGCCGGACGGGGTCGACGCCGACACCGCGCGGTTCGCCGTCTACGAGCGCGTGCACACGATGCTCGACGAAGCGTCGGCACGGCACCCGCTGACCGTCGTCGTCGACGACGCACAGTGGGCCGACCCGATGACGCTGGGATCGCTCACCTACCTCACCACGGTGCTGCGCGACGCGCCGATCTGCATGATCGTGACCGTCCGCGACCCCGAGGGCGGCGCGGACCTGGAGCGCTACCGCACCGCGGTGGCGCGCGCGGGCGGGGTGGCGATCGAGATTCCGAACCTCGGCCGCAGCGAGGTGGCCCAGCTCGTGCGGGCGGTGACCGCCGAGGAACCGACTGTCGACGAACTCGACACGCTCGTCCGGCGCACCGGCGGCAATCCGCTGTTCGTCACCGAGTTCTCCCGCCTGCCCACCGAGGAACGCCGCACCGAAGAGGTGCCTGCCGCGATCCGGTCGGTCCTCGATCGACGCCTGGCCTCATTGGATCCGGCTGTGCTCGACGTCCTCGGCCACGCGGCAGTGCTCGGCGAGGAGATCGACGTCGCGCTACTGGCCACCGTGATGGATCGTGATGTCGGCGAGATCGCCGACCGCATCGACGAGGCGGCCGACGACCGGATCCTCGTGACCACCGGTGGCGGGTCGACCCGATTCGCGCACGCCCTGCTGCGTGATCAGGCGTTGGCCGGTATCCGGTCCCTGCGCCGGGCCAGGATCCACCTCGCGGTCGCCGACGTGGTGTCCCGCCACCGGACCGCCGGTTCGACGGCCCGCCGGGCCGCCCATCTGCTGGAGGCGTTGCCGGTCGCCGATGCCGCCGAGGTGGTCGCCGGATGCCGAGCGGCCGCCGAGGAGACGACCGCCCACTGGGATTCGGAGAGCGCCGCGCATTGGCTCGCCGTGGCACTGCGCACCCACGAGTCGGCCGGGCTGCCCGACGGTGCCGAGCGCGACGACCTGCTGATCGGGATGCTCGCGGCGCAGGCCCGCGCCGGGCACGTGGAGACGGTCCTGGCCACCGTCGGCGAGCGGATGCACCAGGCCGTCGTCGGCGGTGCCACCACGACCGTGGGCCGGCTGGCCAGCGCACTCATCCGCTCCGGCGGTTCGTGGCCGTGGGTGGGCCCGCACGTGGACAACGAGACCCTGCAGGCGGTCCTCGATCGGGCCGAGGTTGCCGTCGCCGACGACCCGGTCGCGCTGGCCCGCGTACTCGCGGCGTCGGCGATCGGCCAGTGCTATCACAAGGATGCGGCGATCCCGGCCGGGCTCCTCGCCCGTGCGGACATCGTGGCCGAAGCGCTCGACGACGACGACATCACCGCCGATGTGCTGATGGCGCGCTTGATCACCTATTCCGGTGTCGCGCAGTACGCCGAGTCCGCCATCGAGCTCGCCGCCCGACTGCGGGCGATACCCCATGCCGATCACGACATCGACGAGGTCATCATCGACACGGCACTGACAATGGCGACCATGACGCTCGGTGATGTCGCGGCGACCGAATCACTGGTGCGCGGCGCGATCGTCGGCAGCGAACGGCTCCGGCTGCCGATCCTGCGTGCCCAATTGCGGTGGATGGAGGCCTCGCTGGCGGTGTGGCACGGCGATTTCGCAACGGCCAAGGCGCACTTCAGGACTGCGGTCACCGTGCACCAGATGACCGAACTCTACGTGGCGGGGACGGGCACCATCGCGCTGCTCGCATTGGCGGCCGAACGCGGCATGCTCGACGAGATCGCCGACACCGGAGAACTTTCCCCGATGGAGTGGGCCCGCATGATGGCCGCCGACTTCACCGATGACCAGGTCACGATCCTGCTCGCCGCGGGGATCGCGATGATCGCCGGCGCCGAGGGCGACCGCGACCTGGCCGAGCAGATGATCGTCTCCTGGCTCGCCGACGACCGGCCGATGATCTGGACCTCGCTGTGTCAGGCGGTGCTGTTGGCGCATGTCGTGGCCGATCTCGAACTCGATTCGTACGCACCACGATTCGTGGAGTATCTGACCCCCTACCGCTCATATGTCGCAACGCTGGGACAGCTCGGCTGCATCGGCCCGGTCGGGTACGCGCTGGCACGTCTGTGTTTCCTGCTCGGCCGTGACGAGGACGGGCAGCGAGCCCTTGCCGAGGCGACGCGGGTATCCGCGGCAGGCGACGGGGTCCCGTCGATGCTGCGCTGCCGGTTGCTCGCGGCACGACGAGCCGCCTCGTCGGCGGCGCGCGACGCCGAACTCGCCGACATCGCCGCCCACGCGCACCGACTCGGCCTCACCGGGCCCGCCGAGGCGGCGGATGCGCTGATCGCCGAGTCGCGCCGGGTGCGCTGAGCGTCGAGCCAAGCCTGCTCCAAGAGGCGGCCAAGCGACCCGCGACAGCGTGATGGGGCGACCACGACCGGTCGCCCCGGGAGCGCGAACGCTTCTCGGGCAGAGATCACCGATCCCACGAGGAGCTTCCGATGACTTCGACCCGCAGTGTCGACCAAGCCGACATCGCCGCGCTGCGACGGGCCGTGCGCGGCGCCGTCCACCGCCGGACCGACCCCGGATACGCCACCGTCGGCTTCAACGTGGCCGTCACCGCGCACCCGTGGGCGGTGGTCGACGTCCTCGATGCCGCCGACGTCGGTGCGGTCATGGGATTCGCGTCCGCCAACGACATGACCGTGTCGGTGTGGGCCACCGGGCACGGCGCCACCGGCGTCGACGGCCGGTCGATTCTCGTGCGCACCACCGCTCTCGATGTCTGCGAGATCGATCCGGCTGCCCATACCGCCCGGATCGGGGCAGGAGTGCGCTGGCAACAGGTCCTCGACGCCGCCGCTCCGCTCGGTCTCGCACCGCTGTGCGGCTCCGCCCCGCACGTCGGGGTCGCCGGATTCCTCAGCGGCGGCGGTATCGGGCCACTCGTACGGACCGTGGGCGCGTCGTCGGATCACGTCCGGTCGATCACGGTGGTCACCGGTGGTGGCGTCCTCAAGCACACCACCCCCGAGTCGAACCCGGAACTGTTCTGGGGTCTGCGCGGGGGCAAGGCCACCCTGGGGATTATCGTCGAGGTGGTCGTGGATCTGCTGCCGATAGCTGAGATATACGGTGGCGCAATCTATTTCGATGGCGCCGATGCGGATGCGGTGGCGCACCGCTGGCGCGACTGGGCAGTGGGACTGCCGCGGGAGGTCAGTACCTCACTGGCTCTGCTGCGCCTGCCCGAGATGCCCGGAATCCCCGAGCCGCTGGCCGGGCGCCTCAGTGTGGCGGTCCGGGTGGCCGCCGCCGGTGATCTCGCGGCTGCCGCCGGCCTCGTTGCGCCGATCCGAGCGCTCGGGGAGCCGTTGCTCGACGGCCTCGGGCCGATGCCCTATGCCCAGATCGGACTCATCCATGCCGATCCCACCGCGCCGATGCCCGTCACCGAACGCGGCGCCCTGCTGCGGGAGTTGCCCGACGCGGCGATCAGTGCACTGCTCGCCGCCGCCGGTCCGGCGTCCTCGTCGCCGCTGACGGTCGTCGAACTACGCTTGCTCGGCGGGGCGTTCGCCGACGAACCACGAGTGCGCAGCGCGCTGTGCCATCGTCGCGCCGCGGCGAACCTGCATACCGTCGGCGTGCTCGTCCCGCCGATCGCCGAGGCGGTGATCGCCGCCGCGGCCCACACCGTCGAGGCGATGACACCGTGGGCCACCGGCGGCGAGCTGCCCAACTTCGCCGCGACCGCCGACGCCGCGCGCATCCGGCGCTGCTACGACGAGGACACCTACGCGTGGCTCTCCGCGCTGGCCGCCCAACACGACCCGCACGGCGTGCTCGACGTAGGGCAGGTCGTGCGCTGACGGCAACGACCGTCCGGGGGAATCGGTCGGGGGAATCGGTTGGGGGAATTGGTTGGGGCCCCGCACGCGTTTATCCTTGGCATCGACATGTCCACTCTCCGCCGCGCCCCCGTCTACCTCGATCACGCAGCCTCGACCGCAGTGCTTCCCGAGGCGATCGAGGCGATGAATGCTGTCCACGCCCAACCGGGTAACGCCTCGTCATTGCACGGTGCCGGCCGCTGGTCGCGGCGCCGGCTCGAGGAGGCGCGAGAAACGGTGGCCGCCGCGGTCGGCGCGCGCCCGTCGGAGGTCATCTTCACCAGCGGCGGAACCGAGGCCGACAACCTCGCACTCAAGGGCATCTATTGGGCGCGCAGGCAGGCCGACGATCGGCGGCGGCGAGTGGTGATCTCGGCGATCGAGCATCACGCGATCATCGACTCGGCGCAATGGCTCGCCACGCAGGGCGCGCACCTGGTGATCCTGCCCGTCGACGAGTTCGGGTTCGTCGCGCCGGCCGCCCTGCGCGACGAGCTCGCCGCACACGCCGACGAGACCGCAGTGGTGTCGATCATGTGGGCCAACAACGAGGTCGGCACGATCGAACCGATCGCCGAACTGGCCGCGATCGCCACCGAGTACGGCGTACCGATGCACTCCGACGCGGTGCAGGCGGTCGGGCACGTCCCGGTGGACTTCGGTGGCAGTGGTCTTGCCGCGCTGAGCCTTGCTGCGCACAAGTTCGGTGGCCCGCAGGGTATCGGTGCCCTGTTGCTGGGCCGCGATGTGGCGTGCGTGCCGCTTCTTCACGGTGGCGGTCATGAGCGCGACGTACGCTCGGGCACCCAACCGGTCGCGGCGATCGTCGGCATGGCCACCGCCTTGCGGATCGCGACACAGAAACTGGCCGAGTCGATGCCCGCGGTCGCTGCGTTGCGTGACGAACTGTTCGCCACCGTGCTCGACCTCCCGGGTACCAGCTCCAACGGGCCGCGCGATGAGCGCCGGCTCCCCGGCAACGTCCACGTCTCCTTCGACGGGTGTGAGGGCGATTCGCTGTTGATGCTGCTCGACGCCAAGGGAGTGGAGTGCTCCACCGGCTCGGCCTGCACCGCCGGGGTCGCGCAGGCCAGTCATGTGTTGCTGGCAATGGGGCTGGATATGGCCGGTGCCCGTGGGTCGCTGCGATTCTCCCTTGCCTCGTCGAGTACCCGATCCGACATCGAGACCGTCGGCAAGGTGATCGGTGAGGTCGTCGAGCGTGCTCGCGTCGCCGGACTGGTCGCCTCACCCGGCGGGAGGTCGGCCTGATGCGGGTGTTGGCGGCGATGAGCGGCGGAGTCGACTCGGCCGTCGCCGCGGCCCGCGCGGTCGAAGCAGGCCACGACGTGGTCGGAGTGCATCTGGCGTTGTCCGCGGCGCCCGGCGCGTTGCGTACCGGCTCCCGCGGCTGCTGTTCGCGTGAGGACGCCGACGACGCGCGTCGCGCGGCCGACGTCCTCGGCATCCCGTTCTACGTCTGGGATTTCGCGGACCGCTTCAAAGACGATGTCATCGACGAATTCGTCGAGGCGTACGCCGCAGGTCAAACCCCGAACCCGTGTCTGACGTGCAACGAGAAGATCAAGTTCGCCGCACTCGCCGACAAGGCGATGGCACTGGGCTTCGACGCGCTGGCCACCGGCCACTACGCGCAGCTCGCCGGGGACGAACTGCGCCGCGCGGTCGATCCCGACAAGGACCAGTCCTACGTGCTGGCGGTACTGACGCGCGAGCAGCTGCGCCGCGCGATGTTCCCGATCGGCGACACGCCCAAGAGCGAGATCCGGGCCGAGGCCGCCCGACGCGGTCTGTCGGTGGCCACCAAACCCGACTCGCACGACATCTGTTTCATCCCGACCGGCGATACCCAGGCATTTCTCGGTGCACGCATCGGGATCCGCCCGGGTGCGGTCGTCGACGCCGAGTCCGGCGAGCAGCTCGCCGAGCACGAGGGTGTGCACGGCTTCACCATCGGGCAGCGCAAGGGGCTCGGGATCGAGGCTCCGGCCGGCGACGGCCGGCCCCGCTACGTCACCGACATCGATCCCGACAGCGGCACCGTCAGCGTCGGTTCCGCCGACCATCTCGATGTGTGGTCGATCCGCACCCGTAACGCGGTGTGGACGTCCGGGCAGGCTCCCGACGGCCCGGTCGAGGTCATGGTGCAGGTACGCGCCCATGGTGGTCTCGCGCCGGCGGTGGCCACCGCGGTCGACGGGCCGGACGGTCCGTACATCGAGATCGCGCTGACGCAGCCGCTGACCGGTGTGGCACGCGGCCAGGCCGCCGTGCTGTACCTGCCGGACGACGCGCGCGGTGACCTGGTACTCGGTTCCGGCCGGATCTCACACACCTCTTCGGCCCACACCTCTTCAGGGGTTTCGGCTCCGGCCGCTGCGCCGGGCACCCCGGTGTCCGAGTAACCGATGACGGCTCTGCCCACGGGCGTGGGAACGGGTATCGGCTCGATGCCGGGCGTCGACGCGCCCGAGACCGCCACGGTGATCAACGGCGAACTCGACCTCGCGTATCTGGGCGAACTACCCGGACGCGGGATCGGCGCCGACATGATCGGCCGGATGGCGGCGTTGCTCGTCGACATGCCGATCGACACGGCGACCTGGGGTTACCGGCTGGGTTCGCGCGGCTCGTCGGTCGCCCGGCGCGCCCGCGGATTCCTCGGCGCCGACCTCGACGCGATCGAGGAGGTCTGGGACAACGCCGGATTCATCGGTACCGGCCGGCCGGTCAAGGTGCAGGTCGCCGGTCCCTTCACGCTGGGCGCTTCCATCGAATTGGTCAACGGGCACAAGGCAATTCGCGATCGGGGCGCATTACGTGACCTCGTCGACTCGGGTACCGAGGGTCTCGTCGAGCACGTCGCCGAGGTCAACCGGCGCCTCGGTGCCACGGTGATCGTACAACTCGACGAACCGATGGTGGGCGCGGTGATCGACGGCACGGTGCCGCCGTTGACCCGTTTTGATGTGATCCCGCCGATCGCGCTCACCGACGTCGCCGAGGCGCTGCGCTCGGTGGCCGAGCGGGTCGGTGTGCCGATGATCGTGCACAACTGCGGGCAACCGCGCTGGGATCTGATCGAGGCACTGCCCGGGATAGGCCACGGGGTCGACGTGACCCGTGTCCTCGGCGACCTCGAGAACCTCGATCGTGTGACCCTCGACGGGATCGGTGTGCTCATCGACCGTGGTGACGTGCTCGTCGCGGGGGTGCTGCCGGCCGATCGGGAGGACCGGCGGGCTCGCGCGGAAACCGTGGCCACCGGGCTCGCGGCACTGACCGATCGCATCGGGCTCCCACGAAAAGTGCTGGCGCAGAACATCGTCGTCACCCCGACGTGTGGTCTGGCCGGCGCGGCGCCGGACTGGGCGCGTACCGCGCTGGGTATCTGCGCACGTGCCGGGGAGTTGCTGGCCGCGGACCCACAGGCACTCTGACCGGGAACCGGCGCGTCAGGTGGTGCGTTCGACGCTGCTCTGGTCGCTGCCGAACCGAACGCCCTTGCGTTCGCGCCCGATCGCGGTCAACACGATGACTGCGATGAGGACCGGGACGATGGTCACTGTCAGCGCGAACGGGTATCCGTGCGATCCCGCAATCGCTTCCTGGATGGGCAGATTGAAGGCGGCCAGACAGTTCCCGAGTTGGTAGGTGACCCCCGGATAGAACCCGCGGATCTCATCGGGCGACAGTTCGGTCAGGTGCGCCGGGATCACCCCCCACGCGCCCTGGACCATCACCTGCATCAGGAAGGAACCGAGCGCGAGGGCGCCGGCGGTTGTGGAATAGGCGAACAGCGGGATGATCGGCAGCGCGAGGATCGCGCACGCGATGATCAGGATCTTGCGTCCGTACCGCTCCGAGAGGGCACCGGCGGTCAGCCCACCGATGATCGCGCCGATGTTGTAGAGCACCGCAATCCACGTGGCGGTGCTCGCGGCGAGGCCTGCACCCGAGTCGTGCGTCGATTTCAGGAACGTCGGGTAGACGTCCTGGGTGCCGTGGCTCATCCAGTTGAACGCCGTCATCAACAGCACCAAGAAGATGAAGCGGCGCCAGATGGTCGGACTGGACCAGATCTCGCGGGCTGTCGTCTTGGTCTGTCTCACCCGATCGCGGGTGGCTTTCCACGCCTGCGATTCCTCGACGCGGGCCCGGATGAGCAGGCTGATCAGCGCCGGGATGATCGACAGCGCGAACATCCAGCGCCAACTCAGCCCAAGCCAGGTGTTGAGAACCAGAAAAGCCAGTGCGGCAACGAGATAGCCCATCGAGTAGCCGCTCTGCAGGAACCCGGAGAAGAACCCGCGCCGGGACGTGGGGATCTTCTCCATCGCCAGCGCCGCCCCAAGGCCCCACTCGCCGCCCATCCCGATGCCGTAGAGCATCCGGAGCACCATCAGGACCCAGAAACCGGGCGCGAAGGCGCAGAGGAATCCGATCACGCTGTAGAACGCCACATTGGTCATCAGCGGGATACGCCGGCCCTTGCGGTCGGCCCACAGCCCGAAGATGAACGCGCCCACCGGACGCATGATCAGCGTCATCGTGGTGATGAGGGCCATCCGCTCGAGCGGCACGCCGAAGTCCTTGGCGATGTCGGCGTAGGTGAGGACGACGAGGAAGTAATCGAAGGCGTCCATCGCCCAACCGAGGTATGCCGCCGCAAAGGAGTTGCGCTGATCGGCGGTGAGACGTTCTCGCGGGGCGGATGAGGTGGCCATGCCCGAATCTCCTGCTTACGTTGAGATCTCGCTTCTCGCCCGACTCACTGTAGTCGGTGATGCGGGGAGTTCAGGCGGGATTGACGAGCGTTCAGGCGTGATGGACAAGGCCGGCAGCGCGCAATTCTCGCTTATCGGACATCGAGTTTCGCGATCGACCGCTTCGGTGCGATCTGCCGGTAGCTCGCGTCGAGCAACTCCCACACCTCCGGCCAGTCGGTCGAGTCGTCGAGTAGGAGCCCGAGCCAGCCATACGCGCCGAGATAGGCGGGCACGAAGAACCGGGAGTCGCTCAACAGTGGCGTGCGTTCGGCGGGATCGGGGACGAACAGCAGCGACTGGTCGTGGCGCACCCCGCCCTTCTCCCCGCCGCCATAGTTGCCGAACATCTTGCGGCATCGGAAGGTGGGCCGCCCATGCGCGACGACCTCGGTGGCATCGGGAAAGGCCAAGGCGATCTCGCGGACCCGGATCAAGAAGGGGTCGGCGTCGTCGAACATGATGGGGTGCGGCACGGGGGCTCTCCTCGGTACGGCGCTTCCGGGTCGGACACCGACGCTACCCGGCGGGGCGGCCGGCGCGACGAAGCGATCAGATCTTGTGGCAGAAGGTGTCGGGGCATTTCGATACCCTCGGTGCGTGGCAGAACCAGATCAGGTCCGAACCGAAGGCGCACCGGACGCCGATGCCCGGGAGCAGTGGTCGACGCTGGCCGATGAGATCCGTGAGCATCAGTTCCGGTATTACGTCAAAGATTCGCCGACCATCTCCGACGGCGAGTTCGACAGGTTGCTGCGGCGACTGCAAGAACTCGAGGACGCACATCCCGGGCTGGCCACTGCGGACTCGCCGACCAAACTCGTCGGCGGCGGCTTCTCCACCGCGTTCACCCCGGTCGATCATCTCGAGCGAATGCTGTCGCTGGACAACGTGTTCGACGCCGACGAGATGCGGACGTGGGTAGCGCGTGTCGAGGAGGAGGTCGGGGCGGGCACGGAGTATCTGTGTGAGCTCAAGATCGACGGCGTGGCGCTGGCACTGGTGTACCGCGACGGCGTGCTCGATCATGCGACGACACGTGGGGACGGACGCACCGGCGAGGACGTCAGCCTCAACGCCCGCACCATCGAGGACATCCCGCAGCGCTTGTCCGGCACCGACGATCATCCGGTTCCGCATGTGCTCGAGGTCCGCGGTGAGGTGTTCTTCCGGTTGGAGGACTTCGCGACGCTCAACGCCGCACTCGTCGCCGACGGCAAACCGCCCTTCGCCAATCCCCGCAACTCTGCGGCCGGCTCGTTGCGGCAGAAGAATCCACAGATCACCGCACGCCGCCGACTCCGCATGATCTGCCACGGCATCGGGCACACCGAGGGCTGGCGACCGGACTCGCTGCACGACGCCTACCTGGCGCTGGGCGCGTGGGGGCTGCCGGTGTCGGCGCACACCACCAAGGTCAGCGGAGCCGATGCGATCCTCGACAAGATCGCCTACTGGGGCGAACACCGCCACGACGTCGAGCACGAGATCGACGGCATCGTGGTGAAGGTCGACGACGTCACCTGTCAGCGTCGCCTCGGTGCGACGTCGCGGGCGCCGCGCTGGGCGATCGCCTACAAATACCCGCCGGAGGAGGTCACCACCGCGCTCCTGGGCATCGAGGTGGGCGTCGGGCGCACCGGCCGGGTCACTCCGTACGCGGTGCTCGAGCCGGTCCTGGTGGCCGGCTCCACTGTCGCGCGCGCCACCTTGCACAACGGGTCGGAGGTCAAACGCAAAGGTGTGCTCATCGGCGACACGGTGACCATCCGCAAGGCCGGCGACGTCATCCCCGAGGTGCTCGGGCCCGTCGTGGACCTCCGCGACGGCACCGAGCGTGCATTCGTGATGCCGGAGCGGTGCCCGGAATGCGGGACACCGCTGCGCCCGGAAAAGGACAGTGACGTCGACATCCGGTGCCCCAACGCCGAGAACTGCCCGGCGCAACTGCGCGAGCGGCTCTTTCATCTCGCCGGGCGCGGCTCCTTCGACATCGAGGCCCTCGGCTACGAGGCGGCCACCGCGTTGCTGTCGGCCGGGGTACTCGCCAACGAGGGCGACCTGTTCTCCCTGACCGCCGACGACCTCATCCGGACCGAGCTGTTCACCACCAAGAACGGTGCGCTCTCGGCCAACGGCAAACGCCTGCTCGCCAACCTCGACAAGGCCAAAGACGTTGCGCTGTGGCGAGTTCTGGTGGGGCTCTCGATCCGGCATGTGGGCCCGACCGCAGCGCGCGCGCTGGCCACCGAATTCGGCTCGCTACAGGCCATCGAGGACGCCGACACCGAGGCGCTCGCGAACGTCGAGGGACTCGGCGCAACCCTCGCGCAGAGCATCCACGACTGGTTCACGGTCGACTGGCATCGCGAGATCGTCGAGAAGTGGCGCGCCGCAGGCGTTTCCATGGAGGACGCACGCGACGAGTCGATCGAGCGCACCCTGGCGGGCAAGACCGTCGTCGTCACCGGATCATTGCAGGACTTCTCCCGCGACGGCGCCAAGGAGGCGATCCTCGCCCGCGGCGGCAAGGCGTCGGGATCGGTGTCGAAGAAGACCGACTATGTGGTCGTGGGGGATTCACCCGGGACCAAGGCCGACAAAGCCGAAGGACTCGGCGTGCCGATCCTCGACGAGGCCGGATTCAAGCGCCTTCTGGAGACAGGCGATCCGGCGCCGAGTTGAGGATGTCGGTCCGGAAGTCGGACAGGGTGTGTGAGAGCCACAGCGCCTGGACCGGTGTGAACGGCGGATCGGTGAACTCCTTCACGATCACCCGGCCGCCGTGCGCCGGACCGGCGGGCGCGGTCACGAATGCGCATGCGGTGAGGTCGACGAGTACCGCGGTGGTCGGTGGGGTGCCCTGCACGCGGTCGATCCGCAGGTTCGGCTCGAAACCCGAACGCCGACAATGGGCGACGAGGAAATCCGTGTAGTACGAATGCCGTTCGGGTGCCCACACGATCACCGGATGACCGGCCACCTGCGACATGTGGACCTTGTCCAGCGTCGCCAGGGGATGATCGGACGTCACCGCGAGCCGGAGCTCTTGATAGCCGACCACGGTGGAGGTGACCTCGTCGGGGGTGTCGATGCCGCGCCGCAGGACCAGATCGACGCGCGCGCTGCGCAGGTCGTCGACGAACTCGGCGGGAAACACCGGCCGTGCGGTCACCGAGATGTCGGGGTGGCGCGCCAGGGCGGGTTCGATGATCGAGAACACCTCGGCGCCCGACAGCGCCGGGGAATGGCCCACGACGAACGCCGGTGGTTGCTGCGCGGCCACCGCACGTACCGACCGGGTCAGATGCCGCGCGCCGGTCAGCAGCGGGCGCGCATTGCGCAGTAACTCCACGCCGGCGGGTGTCAGCGTCAGACCCCGATGCTCTCGGTCGAACAGGGTCACGCCCAGTTCGCTTTCCAGCCGACGGATGGCGGTGGACAGGGCCTGCTGTGTCACGAACAACCGGGCTGCGGCAACCGCGAGGGTGTCCGACTCGGCGACCGCCACGAACTGTTCGAGTCGGCGGATGTCCGGTATCGGCAGCGTCTCGAGTGAGGTGGAGAGCTCAGCCATACACAAACCATACTTGATCGGAATCCAAATATCTTCGTTAGCGTTTGTATGAATTCGCTCTTAGCGTCGATGTCAGGTATCCGGTCGCGCATCGCGACCGGGAGCGTGCTGCCCGAGATGGCACGCGCCGCCCGACTACGGAAGGTGTCCGATGACCAGCACTTCGACGCAACCTACGACTCCGCAGCGTGACCTGCACGGCAAGACCGCCGTCGTGGCCGCCGGAGCCAAGAACCTCGGCCGGTTGATCAGCCTCGAGCTCGCACGACTCGGTGCCGACATCGTCGTCCATCACCACGGCGAGTCGTCGCGGCCCGACGCCGAGAAGACCGCCGCCGACATCCAGGCGCTCGGCGCCAAAGCGATCACCGTCGCCGGTGACCTCACCCGGCCCGACGCCGTCACCGCCCTCTTCGATCAGGCGGTGGAGTCCTTCGGCGGGGTCGACATCGCGGTCAACACCGTGGGCAAGGTGCTGCGCAAGCCGATCGTCGAGATCACCGAGGCCGAATATGATTCGATGTTCGACATCAACTCCAAGGCCGCGTTCTTCTTCATCTCCGAGGCCGGAAAGCGGTTGTCCGACAACGGTTCGCTGATCGGTATCGTCACGTCTTTGTTGGCCGCGTTCACCGACGGATACTCGACGTATGCGGGCAGCAAGAGCCCCGTCGAACATTTCACCCACGCGGCCGCCAAGGAGTTCGCCGATCGCGGCATCTCCGTCAACACCATCGCCCCCGGGCCGATGGACACCCCGTTCTTCTATCCGCAGGAAACCCCCGAACGGGTCGAGTTCCACAAGTCCCAGGCGATGGGCGGTCGACTGACCACGATCGAGGACATCGCGCCGATCGTGACATTCCTTGCCGCCGAAGGGCATTGGATCACCGGTCAGACCCTGTTCGCCAACGGCGGTTACACCACCCGCTGACCCGGCGGGCCCACTGCGAGGAGCAACCATGACCGAAGCATTGCCACAACCGGTGCAGGCGTCGATCGACGCGACCGATGCCGGCGACCTCGACGCCTTCCTGGCCACGTTCACTCCCGATGGGGCGGTGGACGATTGGGGGAGGATCTTCACCGGCCCGGAGGCCATCACCGGATGGAGTGACGCCGAGTACATCGGTAAGAATCTGACGCTCGACGTCGTTTCCGCCGAACTCTCCGACGACACGACGGTCGTCGTGCGGGTGACGGTGGGCGGCGACGGATTCAACGGTCCGTCGACGTTCACCTACACCCTCGATGGCGCCAAGGTGGCGCGTATGACGATCCGGGAATGACCGCAGGCAGGCGTCGACGGTTTGACCTCGACGCCACCGGGTATCTGGCACGCTGGGAAGGAACGCACCGATCCGGCGAAAGGGAACGCCATGACCGAGTTCCACAAGATCACCGTGCTGGGCACCGGCGTGCTGGGCTCGCAGATCGCCTTCCAGACGGCCTACAGCGGGTTCGACGTCACCGTCTACGACATCAGTGACAAGGCCCTCGACGCGGGGCGATCCCGGTTCTCCGACCTGGCCCGCACATACACCAAGGAGGTCGACGGTGCCGCCGACGGGAAGGCCGACGCGGGACTGAAGCGGATCCGGTATTCGTCCGATCTCGCCGACGCCGCCACCGACGCCGACCTGGTGATCGAGGCGGTCCCGGAGAACATCGACATCAAACGCGACACCTACACCGAGCTCGGCAAGGCGGCACCGGCGAAGACCGTGTTCGCGACCAACTCGTCGACGCTCCTGCCGAGCGACCTGATGGAGTTCACCGGTAGGCCCGCCAAGTTCCTCGCGTTGCACTTCGCGAACCACGTGTGGTCGCACAACACGGCCGAGGTGATGGGCACCGAGAAGACCGACCCCGCCGTCTACGACGACGTGGTGCGGTTCGCGTCGCAGATCGGGATGGTGCCGATCGAGATCAAGAAGGAGAAGGCCGGGTATCTGCTGAACTCGCTGCTCGTACCGTTCCTCAACGCGGCGGGCGAACTCGTCGCCGACGGCATCGCCGAACCGGACATGGTCGACAAGACGTGGCGCATCGCGACCGGCGCGCCCGACGGCCCGTTCGAGATCTTCGACGTCGTGGGCCTGACGACGGCGTACAACATCGCGGCGGTAGGCACCGAGAAGGAAAAGCAGTTCGCGAAGTACCTCAAGGACAACTACATCGACAAGGGCAAGCTCGGTGTCGAGACCGGCGAAGGGTTCTACAAGTACCCGCGCCGGTGAGGTCGGACAGCCGGTGAGGTCGGACAGCCGGTGAGGTCGGACAATGGCCCGCGGTGATCATCCCCGGCGCACCCCGGTCTACGGGGGCGTCATGATCGTCGCGGCGCTGCTCGTGGCGTTCTTCGTGTACCGCGCCGACCCCGCACTGTGGGTGCAGGTGATCGTGTACGTCGTCGCCGCAGTGGTCGCGGTGGCCGGTTTCCTCATGACGTTGCGCGACTATTCGTGACGCCCGGGGCAGCGGCGAGGGCGGCAGGTCAACCGAGGGCGTCGGCGAATGCCGCGCGGGCGCGATCGTCGAAGACGACGAAGCGGACATCGGCGACCGAGGTCTGCGAGGCCCGCACCGTGCGGACCGCGATGCCGGCGCCGTCGTCGATCGGCCAGCCGTAGATGCCGGTGGAGATCGCGGGGAAGGCCACCGATACGAGCCCGAGATCATCTGCGACGCGCAAGGATTCGCGATAGCACGACGCCAGGATCGGTGAGCGGTCGGTGGTCGTCGAATAGACGGGACCGACGGTGTGGATGACCGCGCGGGCATCGAGGTCGCCGGCGGTGGTCGCCACCGCCTGCCCGGCCGGAAGGCCGTCCGGATAGCGGGTCGCACGCAGGTCCCGGCACTCGGCGAGGATCGCCGGGCCGCCCCGGCGATGGATCGCCCCGTCGACCCCGCCGCCTCCGAGTAGACCGGAGTTGGCGGCGTTGACGATGGCGTCCACCGATTGACCGGTGATGTCGCCGAGTATCAGCGTGAGCTCGGCCATCGTGCCGCTCAGCTCTCCGCGCGCAGGACCGTCGAGACGATGCCCGCGAGATAGCCGAGCCGGGCGATCTCCGAGGGCCGGAAGTCCGGTCCGCCGATGCGCCCCAACAGGATTGCCTTCGCGCCGTCGCCGAGTGGGGCAGCCGCCAGCCGGGTGTCCATCTCCTGCCAGGCCTGCGGTACCCAGTCGGCTTCCGGGTCGAGCTGGGCGGCGTGCTCCAGTGGCAGCCAGTCGGCGGTGGTCAGCGGGGTCTCGGGTGCACCGGAACTGCCGAACAGCTGCAGCACCCCACCGGAGGCGCGGGTGATCACGGTCGCCCACGACACCCGGAGTACACGTGGCGCATTGTCGACGAGGGTCTGCAGGCGGTCGTCGTCGGTCGCCGCGACCTGGTCGACCAACTCCAGTTCCCGATGGGTGTCGAGCACACCCGAGTACGGGCGGATCGAATCCACCCGGACACCGGAGACCGTTTCGGCGGCGGTGATCAACGTGTCGGGCAGCGAGCCGGGAGCCACCTCGACGACAAGATCGTCGACGGCGTAGCCGTCACCGCGCTCGACGACCTCGAGCGACAGGATGTCGGCGCCGACCGACCCCAGTTGAACGGCGAGGAGGCCGAGGCTGCCGGGCCGGTCCTCGAGGTACACCCGAAGCAGGTAGGACACGACCGACATTGTTCCACCGCCGGCGCGGTGCCGCTGGCCGCGGGCGTCGAGCGCCCGGCGACCGGCAGCGAGGCCGCTGGTCAAGGTCGGTTCAGCGGTTCGATACCCACCGCGGTCCCGTACGCGCACACCTCGATGCCACTGCCGCCGAATTCGGTGGTCTCGAAGCGGAACGCGACCACGGCGTTGGCGCCCTTCTGCTGTGCCTCCGCCGACAGCCGGCCCAGTGCCTCTTCGCGGCATTCGTGCAGGAGGTTGGTGATGCCCTTCAGTTCGCCGCCGGCCATCGCCTTGAATCCGGCGCCGATGTTCGATCCGATGTTGCGGGAACGAACGGTGAGCCCGAAGCACTCGCCGAAGACGTGTCCGATGCGATAACCGGGAATGTCGTTACTGGTGACGATGATCACGGCGGCGAGTGTACGCGCGCGCAGCCGGCGGTGGCGCGACGTCTAGGCTGGGTGCGTTGCCGTCGGGCAGGAAGGACACCATCGACATGCCAGTGGACCCCCAGTCCGCCACCACCCAGTCCGCCACGTCCCAGTCCACCACCTCGGGGCCCGTCACCTCGGGGCCCGTCACCTCGGGGTCCGCCACCACCGGATCCGCGATCACGCGTGACGAGGTCGCGCATCTGGCGCGGCTGTCGCGGTTGGCCCTGAGCGACGACGAACTCGACGTCTATGCGCAGCAACTCGATTCGATCCTGACTCACGTCGCACAGGTATCCGAGGTCGCCGCCGACGACGTGCCGCCGACCGCGCATCCGGCCGAACTGGCCAATGTGCTGCGCGCCGACGTCGTGGTGCCGGGACTGACCACCGAACAGGCGCTCTCCGGTGCGCCGGCCGTCGAGCAGGATCGCTTCGCGGTCCCGCAGATCCTGGGGGAGGAACAATGAGCAGCGCGACCCCGTCGACCCGCACGTCCACCGAGATCACCGGGCTCAGCGCGGCCGAACTCGGGGCGAAGATCGCCGCGCGTGAGGTGTCCTCGGTCGAGGTCACCCAGGCCCATCTCGATCGCATCGCCGAGATCGACGATCAACTCGGTGCGTTCCTGCACGTCAGTGGCGCCGAGGCGCTGGTCGCGGCCAAGGCCGCCGACGACGCGATCGCGGCCGGTACGGCACCGTCGGCGCTCACCGGCGTCCCGATCGCGCTCAAGGATGTCTTCACCACCACCGACGCGCCCACGACGTGCGGCTCGAAGATCCTCGAGGGCTGGGTGCCGCCCTACGACGCGACCGTCACCGCTCGGCTGCGCGCGGCGGGTATCCCGATTCTCGGCAAGACCAACATGGACGAGTTCGCGATGGGTAGCTCCACCGAGAACTCGGCCTATCAGGTCACGCGAAACCCGTGGGATGTCACCAGGATTCCCGGTGGCTCCGGCGGTGGCAGCGCGGCAGCGCTCGCCTCGTTCCAGGCACCGCTGGCCATCGGCACCGACACCGGCGGTTCCATTCGCCAGCCCGCGGCGGTCACCGCGACGGTCGGCGTCAAGCCGACCTACGGCACCGTCTCGCGTTACGGCCTGGTCGCCTGCGCGTCGTCGCTGGATCAGGGCGGGCCGTGTGCGCGCACCGTCCTCGACACCGCGCTGCTGCACGAGGTCATCGCCGGGCACGATCCGCGCGATTCCACCTCCATCGACGTGCCGGTCCCCGATGTGGTCGCCGCGGCGCGGGCCGGCGCGGAGGGCGACCTGACCGGCGTACGCGTCGGCGTGGTCCGCGAATTGCAGGGTCAGGGCTACCAGCCCGGGGTGCTGGCGTCCTTCGAGCAGGCGGTCGCCGAACTCTCGGCGCGCGGTGCCGAGGTCGTCGAGGTCTCCTGCCCGCACTTCACCTACGCGCTCGGCGCGTACTACCTGATCCTGCCGAGCGAGGTGTCGAGCAATCTCGCGCGCTTCGACGCCATGCGGTACGGCCTGCGGGTCGGCGACGACGGCACCCACAGCGCCGAGGAGGTCATGTCGCTGACCCGGGAGGCCGGATTCGGCCCAGAGGTCAAGCGCCGCATCATGATCGGGACCTACGCGCTGTCGTCGGGCTACTACGAGGCCTACTACGGTCAGGCGCAGAAGGTCCGCACGCTCATCGCCGGTGACTTCACCGCGGCTTTCGGGAACGTCGACGTGCTGGTCTCGCCGACCACCCCCACCACCGCATTCCCGATCGGCGAGCGGGTCGACGATCCGCTGGCGATGTATCTGTTCGACCTCGCCACACTGCCGGTGAATCTCGCCGGTGTCGGCGCGATGTCGGTGCCGTCGGGGTTGTCGTCCGACGACGGACTGCCGGTCGGTCTGCAGATCATGGCCCCGGCGCTCGCCGACGATCGCCTCTACCGCGTGGGCGCCGCCTACGAGGCGGCCCGCGGCCCGATCGGCTGACCGGGGCGAACGGCCACCACTACGGAAGGACCCCCTGCTCGGGGCCGTAGTGATGGCCGGTGCCGTCGGGTCCGTCGAGCGAGGCGAGCAGATCGACCGAGGTCTGGACGAAGGACACCACCGGCAGCCACGGTGGGCGGTGTACCGCGCGTCCCACGGTCCGGGTCTCATCGGGCCGGCTCGGCGGTCGCCAGAGCGACGCCAACGACCACCGGGTGACCGGGTCGGAGGCATTGGCGAGGACGATCCGGGCGCCGGCGCCGCCGTGCGGATCCACGGTGTCGGCGGGCACGCCCACAAGCACGGTGCCGGTCACCGCGCCCGGATGATGTGC
This sequence comes from Gordonia sp. DT30, assembly GCF_049844915.1. NCBI lineage: Bacteria > Bacillati > Actinomycetota > Actinomycetes > Mycobacteriales > Gordoniaceae > Gordonia > Gordonia sp. DT30. The sequence goes on along the minus strand of NZ_JBNCLY010000003.1, from coordinate 147,905 downwards.
CTCGGCCCAGGCTCTGGCCCGGTCGGCGCCCAGCGCACCCAGACTCTGCCCGTAGAGGTACACCTTCGGCCGTGATGCTGTCGGGGGCAGGGTGTCGCGCGCGGCGAGTACCCGGCGCAGCACCGCGATCGCCGAATTGCCTGCCGCCTCCCGATCGGTGACGAAGACCCGCCACGACGCGGTCGACGCGTACGGCAGTGACAGGAATGCCACGTCACCGTGCAGCCGTGCGCGCAGCGCCGTCGTCGCCTCGGGATCCACCCACCCCGAGCCGGTGGGGACCGCGATCACCACCGCGCCCTTGTGCAGCCCGTCCGCGTGCAACCAGCGGTCGGTGAGAGCGCGCGCCGCGACCTCGGTATCGGAAGCGCGGTCACTCTGCGTGGCAGCCGCCGAGGCGGCCGGTGACGCGAACAAACCGGTGACGGTGAGCGCGGCCAGCGCGGCGATCGCGGTTCGCCGCGGAAACCAGGTGACGGCCGCCATGCCGGCGGCCCCGGCCGCGACGAGTCCCGCACCGTATCCGGCCCCGATGGTTGTCGTCCCCGCGTCAACACGAATAATGTTCTGCCACAGCACGTCCATCACGGCACCCGCGACCAGGACGACCGCGAACATCGCCGCCGCCGACCACCCGAACACGCGGCTACCCGGGCGTGCGGTGCCGGACAGACGTACCACGGTGGTGGCGACCAGAACGCAGGCGGCGGTGAGCAGTATCGCAGGCACGGGGCCGCGGGGTAACGAGGCGGGCCACAACGCGATCGCCGAACCGATCGTCGCGCCGATGCTGATCCGTGCGGAGGGTGGCGTGATGCTCATCGTGAACCACCCACGCCGCCACCGATTTCGGCGATCACCCGGACTGCGGTCGAGGCCACGATCGTGGTCATCGATTCCGACGCCGCCGGCGGCCCGGAGTGCTGACGCCACGTGTTGACCGCCAGCGCGGCGCCGGCGAGTTCGGCGGCCGTCCCGCACGCCGGATCATGGCACAGCGCGCGCATCCGTTCGACGAGCATGTGATCGAGGGCCGGACGCGCCCACGGCCCCAACGGCTTTCCGGTGCGCTGCGCATATCGCAACAGGTCGTAGCCGAAGTCGTGTGTGCGGCAGGCCGGTTCGAATCGTGTCGGCAACGGTATCGGTGAAGAACAGCCGCCGTCGGGGTTGATCGGATAGGCGCCGTCGAGTCGTGGACGGTAACCCATCACCGTCGCGAAATCCGCCGGCAGATAACGTATTGTGGCCTCGGGCCGAGGGCCGACGAGGGTTTGCAGCGTCTGGGCCGCCGCGTTCGCGCCGATGGGGGTCCCGGCGTCGGCGGTGGCCGGCGCGCGACCGGCCGACATCATATGGACCGCGATCACGGCCAGACCCAGCAGCAGCCAGACGGTCCGGCGCAATGCCGCCCGCCGCCATGTGTACGAGGAATCTTCGGAAGTCATGCCGTGACGCTATGAACGGTAGGCACCGAGCCACATCGGCCGCGAGAACCGACCGTGCTCACCCGAACAGTCGGTACCCACCGATGGGCGTAGTCCGTCGGTAGGGCCGCGATCCCACTCTCGGGTATGAGGACTTTCCCGTCCGGCCCGCATAGCGTGGACCGCGAGGTGATCACATGTTGGGACGGTGGGTCCACACGGCGCGCGATGCGGCCGTCGACGAATTGCGCACGCTTCCCGTGGCGACGCATCCGGGGGTGCAGCGCTACCTCCGGTCCCCGGGTAACTGGTTTTTCCTGGTCTTCGCCGGGGTGCTCTACTCGGTGGCCTGGCCGACGGTGCCGGCGACACACGACCTGCCTGCCTACGCCTGGCCCGTCATCGCGGCAGTCGCGTCCTGGCCGCTGGCGATGGCGTGGAGCGCGCCGATGCTGGGGTGGGCGATCTCGGTGGTCGGCGCTCAGGTCATCGGCCTGGTGATACCGACCGCCCACGGCTGGCCATGGACCATCCAGGTCACCCACATCATCTCGTTCCTGATCCTCACCTTCATGGCCTACCTGCGGTGCCCGTTGCGGTTGCTGGCCCCGGTCTGGATCTGCTCGTCGGTGGTGCTCGCGCTCGCGGCACCGCCCGACGCCCGTGCCGGGTGGGTGGTCGGTCTGACCTTCCTGGCCGTGGTGGTGGCGCTATTGCGGGGGCTGCTCGCGTCGCGGCGGCAACTCGCCGTCCGGACCGAGGAGACCAAGGTCGCCGAATCGACGACGGCGGTCCTGCAGGAACGCGCGCGCATCGCCCGCGACCTGCATGACGTCGTGGCCCACCGCATGTCGATGGTCGTGGTGATGGCGCAGACCGCCCGCTACCGGCTGCCCGAGGTCAACGACGACTGTGCGGGTGAATTCGAGGCCATCGCACAGGCGGCCCGCACCTCCCTCGACGAAGTTCGTCAGCTGCTCGGGGTCCTGCGCGTCGACGGCTCGGCCGCCGCGGCCGCGCCGAGTCCCGGTCTGTCCGAGGTGGATTCACTGATCACCCAGACCCGCCGCGCCGGCGCACAGATCGCGTTCCACGACGGACTCGATCACGCGTTGTTCGCCGAATCGTCGGCGCTGGTGATCTACCGCATCGTGCAGGAGTCCCTCGCCAATGCGACCCGCCACGCGCCCGGCGGACTCATCGACGTGCGCCTGACACCGGCGACCGGCGAAGCCGAGGTCGGTGAACGAGTCGCCGGCGAGCACGGCGACGGGGGTGCGGCGGCCGGAATCATCGTCACCAACACCGCTCCCACCGATCCGCCGCTGCATCTGTCCGGTGCCGGGGTGGGTATCGCAGGCATGACCGACCGGGCGCGCGCGGTGGCCGGGTGGTTGACCGCGACCCCGACCGCCGACGGCGGATTCGTCGTCCGTGCACTCATCCCGGCCGCCGCCCGCGGTCACGTGCCGGTGCCGGTAGGACTGCCGGCCGGGGCGCCGGCCGTCGGCCGCGGTAGCAACGGGTAACGTTGCGGCCGTGCCGATCACGCTCGTCGTCGCCGATGACCAGGCCATGGTCCGTCAAGGATTCTCGGCACTGCTTGCCGCACAACCGGATCTGTCGGTCCTCGGCGATGCCGCCGACGGTGTCGACGCCGTCGAACTGTGTCGCCGGGTGCATCCCGACGTGGTGCTGATGGACGTGCGGATGCCACGGCGCGACGGGTTGTGGGCGGCCGCCCAGATCCTCGGTGCGCGTGGCGCCGAGGCGGCGCAGCTGCCCGCCGACGGTACGGCCGGCCGCACCAAGGTCCTCATGCTGACCACTTTCGACATCGATGACTATGTGTACGAGGCGCTGCGGATCGGTGCGTCGGGCTTCATGCTCAAGGACGCGCCGGCCGACGAACTCGTCCGCGCGGTGCGGGTGGTGGCCGCGGGCGAGGCATTGCTGGCGCCGTCGATCACCCGGCGGCTCATCAGCGAGGTCACCGGCCGCCGGCCACGTCCGCGTATGCCCGCCGCCGTCGACGCGCTGACCCCGCGGGAACGTGAGGTGCTCGACCTCGTCGCGGAGGGCAAGTCCAATCAGGAGATCGCCGCCGACCTCTTCGTCGCCGAGCAGACCGTGAAGACCCACGTCAGCGGTGTCCTGGCAAAGTTGTCGCTGCGCGACCGCGCCCAGGCCGTGGTCTTCGCCTACGAGAACGGACTGAAGTAGTACCGCCCCCGCCGCCGCGTCGGCCGCCGTCGGACGGCACGAGTGCGTCGCCGGCACTAGATTGAGTGCCGTATGCAGAGGTGGTCGTCGGCAGTGGCGATTCGACGCGGCAGGAGGGGCACAGCGTATGGCCAAGCGATTCGGGATTCTCACCTCCGGTGGCGACTGCCCCGGACTGAACGCGGTGATCCGCGGGGCGGTACTCAAGGGCGAGACGGTCTACGGGCAGGAGTTCGTCGGTTTCCGCGACGGGTGGTACGGGCTGGTGTACGGCGACATCATCGATCTCGACCGGTCGGTGGTACGCGGACTCTCGCATGAGGGTGGCACGATCCTCGGCACCAGCCGATTCGGGCCGTACTCCGAACCGGACGGCGGCCCGGAGAACATCAAGAGGGTCCTGAAGAATCTCGGCATCGACGGCGTCATCGCGATCGGCGGCGAGGGCACCGCGTCGGCCGCGAAACGTCTCTACGAGGACGGCATCGACATCGTCGGAGTCCCCAAGACGATCGACAACGACATCAACGCCACCGACTACACCTTCGGCTTCGACACCGCGGTCAACATCGCCACCGAGGCCATCGACCGGCTGCGGACCACCGGCAACTCGCACAAGCGGTGCATGGTCCTCGAGGTGATGGGACGCCACGCCGGCTGGATCGCCCTGCACTCGGGGATCGCCGGGGGTGCGCACGCCATTCTGATCCCGGAGCAGCCGGAGAGCATCAATCAGATCTGCGCCTGGGTGACCAGCGTCAAGAACCGCGGGCGTTCACCGATGGTCGTGGTCGCCGAGGGATTCACGTTGCCCGACATGGGCGAGGCGCACTCCACCAAGGGGCTCGACGGTTTCAACCGTCCCCGCCTCGGTGGCATCGGCGAGGTGCTGGCACCGATGATCGAGGAGCGCACCGGGATCGAGACCCGGGCCACCGTGCTCGGTCACATCCAGCGCGGCGGGACGCCCACCTCCTTCGACCGCGTGCTGGCCACCCGGATGGGGATGGCCACCGCCGATCTGGTCGCCGACAAGGCGTGGGGTCACATGATCGCGCTGCGCGGCACCGAGATGGCGCGCATCACCTTCGACGAGGCGCTCGCCAATCCCAAGACCGTGCCGCTCGACCAGTATCAGGAAGTCCGCGTCATCTTCGGCTGACCCGGCGCGGCGTCCCCGGTACCTCCGCGGTCCCCGGGCCGCATAAACTGACGGCCATGACTGCCGCAGCTGCCGAACTGATGGACTACGACCAGGTCATCGCCGACTTCGACCCGGTGATGGGCCTGGAGGTCCACGTCGAACTCGGCACCGCCACCAAAATGTTCTGCGGGTGCCCGACGGCTTTCGGTGCCGACCCCAACATCCAGGTGTGCCCGGTGTGTATCGGACTGCCGGGTTCGCTGCCGGTGGTCAACGCCAAGGCCATCGAATATGCGATTCGCATCGGGCTCGCACTCAACTGCTCGATCCGCCCGTCGAGTGTGTTCGCCCGCAAGAACTACTTCTATCCGGATCAGCCGAAGAACTACCAGATCAGCCAGTACGACGAGCCGATCGCCCACGACGGGTATCTCGACGTGGCCCTCGCCGACGGCACCACGTGGCGCGTGGACATCGAACGCGCGCATATGGAGGAGGACACCGGGAAGTCGTTGCACATCGGTGGCGCGGGCCGTATCCACGGCGCCGACCACTCCCTGCTCGACTACAACCGCGCCGGTGTCCCGCTCGTCGAGATCGTGACGCGGCCCATCGTCGGCGCCGGGCCACGGGCCCCCGAGGTCGCCCGCGCCTACGTCACCGCGCTGCGTGACCTGCTGAAATCGCTCGGGGTCTCCGACGTACGAATGGATCAGGGTTCGCTGCGCTGTGATGCCAACCTGTCGCTGATGCGTAAGGGCGCCACCGAATTCGGTACCCGGACCGAGACCAAGAACGTCAACTCGCTCAAGAGCGTCGAGCTCGCGGTGACCTATGAGATGCGGCGGCAGGCGGCAGTGCTGGTGACCGGGGGCGAGATCATCCAGGAGACCCGCCATTATCACGAGACCGACAGCACCACCTCGCCCGGACGTCGTAAGGAAACCGCCGAGGACTACCGCTATTTCCCGGAGCCCGACCTGCCACCGGTGCGTCCGGCCGCGGAGTGGATCGAGGAGATCCGCGCGACCCTGCCGGAACTGCCCTGGGTGCGCCGGGCACGTATCCAGGAGGAGTGGGGCGTCTCCGACGAGGTGATGCGTGACCTCGTCAACGTCGGTGCCGTCGATCTCATCATCGCGACGGTCGACGAGGGCGCAGCCCCCGAGGCCGCCCGCGGATGGTGGGTCTCGTTCCTGGCCCAACAGGCCAATACACGTGGCACCGAACTGGCCGACCTGCCGATCACCCCGACACAGGTCGCGGCCGTCATCGGTCTCGTCGATGCCGGCACACTCACCACCAAGCTCGCCCAGCAGGTCGCCGTGGCCGTCCTCGACGGTGAGGGTGACCCCGAACAGATCGTCGCCGACCGCGGCCTCGAGGTCGTGCGCGACGATTCGGCACTGCAGAAGGCCGTCGACGAGGCGCTCGCCGCCAACCCCGACATCGTGGAAAAGATCCGGGGCGGCAAGGTCAAGGCCGCGGGCAAGATCGTCGGTGATGTCATGAAGGCCACGCGCGGTCAGGCCGACCCGGCTCGTGTCCAGGAGCTGGTGCTCGCGGCCTGCCAGTAAGTCTTGCCCGCCGCACCCCTCGCCCGTCAGGCGTTGGAGCCGGCAGGCGGTGGCGGCGAGATGAAGATGACCCGGTCGTCGGCCGGAACCGGTTGTCCGTGATCGTGATTGACGGTGGCGACCTGCAGTCGCCCGGTGTCGGTGCCGACCGCCGTGATCCGGCCCAGCGCACCGTAGCGCTTCTCCAGCACCAGGACCGGCGGGTTGATCGTGGGCCGTTGGCGCGTCGGTTGGTTGATGGCCTCGATGCGCTGCGTGCGGGTCTCGGTGACGAAGATCTGTCCGGCCGTGGCCGCGCAGCCGGCGATCTGCGGTTTGTCCGGCCACGTCCACAGGACCGTCGCCGCGCCGGACCCGTCCACCGACTGCAGCCGATCCTCGGTGGGCCCCTGATCCGACATGTACAGCGCCCCCGACGACCCCGGGCACAACGCGACATTCGAACCGAGACCCGACGTCAGGACCTTGGGGCGGGCGGTGGTGCCCGACGACAGGTCGGTGAGCGAGAGCAGCTTGCCGGCCAGTGAGCCGGGGTCGTTCGCGGCCGCGGGGTCGCCTGCATTGCCGGTCGCCACGAGGAGCTGGGTGGGCGAGGCGAAGAGCAGTGCGCCCATGTTGCCGGTGGCGCCCTTGGGGATTCCGGTGAGGATCGGCTTGGGCACGTCGCCGGGAGCGAGCCGGACGACCCGATTGTCGGTGGGCGTGGTGATCAGTGCGTAGATGAGTTGATCCTGCTGATAGGTCGGCGAGAACGCAAAGTCGACGAGTCCGCCGTCACCTGAACCGTCCACATCGAAGGACGCCACAACTCGTTGTGGCCCATACCGTTTGGTGGTGACGATCTTGCCGGTGGTGCGTTCGGCGACGATGGTGACCGCGCCCTCGTCGTCGCCGGCGCGCAGTCCGCCGGTGGAGGCCAGGCAGGTGGCGATCACCGCGGGGTCGGGGTCCACGCATGGTCCGGGCGGCGGTGGGGGCGCGCTGGTCGGGTTCTGCGGTGTCGACTGCGGCGGCGTCGACTGGATCTGGAACGACTCGTTGTTCGCGCTGAACTGACCCGCTGCCTGCTCGCGGTCCTGCTGCGAGAAATCGGCGCAACCGGCCACACTCAACGTGAGGATGATCGCGCCGGCGAGCGCCCCGAGCCGGACGCGCGACGCCGCGATCGGCGCGCGGTGCGGGCCGTCCCCGGCCCGTCGTCGATGAGTTCGCCGCCCCTGTCGCATGCCCACCACAGTAGGCGATCGGGTTGCGCGGACCGCGCGGCGATCGGACGCTCACCGACCGGAAACCTCTAGCATCGGCCAGGTGAGCGATCGCGAACCTTCCGACCCGCCGGATCAGACGTTCCAGCCGTCGAGCCCGTACGACGAGCCGACGGGAGCGTTTCGCGTACCCGAGATGAGCGACGCCGACCGGGACACGTTCTACGAACGGCACCGTCGCAGGCTGGGCCGGTTGTCGCGGGTGGATTCACTCGATGACCTCGACCCCGGCGAGATCGAGACCACCCCGATCGGGGTGCCGCCGCCCTCGTCGGGCCGGCGCAACCCGGCGCCGATGCCACCTCCACACGTCCGGGGATCAGCCGACGACCCGGGGCCGTCGGAGGCGCCGACCGCACCGACCGAGACCGCAGGGCCCACCCCGACGCCTGCCGAGCCCCCCACGGCCAAGCTGGACCCCGCACCACCGATCCCCTCGGTCGAGGCGACCTTTCCCGAACTGTCTCGTACCCGTCGTGCCCAGCCCTCCGAACCCGACGACGCCACCCGCGGCCTGCGACACGACGAGGAACCGCTGCCCGTCACGATGGCACTGGGCGAGCCGGAGGTGGGGCCCGGCCGGGATGAGACCGATTGGGAGAAGCCCGGGCAGGGCGGCCGCGACGAGACCTATCGGGATCAGCCGGAGGCGCCGGTCCGCGCGCCGCGCGGCACCCTGGACCTGGGACTGTTGCTGTTTCGTCTGGCCATCGGGAGCGTCGCGCTCGCCCACGGCCTGCAGAAGTTGTTCGGCCTGTGGGGCGGGCCGGGCCTGTCGGGCTACCAGGACATGCTGGTGAACAACGCGAATCCGGCGATCGGCTTCAACGCCGACGCGGCGCGGCCGCTCGCGATCGTCGGCGCGCTGTCGGAGACGATCGGCGGCGCGATGGTGATCCTCGGTCTGTTCACGCCGATCGGTGCCTGCGCGGTCCTGGCGGTGATGCTGCTCGCCGCCGCCTATCGGACGACGCTGTCCGGTGGCGGCTTCCTGTTCTTCGCCCCCGGCGGTGGCATCGAATACGAGCTGGTTCTGGCCGTCGCCGCGGCGGCCCTCATCCTCACCGGGCCGGGACTGTATTCGTTCGATGCGCCACGCCGCTGGGCGCGTCGGCCCTTCCTCGGGTCGGTGGCCTGGCTGATCGTCGGAATCGGCGCCGCGGTGGCGGTCTGGATGGTGTTCAACGGGACCAACCCGCTGCAGTCGCCGGGCAACCCGCGCTGATCGGCCCCCCGATACGCCGACAGCGGTGGACATCTCTCTCGGAAGGGAAAGAAATGTCCACCGCTGCGCAGTAGAGGTCCGCCGGTGCCGGGTCAGTCGACCTTGCGGACCGCGCCCTTGTCGGCCGAGGTGGCCAGCTTCGCGTAGGCGCGCAATGCAGTCGTCACGGTGCGCTCACGATCCTTCGGCTGCCAGGGGCGTTCGGAGGCCTCCATCTTCGCCCGCCGCTCGGCGAGCACCTCGTCGTCGACGCGGACCGCGAGTGTGCGGGTCGCGACGTCGATCAGGATCGGATCGCCGTCCTCGATCAGGCCGATGACACCACCGGCGGCGGCCTCGGGGGAGATGTGCCCGACCGAGAGCCCCGACGACCCGCCGGAGAACCGCCCGTCGGTGATCAGACCGCACTTGCGGCCCATGCCGGTGCCCTTCATGAAGGCGGTGGGGTGCAACATCTCCTGCATTCCCGGCCCGCCCGACGGGCCTTCGTAACGGATGACGAGCACCTCGCCGGCCTGCAGGGTCTTCGACAGGATGACCTGCACGGCATCTTCCTGTGACTCGACGACCCGCGCCGGGCCCTCGAAATGCCACAGTTCCTCGTCGATGCCCGCGGTCTTGAGGACAGCGCCGTCCTCGGCGAGATTGCCCTTGAGCACACACAGCCCCCCCTCGGCGGTGTAGGCGTGCGCGTGGTCCCGGATACATCCCCCCGCGGCGTCGGTGTCGAGGGAACTCCAACGATTGTCGGTCGAGAACGGCGTCGTGGTGCGCACGCCGCCGGGCGCCGCATGGAAGAGTTCGAGCGCCGCGTCCGAGGCGGTTCCGCTGCGGATGTCCCACTCGTCGAGGAACTGCCCGATGGTCGGGGAGTGCACCGTCGAGGCGGTGTCGTCGATGAGTCCGGCCCGCCGGAGTTCGCCGAGGATGGCCGGGATGCCACCGGCCCGGTGGACGTCTTCCATGTGGTAGTCGGAGTTGGGAGCGACCTTCGACAGACACGGCACACCGCGGCTGATCTCGTCGATGACCGACAGGTCGAAGTCGTCGATCTCACCCTCCTGCGCGGCGGCGAGGATGTGCAGCACGGTGTTGGTCGACCCGCCCATGGCCACATCGAGTGCCATCGCGTTACGGAATGCGTTGGGAGTGGCGACATTTCGAGGCAGCACCGACGCGTCGTCGTCGCGGTACCACCGGTTGGCGGCCTCGACCACAACCCGGCCGGCCCGCTCGAACAACGACCGGCGTGCCTCGTGGGTGGCCAGCGTCGACCCGTTGCCCGGCAACGCCAGACCGAGAGCCTCGGTGAGGCAGTTCATCGAGTTGGCGGTGAACATTCCCGAGCACGACCCACACGTCGGACACGCCGAACGCTCGACCTCGGACAGTCCGTCGTCGTCGACCGCGGAGTTGGCGCTCGCCGAGATCGCGGTGATCAGGTCGGTGGGAGCCTGCGCGACACCGTCGACGACGACGGCCTTGCCCGCCTCCATCGGTCCTCCGGAGACGAAGACCGTCGGGACGTTCAGGCGCATCGCGGCATTGAGCATGCCGGGAGTGATCTTGTCGCAGTTGGAGATACACACCAACGCGTCGGCGGTGTGCGCGTTGACCATGTATTCGACCGAGTCGGCGATGATCTCGCGGCTCGGTAGCGAGTAGAGCATGCCGCCGTGGCCCATCGCGATGCCGTCGTCCACGGCGATGGTGTGGAATTCGCGGGGCACCCCACCGGCCGCGCGGACCGCGTCGGCGACGATCTCACCCACGTCCTTGAGGTGCACGTGGCCGGGCACGAACTGCGTATACGAATTCGCGATGGCGACGATCGGTTTGCCGAAGTCGTCGTCGGTCATCCCGGTGGCCCGCCACAGGGAACGGGCTCCGGCGGCTTCTCGTCCGACGGTGGTGGTTCGTGACCGCAAAGGTGGCATGAGATTTCCTCGATCGGTTTCGCTTCAGCGCGCGGGGCGACGCGCACGGGACAGACTCGGGGTCAACGCACGAATCGCTGCGGATATTCGCGAACGGATTCCGGTCGACCGTCACGGATGGGCGTGACATCTCCGGCCTGCGCTGACTGCGACCGTCGACACGGTGGCGTGGACGATCTGCCGCGCCAACGTTACTCCCCGCTGACATACGCCGACAAAACCGTTCGCGCCGGTGCCGGCTCAGATGTCCAGCACCGCCTTGGCGATCATCGGCATCACCCCGCCGACCGTCGCCGCCATGGTGCACTCGCCGAGCCGGCCCGCATCGATCAGGTCTGCGAACTCGTGAGGATTCGTCGTCTGCGGCACGGCAGTCACCCCAACCCGGCACGTGTCGGCGGCCGGCGGTGTTCACCTGCAGGTCACCGGCCATGCGTCGGCGGTCACCGACCGGAGGTGGCGCCCTTCAGCGTGCGGCCGGTGCCTCGGCGAACGGGTCGGGGACCCGGCCACCGCTGGCCGCGGAAAGTCGCGGCATGTCCCGGAAGGTGATCGCCGGTAGCCGGACCCGGCCGCCGTCGGCGAGAACTGCGCGCACCGGACCCCAACGGCTGAACTGGAGGCCATCGATCTCCGGCCACACGACCTCGCGGGTCCCGAAGGTGCCCACCGCGCGCAGTCCGTTCTGGGTCACAACGGTCTTGATCCGCCAGATCCATACGGCGAGCAGTACCGGGACCACGAACGTCCAGCCGAACCACGCCACATTGGCCCCGGCGATGAACAGCGCCACCAGGAACGTCGCGGGTACCGCGAAGTACGCGAGTCTGCTCAGCTTGAACTCTTGCGGCAGCTCGATCTCGTCCGACTGCTGACCGGACGGCTTCGGTGCCGAATCCGGTGACGTTGCCGAGGGTGACGCTGCCGAGGGTGACGCTGCCGGGGGTGACGCTGCCGGGGGTGACGCTGGGGAGGATGACACCGACGGTGTGGACGACCGGGCGCCGGAGGAAGAACGGGACACCTCACCATTGTGGCATCCGACCGTCGGCTGCCCTAGAGCGCCTGCGCAGCACAGACCAGTGTGTTCCCAAGATGTGGGACGGGGTGGGAGTGAGTTTGACTCTGCACTATCCGCAGTCCTACCGTGTTCGACGTGATGCAGAATGAGCTTCTCGTAGTAATCGGCCGGCGCGTCGTCGCCTGATCGGTCACTTCATCGGCCTCCAGCATCGACGCGCCACCCTCGAACAGCAACTGCTGTCGGGGGTTTTTTGTTGCCCATCCCTGTTGACCTCGAACACACCATTCGACCACGAACACAAAGGACCGTGCAGTGAGTGCACCAACAGCACGTACCGACACCGCCGCACCGGGCGCCGGGTCGCGCCCGGCATCGCCGGCGGCGGACAACCAGGAGTCTCCGGCGGCGGGCAACCTCCGGGCTGTACGGCAGAACACCGTCGCGCCCGAACGCGTCAGCGGCGCGCAGTCGGTGGTCCGCTCACTCGAGGAGCTCGGCGTCGACGTGGTCTTCGGCATTCCTGGCGGTGCGGTCCTCCCGGTTTACGATCCGTTGCTCGACTCCTCCAAGGTTCGTCATGTGCTCGTTCGTCATGAGCAGGGCGCAGGCCACGCCGCGACGGGTTATGCGCAGGTCGCCGGCCGGGCCGGAGTGATGATGGCGACGTCGGGTCCCGGGGCCACCAACCTGGTCACACCGCTCGCGGACGCCCAGATGGATTCGGTGCCGGTGGTCGCGATCACCGGCCAGGTCGGTCGCGCGCTGATCGGTACCGACGCTTTCCAGGAAGCAGATATCTCGGGTATCACCATGCCGGTCACCAAACACAACTTCCTGGTGAGCAACGCACTCGAGATCCCGCGGATCATCGCCGAGGCGTTCCACATCGCCGAAAGCGGCCGTCCCGGTGCGGTTCTGGTCGACATCCCCAAGGACGTCCTGCAGGCCCAGACCACCTTCTCGTGGCCGCCGCAGATCGACCTGCCCGGCTACCGTCCGGTCACCAAACCGCACGGCAAGCAGGTGCGCGAGGCCGCCCGGTTGATCAACGCCGCAAAGAATCCGGTGCTCTACGTGGGTGGCGGCGTCATCAAGGCGAACGCCTCGCCGGAACTGCTCGAATTGGCCGAATTCACCGGAATCCCGGTGGTCACCACACTGATGGCGCGCGGCGCCTTCCCCGACTCGCACAACCAGCACCTGGGCATGCCGGGTATGCACGGCACCGTCGCCGCGGTCGCCGCGCTGCAGCGCAGCGATCTGCTGATCACTCTCGGAGCGCGCTTCGATGACCGGGTGACCGGGCAGCTCTCGTCATTTGCGCAGGGCGCCAAAGTCATTCACGCCGACATCGATCCGGCGGAGATCGGCAAGAATCGTCATGCCGACGTCCCGATCGTCGGTGACTGCAAAGCAGTCATCATCGACCTCATCGAGACACTGCGGGCCGAACGCGCCACCACCGATGCGGTGCCGGAACTCGGCGAGTGGTGGGAGTATCTCGACGGTATCCGCCGAACCTATCCGCTGAGCTACGACCGCCCCGCCGACGGGTCGATGTCGCCGGAGTTCGTGATCTCCCGGATCGGCAAGCTCGCCGGACCTGATGCGGTCTATTGTGCCGGTGTCGGTCAGCATCAGATGTGGGCGGCGCAATTCGTCGCCTACGAAAAGCCGCGGACCTGGCTCAACTCCGGTGGCCTCGGCACCATGGGCTATGCGGTGCCCGCCGCGATGGGTGCCAAGATGGCCGCGCCGGAGACCGAGGTGTGGGCCATCGACGGAGACGGTTGCTTCCAGATGACCAATCAGGAGTTGGCGACCTGTGCGATCGAGGGCATCCCGATCAAGGTCGCCCTGATCAACAACGGCAACCTCGGCATGGTGCGACAGTGGCAGACGCTGTTCTATGACCAGCGCTACTCCAGCACCGATCTGGCCACCCACTCCAAGCGCATTCCCGACTTCGTCAAACTCGCAGAAGCGCTGGGCTGTGCGGCATTTCGCGTCGAGAACGAAGCCGAGGTCGACGAGGTGATCGCCAAGGCGCGCGAGATCAACGACCGTCCGGTGGTCATCGACTTCATCGTCGGTGCCGACGCGCAGGTGTGGCCGATGGTCGCGGCAGGCACCGGCAACGATCAGATCATGGCCGCGCGCGACATTCGGCCGTTGTTCGACGACGACGCGTCGGCCTCGGATCCGGCCGACATCCACGAGGTCGTCAACCAGAGCACCAACCTCGGCCAGGAGGCTCGAAAGAAATGAGTACCCACACTCTCAGCGTCCTCGTCGAGGACCGTCCCGGCGTGCTGGCCCGGGTGTCGGGGCTGTTCTCGCGGCGCGGATTCAACATCGAATCACTGGCGGTGGGCCCGACCGAGCTGAAAGGGATGTCGCGGATGACCATCATGGTCTCGGTCGAGGATTTCCCGCTCGAGCAGGTCACCAAGCAGCTGAACAAGCTGATCAACGTCATCAAGATCGTCGAGCAGGACCCGGCCGGCTCGGTCTCCCGGGAACTCATGATGGTCAAGGTGCGCGCCGATTCCACGGTGCGCTCGGAGGTCATCGAGGTTGTGGATCTCTTCCGCGCCAAGGTGATCGATGTCTCTCCGGAGTCGCTGACCGTCGAGGCCACCGGCACCGCCGAAAAGCTGGAGGCGTTGCTGCGGATGCTCGATCCGTACGGTATCCGCGAGATCGCCCAATCCGGTGCGGTCACCTTGGGCCGCGGTCCGAAGAGCATGTCGGCCAACCGCTGACGTAGTAAGTAATAGCGCCCTAGCGTGAGTTCGATTTGCCTGGGGCACAACATATATCGAAGGGAACCAGAACTGTGGCGATCGAATTGTTCTATGACGACGATGCCGATCTGTCGATCATCGCGGGCCGCAAGGTCGCAGTGATCGGCTACGGCAGCCAAGGGCACGCGCATGCGTTGTCGCTGCGCGACTCGGGCGTCGACGTCGCGATCGGCCTGCGCGAGGGCAGCAAGTCTCGGGAGAAGGCCGCCGAGCAGGGCCTGAAGGTGATGACCGCGGCCGAGGCCGCGGCCTGGGCGGATCTGATCATGGTGCTCGCCCCCGACACCAGCCAGGCCAAGATCTTCACCGAGGACATCGAGCCCAACTTGAACGACGGCGACGCGCTGTTCTTCGGCCACGGTCTCAACATTCACTTCGATCTGATCAAGGCGCCGGCCGAGGTGACCGTCGGGATGGTCGCTCCCAAGGGTCCCGGCCACCTGGTGCGCCGGCAGTTCGTCGACGGCAAGGGCGTGCCCTGCCTGATCGCGGTCGATCAGGATCCCAAGGGTGAGGGCCAGGCGCTGGCGCTCGCCTACGCCAGCGCCATCGGCGGCGGGCGTGCCGGAATCATCAAGACCACCTTCAAGGAAGAGACCGAGACCGACCTGTTCGGTGAGCAGGCGGTCCTCTGTGGCGGTACCGAGGAACTGGTCAAGACCGGCTTCGAGGTGATGGTGGAGGCCGGCTACGCGCCGGAGATGGCGTACTTCGAGGTGCTGCACGAACTGAAGCTGATCGTCGACCTCATGTACGAGGGCGGTATCGCGCGGATGAACTACTCGGTGTCGGACACCGCGGAGTTCGGTGGTTACGTGTCGGGCCCGCGGGTCATCGACGCCGACACCAAGGAGCGGATGCGCGGCATCCTCACCGACATCCAGGACGGCACCTTCGTCAAGCGCCTCGTCGCCAACGTCGAGGGCGGCAACAAGGAGCTCGAGGGTCTGCGCAAGCAGAATGCCGAGCACCCGATCGAGGTCACCGGCAAGAAGCTGCGCGACCTGATGAGCTGGGTCGACCGCCCGATCACCGAGACCGCCTGAGGTCCGGCAACTGACAGGTGCGGCCCCGTTCCCGGGTGGGAACGGGGCCGCTCTTGTTTCCGGACCCGGGCTGCTCCGGTCGGTCGTTTCCGAGCCTGTGGATGAATACTCCGGCACCGGTACGAAACCGGGCTATCGTTGTCTCCGGCCAGGGGAGCCGACGAAGGGGGAGCGATGGATGTCGATCCGGAAGCGTTGCGGCAGTTCTCGAATGTGGTCGACGATCTGGCGCAACAGGTCGCCGCATCGCCCATCCCGGCAGACTTCGAGTCACTCGCGGCGTTGCTGCCCGGCTCGACGACCGCGTATGCGGCGCAGACCACTGCCGACGAGATGAGACCCCAATTGGCCGGGGTGAGCACGTATTTCGATCGATTGTCCGGGGCCGTGTACAACGCGGCAGGCGGATTCGAGTCCACCGACACGGTGCTGGCCGACAAGTTCACGCAGCTACCTGGTCCTCGCCGGGCATCATGATCCCGAGCCGAAAGACCTTCGATACGTGGCAGACCGATTCCGTCGGCGAGGCCGGTCACACCCTGCGGGCGGCCGGCGACACCTTCGAGGAGATGGTGTCCACCGCGTGGTACGCCATGCTGGCGTTGGGCAAGAACCGTCTGTGGACGGGGGTTGCGCAGCAGTCCGGCGAGTCGGCGTTCACCGCAGGCAAGGACCGCGCAGAGGCCGTCGGAGCCATCGCCGACAACTCCGCGATCGGGATCGCCAGATACTTGCCGGATCTCGTCGGTGCCGCCGCGTCCATCCGGAAGATGCTGACGATCATCGAATCCGGTGACCTCTTCGTCACCGATGACTGGATCGTCTTGCCGCGGGTCAAGCGATATTCGGCGCCGATGGCCAAGACCCTGGCGACCGTGGCCGACAATTTCCAGGTCCGACTCAACCCGCTCCTGGTAGACCTGAGCCAGGCCGACCTGAGCATCGCTGTCTTCATCCGGGATCAGCTCAACAGCAGGGCCCTCGGGATCGCTCTACCCGAGATCGATGCCGACCCGCATGCCCCCGCGGATTTCACCACCGCGCCACGCGGCGACAACACCGGTGGCACGAATCCGACTGTGGGACGCGGATATCAGCGTGCGCGGTTGGCCGAGCACATGATGGGCACCGTCGTCGACACCACGACCACCGCCTCCGGAGCCACCACCACGACGACGCTGCGGATGCTCGACGGCAGCCGACAGATCTACACCGGTGGTCCCGGCGTGAACAAGACGGAATTCTTCGATCCGCGAGGGGTTCTGACGGCAACGCGCACGGTGGCCGGCGACGGCACCGCCACCGTCACCCTGACCCGGCCGGGCAAACCGCCGGCCGTGGTGACCGAGCGGCCCGACGGGACGACCGAGGCCGTGGTCGACGGCATCACCTTCTCGCTGCCGTCGTCGCGTGACTACACGCTCGCGCTGGCGTCGGGCGGCATGGCAGCCACCGAATCCCAGGTCACACAAGGTCTTCCGTATCTGACGCAAGCCGAGGTGGCGCGACTGAAAATGGGAGCGAAGCTGGCCGGTCCCGGACTGACACTGCTCGGCACCGCGGTCGGCGTCGCCACCGCCGAGGACTCCTACCAGCGATGTGTCGCCGGGGTCACCGGTGCGGTCGGGCTGACCACGGATCTGACGATGATCGCGGCGCCCGAAGCGGCGCCGGTGACAGCGGCAGTTCGCGCGGTCGTCGCCGGCCTCAGCGCAGCCGTGGTGGGAAACCTCGTCGGCCAGGTGGTGTGCAAATGACGTCGGCGCGGGAGATCGGCGGTCGGTCGGTGACCTATCCGCTTCCACGCGCGTGGGCGCACATCGGTCGTCGTGCTCGCTTCGGGTATGCGTTCTGCCTCACGTTCGCGTGCATATTCCTGGTCACAGCTTGGGTGACTGCCCGCGACCACCATCTCATCGTGGCCACCGCGGCCGTGCTGGCCGCGATGACATTCGTGCTACAACTCCGGACCGACCGGTTACGCAGGACGCGGCAGAAAGCCCGCTCGCCCCATCCGGCCGGGGCGCGCATGTTCCGATCGGCGCTGCTGCTGCGAGGCGACGACCGCGAGTTCGCGGCCGACCTCGGATCTGCGGTATGCGGCATGGTCGGCTGCGGGCTTGCCTTCTATGCCGTGGGCACCGGCGAACTCGACCTCTCGTTCACGGAGCACTCACCGAAACCCTTCTCGCCCTATGCGTTCGTGGTCGTTGCGGCCCTGTGTGCCTTCGAGGCGATCCGGCTGTCGGTGCGGCGTGGGCCCGCATTGACCGTGTCGCCGCGGGGCCTGGTCGTCGGCAAGGGTGGCCGGCGAGCCGAGTGGACCTGGGATGCGGTGACGACGATAGAGCCGAGGGGTGTGCCCGTCGAGGGCAGTCGGCGCCACGGCGCCTGGCTGACGATCGGTGACGGTGACCTCGAGCCGCAGCGTCCGGATCCGCTACCTCTCGATCCGATACGTCTCGATGCCGCCTGGCTCGGCGCGCCGGTCACCTTCTGGTTGGTGGACTTTTACCATCGGCATCCCGAGTTGCGCCACGAACTCGGCGATGGCCGGGTGCTGGGACGGCTGGCCGACGGGTCGCTCGTCGAGGATGCGCACCGTCATGTCTGAGCCGCAGCCGGGTGTGCTACCCGCCGAATATGTTGCGGTGCTTCATGATCTGGCGCGCGATCCGGACCACGCCGACGCGGTCCGGCAGATGGTCACCGGACTCGACGATGCCGCCCTCACCGAGGCCGTCGCACCGATGCCGACGAGCTGGCGGGCCGACGACTACGCGCTGTTCTGCCGGGACCGCCGGGTCCGGGACGCCGAGTTACGGCGGCGGATCGCCGCCTCACTCGACGAGTGGATCGAGACCGGCGGATGGAATTGGCGGACCGGCGGTATCGACCCCGTCGACCGAGGGCGCATCGCCGAGTGGACCGGTCGGCAGTTCGACGCCGAGCTGACCGCATGGCGCGGGCACTGACCCGCGACGCGGCACAAAGACAGTGGTAGAGATCCGCGGTGAACAGATCCCGGTCAAAAAAGTGCGCCCTCTCCGTTCGAACGGAGAGGGCGCACTCGTTGATGAGCTGGTCGCCGATCAGAAGACGGTGAAGCCCTTGTATTTGGTGCTGTTGACGTAGTTCATGACCGGGCCGATGTTGGTTCCGGTCTCCGGACCGATGCAACCGACGAAGTAATAGGCGTTGACCATGCCGACGAGGCGATCGCCGACGACCACCGGGCTGCCGGAGTCGCCCTCGATCACGCACAGCTGGGAGAAGTGGACGTCGCCGTCGGAGAACCAGGCGACCCCGCAGGTGCTGCCGGTGGTACGGCCTTCCTTGCATGCCACCGTCGGGAAGCCGATCGGGCGCGGGTCGATATGGCGGATGGTCACCGACCGGACGGTCCGCAACGGCACGACGCGCGACTGGTCGAACTGGATGATCGCGACGTCGTCCTTGGGGTTGGAGTACGTGATGACACCGGCCTGACCGCGGTCTTGGAAGGTTTCCGACAGAACCTTCTGCCCGGGCTCACCGCAATGTCCGGCCGTGATGCCGATGAGCTCACCGGTCTTCGCATGGCCGATGGTGGTCAGCGTGCATGCCGCCGCGGAGTTGCCGCCCTTGAGGATCAGGATTCCCGACCCGCCGCCGAGGAAGATCTTGGCCGGCGCCGCCATCGCGGTTCCGGGAGCCCCCCAGCCGGCAAGCACCGTCGCTGCCAGCACAGCCAACAGTATTGTCAGCTTCTTCTTCATGCACACTCCACTCTCATACCCGACCACTGCGGCTTGCCTGCCACGAAATCGATTGTCGTCACATCCCCGGCGAAAGAACACCGTATCGACGGATGTGCCCGGCGCGGTGCCCCCGCGAAAGTTCGCCGCAGGATCGCAACTCTTCCGTAATGCCGATCACAATGTACACGTCGATCCTGAGGATTCGACCGTCCTCGCCGCCCGGCTGTTCGTGCTGTCACCGAGGGTCTCTAAGCTGACTGGCGGATGCCCATACGGCATCGCCCCCGTTCTCGCCACCGATCCTGGAGAAAACTGTGACCTCAGCAGGCCTGCCGGTCGTCCTCATCGCCGACAAACTGGCCCCCTCGACCGTGGAAGCACTCGGCGACGGAGTCGAGGTGCGCTGGGTCGACGGCCCCGACCGTCCCAAGCTTCTCGAGGCCGTGGTCGACGCCGACGCGATCCTGGTGCGCTCGGCCACCACCGTCGACGCCGAAGTCCTCGACGCGGGTAAGAAGCTCAAGATCATCGCCCGCGCCGGCGTCGGACTCGACAACGTCGACGTTCCGGCCGCCACCGAGCGCGGTGTGATGGTCGTCAACGCGCCGACCTCCAACATCCACACCGCCGCCGAGCATGCGATCTCGCTGCTGCTCTCGGCGGCCCGCCAGATCCCGGCCGCCGATGCGACCCTGCACCAACACACCTGGAAGCGTTCCTCGTTCAACGGTGTCGAGATCTTCGACAAGACCGTCGGCGTCGTCGGGCTCGGCCGGATCGGGCAGCTCGTCGCCGCGCGCCTGGGCGCGTTCGAGACACATGTGATCGCCTACGACCCGTACGTGTCGCCGGCGCGAGCCGCGCAACTGGGCATCGAGCTGGTCTCGCTCGACGAGCTCCTCGAGCGAGCCGACTTCATCACCGTGCACCTGCCCAAGACCCCGGAGACGTTGGGGCTCATCGGGACCGAACAGCTCGCACGCACCAAGAAGGGCGTGATCATCGTCAACGCCGCGCGCGGCGGTCTCATCGACGAGCAGGCACTGGCCGATGCGATCACCGCCGGGCAGGTGCGGGCCGCAGGCCTGGACGTCTTCACCACCGAGCCGTGCACGGATTCGCCGTTGTTCGAACTCCCGCAGGTCGTGGTCACCCCACACCTGGGCGCGTCGACGAGCGAGGCGCAGGATCGCGCAGGCACCGATGTCGCCAAGAGTGTCCGACTCGCGTTGGCCGGGCACTTCGTCCCCGATGCGGTCAACATCGTCGGCGGCGCCGTGGACGAAGAGGTCGCCCCCTGGCTGGAGATGGCCCGTAAGCTCGGCGTGCTGGTCGGCGCCATCAGTCCCGAGCTGCCGACGTCACTGGTGGTCGACGTGCGCGGCGAGCTGGCCGCGAGCAATGTCGAGGTGCTGGGCCTGTCGGCGCTGCGCGGGCTGTTCGAGGCCGCGCTCGAAGAGCCGATCACCTTTGTCAACGCGCCCAAGGTGGCCGAGGATCGCGGCGTCACCAGCGAGGTCGTCACCGCCACCGAGAGCCCCACCCACCGCAGCCTCGTCGACGTCCGGGCGGTCTTCGCCGACGGCTCGGTGCACAACGTCTCCGGGTCGCTGTCCGAGCCGCGCCAGGTGGAGAAGATCGTCAATATCAACGGCCGCAACTTCGACATGCGCGCCGAGGGTCTCAATCTGCTCGTGAGCTATACCGACCAGCCCGGGTCGCTCGGCAAGATC
Organism: Gordonia sp. DT30; assembly: GCF_049844915.1. Lineage (NCBI taxonomy): Bacteria > Bacillati > Actinomycetota > Actinomycetes > Mycobacteriales > Gordoniaceae > Gordonia > Gordonia sp. DT30. The sequence continues at coordinate 126,757 of NZ_JBNCLY010000003.1, read as the reverse complement.
GGTACCCTCCTCGGTGATTCGGGCGTCGACATTCTCGCCGCCGCCCTCTCGCAGGACGCCGAGGGCGAAGGCGCCACGATGATCCTGCGGGTGAGTCGTGAGATCGACGAATCCGTGATCGGGGCCATCGAGGCGGCTGTCGACGCCACCCTGATCGAACAGGTGGATCTGTCGTGAAACTTGCCGTCATCGCCGGCGACGGGATCGGTCCCGAGGTCATCGCCGAGGCGCTCGAGGTATTACGCGCCGTGGTGCCCGACGTCGACACCACCGAGTTCGATCTCGGTGCCCGCCGCTATCACCGCAACGGCGAATTGCTGACCGAGGCCGATCTGGAGTCGTTGCGCGAACACGACGCGATCCTGCTCGGCGCGATCGGTGATCCGTCGGTCCCGTCGGGTGTGCTCGAGCGTGGTCTGCTGTTGACGATGCGCTTTGCGCTCGACCACCACGTGAACCTGCGCCCCGCACGGCGCCTGCCCGGCGTGACCTCGCCACTGGCCGGTGACCCCGACATCGACTTCGTCGTGGTCCGTGAGGGCACCGAGGGTCCCTACACCGGAAACGGCGGTTCCATCCGGGTCGGGACCCCGCACGAGGTCGCCACCGAGGTCAGCGTCAACACCCGCTTCGGTGTCGAACGGGTGGTGCGCGACGCGTTCGAGCGGGCGAGTCGCCGTCGTAAACACCTCACGCTCGTGCACAAGACCAACGTGCTGACCTTCGCCGGTTCACTGTGGAGCCGGGCCGTCGCCGAGATCGGCGCCGAATACCCCGACGTCACCACCGACTACTGCCACGTCGACGCCGCCACGATCTATCTGGTCACCGATCCAGGGCGTTTCGACGTGATCGTCACCGACAACCTGTTCGGTGACATCATCACCGACATCGCCGCAGCCGTCGCCGGCGGAATCGGTCTCGCCGCCTCGGGCAACATCGACGCCACCCGCACCAACCCCTCGATGTTCGAGCCGGTGCACGGCAGCGCTCCCGACATCGCCGGGCAGGGCAAGGCCGACCCCACCGCGGCCATTCTGTCGGTGGCGCTGCTGCTCGAGCACCTCGGCAATGCCGAGGCCGCGCGGCGTGTCGAACAGGCGGTCGCCGACGATCTGCTCGAGCGCGGCGGTCGCCGGCTCTCGACATCCGAGATCGGCGAGAGCATCCGCGAGCGGCTGTAGCGCACCGGTTCCCGCGGCGGTCCGGCCCGCCGCGGGCGAAGAGTCATCGGGTATCCACGGGTACCGATTCGCCCTGGGGCGCCGGGTCTTTCGGCACCAGGGGGGCCGCGATCACCGGTGCCACCGCGCTCAGCGCGAACGCGAGCGGAAATCCGGCCGCGGTGATGATCGCGCCGAAGATCGGCGTGGTGGCGGCCGTCGCGAGATATTGCGCCGTGTTCTGGACGCCCAGGCCGCGCCCACTCCACCGGGGCCCGGCGAATTCGGCGATCGCGGTGAAGGCCAGACCGTTGTCGGCCACCGACACGATCGACGCGACCATCATGATCGCCACCGAGACGGGGCTGCCGGCCCAGTCGGTGAATGCCAGGATCGCCATCGCGAGCCCGGCGACGACGGCGATCAGCCGGATCGGACGCATCCGTGACAACCACGCGTCGGACCATCTGCCGGCAGCGATCCGGCCCAGGGCGCCGATCGTCTGGGTGACGGTGACGAGGACACCGGCGGTCGCCGGGGACCAGTGCCGGGCGACGATGAGCCAGGTCGGCACGAACGTCCACAGCATCGACTGCGGAATGACCAGCAGCACGCTGACCGCATGCACGCGTGCCAGAAACCAGCTGTCGCGGTAGGGATTTCGAGCGCTGAGGGCGGCCGATGACCCTGCTGCCGCCATCGGCGGATCGACGATGCCGAAGACGCACGCACACAGCCCGATCGCCGTCACCACGACCGGCACGAGCAACGCCGCACCGATGCCGAAGTGTTCGGAGATCACCGGCATGGTCAAGGCACACACCGCAATTCCCAGCGGCTGGGCCATCTGCCGGATGCCCATCGCGGTACCGCGCTGGGTCGGTGGGAACCATCCCACCACGATTCGTCCACTCGCGCCGTTGGCGGCGCCCGAACCGAGGCCGCCCAGGAACAGGAACGCGGCCAGCAGCGGATAGGGCGCGGCCCGCCACGCAGCCAACGCGGTGGCGACGGCGGCGACGAGGGTGATCGAGACGGAGATGATGAGGATCGACCGCTCGCCGTGCCGATCGAGCAGCGCGCCCCAGCCGATGATCGCGAGCATCAGTCCGACAGTCGGGACGGCGGCGAGGACCGAGGCCCGCGAGATGGTCATGCCACCCGCGTGCAGCGCCGGGATGAGATAGGCGAAGCCCGAGACCACGCAGGTCGTCGTCATGGCGGCGATCAGCGAACACCCGAGCATCACCCATCTGTGAGCGGTGCCGATGGTGTCGGTGGACAACATGTCGCCTCCTCGGCCGATGCGGCCCGCGGGCCGGCACGTTTCATATCTCACCATATGAGATGACGTGTCCATATCTTAGAACCCGAATGTGGTGTGATGCCAACCGATGTCCCGCAATGTGGACACCGCCCGTGCGCTACGCTCTGGTTATGCGTCTTGGTCGAATTGCCAGTCCTGATGGTGTCGCTTTTGTCTCACTCGAGGATTTCGACGGCAATGTCGTCGCCAAGGAAATCGCCGAGCATCCCTTCGGTACGCCGACTTTCACCGGACGGAGCTGGCCGCTGGCCGACGTCCGGTTGCTCGCACCGATCCTGGCGACCAAGGTGATCTGCATCGGAAAGAACTATGCGGCGCACGCGGCCGAGATGGGCGGTGAGGCCCCCGCCGATCCGGTGATCTTCCTGAAGCCCAACACCTCGATCATCGGCCCGGAGGTCCCGATCGTGCGGCCCCCGTCCTCCGAGCGGGTCGACTACGAGGGAGAACTCGCGGCCGTCATCGGGCGGCCGTGCAAGGACGTCAGGGCCGCCGACGCCGCGGGGGTCATCCTCGGCTACACCGTCGCCAATGACGTCACCGCCCGCGATCAGCAGCAATCCGACGGTCAGTGGACCCGCGGCAAGGGCTATGACACCTTCTGTCCCCTGGGGCCGTGGATCGACACCACCTTCGACCCGTCCGACGCCGAGATCACCACCGAGCTCGACGGTGAGGTGCGCCAGCGCAGCCGAACATCGTTGATGCTGCACGACATCGGTGCGATCGTGGAATGGATCTCGCGCGTGATGACACTCCTGCCCGGCGACGTGATCCTCACCGGAACACCCGAGGGTGTCGGGCCGATGACTGCCGGACAACGGGTTTCGATCTCGGTCTCGGGCCTGGGGACGTTGAGCAATCCGGTGGTGGACAAGCCGTGACCGCGGCGGCGCGGACCGCACACATCAACGGCATCGAGCTGGCCTACGAGGTGTCGGGCACCGGGCCGCTCGTGGTGATGGTGATGGGCACCGGGAGCCCCGGACGTGTGTGGAAGGCCAATCAGGAACCCGCACTACGCAAAGCCGGATATCGCGTTGCGCTGTTCGACAACCGCGGTATCGCGCCGTCGTCGGAATGCGCCGACGGTTTCACATTGGCCGACATGGTGGCCGATACCGCCGGGCTGATCGAGCATCTGGGTGCCCCGGCGTTCGTGGTCGGCACATCCCTGGGTGCGCGCATCGTCCAGGAATTGGCGCTGGCCCGGCCCGATGTGGTGCGGGCCGCTGTCCTGCTGGCCACCTACGGACGCAACACCCCGCTGCAAGAAGCCATCTCGGCCGGCGAGCGCGCCCTCTACGACCAGCGGGTGACGTTGCCGCCGGAATACGCGGCGGCGATCACCGCGCATCTCAACCTCTCCCCACACACCCTCGACGACGATCGGTCGGCGCGGGACTGGCTCGACGTCATCGGCTTCTCCCCGCAGATGGTGACCCCGGGTGTACGGGCCCAACTCGGGTTGCACCACCGAGAGCAGGATCGGCTGGGGGCCTACCGCGCCATCACCCGTCCGGTCCTCGTCGTCGGATTCGCCGACGACCGCACGCTCCCGCCAAAGCTCGCGCGGGAGGTCGCCGGCGCGATCCCGGCAGCCGAGTACGCCGAGGTGGCCAAGGCCGGTCATTTCGGCTACCTGGAACAACCCGCCGAGGTGAATCGCCTGATCGTCGACTTCTTGGACCGTCACCGGGACTGACCGCGGCCACGGCGCGTTCGATACGCTGAGGCCCATGGCCAGTACCGATTCCGCCCGTCCAGATTCCGACGGCGCCAAGTCCGCCGGCGCCGACGCCGTACGCGTCCGATTCTGTCCGTCACCCACGGGCACCCCGCACGTCGGCATGGTGCGCACCGCGTTGTTCAACTTCGCGCAGGCGCGGCACGACAAGGGCACCTTCGTCTTCCGGATCGAGGACACCGACGCCGCCCGCGACAGTCAGGAGTCCTACGACGCGATCCTGGAATCGTTGCGCTGGCTGGGACTCGACTGGGACGAGGGTCCTGAGGTCGGCGGTCCGTATGCGCCGTACCGGCAATCCGAGAGGCGCGACATCCACCTCGACGTGGTCCGGAGGTTGCTCGACGCCGGCGAGGCCTACGAGGCGTTTTCCACCCCGGAGGAGGTCGAGGCACGTCACCGCGCGGCCGGCCGCGACCCGAAACTCGGATATGACAACTTCGACCGCGACCTCACCGACTCCCTGCGCGCCGACTACCGCGCCGAGGGTCGCAATCCGGTTGTGCGACTTCGCATGCCGGACCGCGACATCTCGTGGGACGACCTCGTGCGAGGTACCACGACGATCAAGGCGGGTACCGTGCCCGACTTCGCGCTCACCCGCGCGAGCGGCGACCCGCTCTACACCCTGGTCAATCCGGTCGATGACGCGACCATGCGCATCACCCATGTGCTGCGCGGCGAAGACCTGCTGTCGTCGACGCCCCGGCAGATCGCGTTGTACGAGGCGCTGATTCGCATCGGTGTCGCCGAGCGGGTTCCGGAATTCGGGCACCTTCCGTTCGTGCTGGGGGAGGGCAACAAGAAGCTCTCCAAGCGGGATCCGCAGTCGAATCTGTTGCATCACCGCGACCGTGGCTTCCTGCCCGAGGGCTTGCTCAACTACCTCGCACTGCTCGGCTGGGGCTATTCACACGAGACCGATATCTTCGGGCTCGATCAGATGATCGACGCCTTCGATGTGCGCGACGTCAATTCGAATCCGGCGCGCTTCGATCAGAAGAAGGCGGACGCGATCAACGCCGAGCACATCCGGTTGCTCGAACCCGCCGACTTCGCCGCCCGCCTGAAGGCCTACCTCGTCGAGCACCGATACCTGGCCGAACCGTTCGACGACGTCGCGTTCACCGCCCTCGCCGAACTCGTGCAGACACGCATCCAGGTGCTCGGCGACGCCTGGCCGCTCATGTCGTTCCTCTACGTCGGCGAGGCCGAGTTCACGATCGACGAGAAGGCGGCGTCGAAGAACCTCGGGCCCGATTCGGTGGCGGTCCTCGACGCCACCATCGCCGCCGCAGAGGGCGTACCGGCGTGGCAGGCGTCGGAGTTGCATGATGCGCTCAATGCCGCTCTGGTGGACGATCTGGGCCTCAAACCGCGCAAGGCGTTCGGGCCGGTGCGGGTGGCCGTCACCGGGTCGCAGGTTTCGCCGCCGCTGTTCGAGTCCATGGAACTGCTTGGTCGCGACGTGAGTATCGCGCGCCTGCGCGCTGCGCGCGATCTCGCAGCGAAGTCGTCCTGACCTGGCGATTTGTAGTCCAGGGGTGTTGCTCTGCTAATCTATCGCAGGTTCTTTTCCGAGGGGAAAGAAGCCCCTTGGGGTATGGTGTAATTGGCAACACAGCGGTTTCTGGTACCGCCATTCTAGGTTCGAGTCCTGGTACCCCAGCGACCACCAAGGTCTTGGCCCCGTCGTCTAGTGGCCTAGGACGCCGCCCTCTCAAGGCGGTAGCGCGGGTTCGAATCCCGTCGGGGCTACAAACGAAGGCGCCCTTCCCGGAACACCGGGGAGGGCGCCTTCGTCATGTCGGACCGCTGGGTCCGGCCGGCGACCTTGCCGGTTCAGCGAAACGGCGGTTCCGAGATGCTCGGGTTCTTCAGAGATGCTGGGCCGTCGAACCGGCGACGGGCATGGGCGGCAGGCCGAGTTTGCGATGGTCCCAGCTACGCGTGCGCGTGGGGACGATCCGCACCGCGACCCGCTTGTGCATCATCTGCTCGACCAACGGCTTGGCCTCCTCGGTGTAGGGCGCGGTGTAGCGCTCCCAGACCGAGATGCCCACGCGCAGGCAGGAGTCGGGGTCGTCGCGGATCTCGGCGATACCCTCGATGGCGAGGCCGCGCAGCGTGTCATAGGTGTCGCCGTCCTCGATGAGTACCGAACACCGGTGCTGGCGACCCAGATTCACGGCCTTCTGCGATTTGGCCTTCGTCTCGAACCAGATCTCGCCATCGACGATCCCGTACCACATCGCGACGAGGTGGATACCGCCGTCGGGACCCGTCGTCGCGAGGGTCGCGGTGCGACTGCGTGTGATGAACTCCTCGATCTCCTCGGGACTCATCACGATCTGGCTGCGTTGATTCACGCCCATGCGCTGGGTCGCTTTCTCTCGTCGGAGTGGTGTGCGACACCGACGCTAACGCATTTCCCTACCGGACCGACGCCAACCGCTTGTGGATCGCCTCCGCGGCAGCCAGCAGGTCGGCGGCCCAGCGGGCTCCGGGTCGGCGGCCCATCCGGTCGATGGGGCCCGAAACCGAGATGGCGGCAACGACTTCACCGGTGGCGTCGCGCACCGGGGCGGACACGCTGGCCACCCCGGCCGCCCGTTCGCCGGCGCTCTGAGCCCATCCGCGGCGCCGGATCTCGTGCAGCGCACGGTCGCTGAAGGCGCTGTCGGACAGGAGATGACGCCGGGTACCCGAATCGGCCCAGGCCGCCAGGACCTTGGCTGCCGACCCGGCCGTCATCGGGAAGCGGGTACCCACGGGCACGGTGTCGCGAAGCCCCGTCGGTGGTTCCATCGCGGCGATGCACACCCGCTCGGAGCCCTCACGGCGGTAGATCTGGACAGATTCACCGGTGATATCGCGCAGCCGTGGCAACACCATCAGGGCCGCCTCGCGCACCGGATCGTGTGCAGAGGAGGCGAGTTCGCCCAGTGCCGGACCGGGATGCCAGCGTCCGGCGGCGTTGCGGGCGAGCAGTCGGTGCGCCTCGAGTCCCACCGCCAACCGGTGCGCGGTGGCCCGGGGTAGTCCGGTCCGTTCACACAACTCCGTGAGGTTGCACGGTGTCTCGGCGATGGCGCGCAGCACGGTGACCGACTTGTCGAGGACACCGATTCCGCTGCTGGGCTCCGATGCGCTACCATTTCCCATAGGACGATACTAGCCGTCCAAATAGTGAGACGCACGTCGGTCGGTGAACCGCCGCCCAGCTGGTTCGGCGACACCGACTCGCAACAGACGGATGTGAGCAGAGCCATGACCAACAGCCCAACCGCGACGGGCACCCCAACGGGCCCACGTACTCTCGCCGAGAAGGTCTGGGAGGACCACGTCGTCGTTCACGGCGACGCCGACGGGGGACAGCAGCCCGACCTCATCTACATCGACCTGCACCTGGTCCACGAGGTGACCAGCCCGCAGGCCTTTGACGGCCTGCGCCTCGCGGGCCGCCCGGTCCGGCGGCCCGACCTCACGATCGCCACCGAGGACCACAACGTCCCGACCACCAAGACCGACCTCATCGCCGACCCGGTGTCGCGCACCCAGGTCGAAACCCTGCGTCGCAATTGTGCGGAGTTCGGCATTCGCCTGCATCCCATGGGCGACGACGAGCAGGGGATCGTGCACGTGGTCGGCCCGCAGCTGGGCCTGACCCAGCCCGGAATGACCGTCGTCTGCGGCGATTCGCACACCTCGACCCATGGCGCATTCGGTGCGCTGGCAATGGGTATCGGGACTTCTGAGGTCGAGCATGTCCTGGCGACCCAGACATTGTCGTTGCGCCCCTTCAAGACCATGGCCATCACCGTCGACGGAGAACTGCCCGAAGGAGTCACCAGCAAGGACCTCATCCTGGCCGTCATCGCCAAGATCGGGACCGGCGGCGGGCAGGGCTACGTCCTGGAGTACCGGGGCTCCGCGATCGAGAAGTTGTCGATGGAAGCCCGGATGACCATCTGCAACATGTCGATCGAGGCCGGCGCCCGCGCCGGGATGATCGCCCCCGACGAGGTGACCTACGAATTCCTCTCCGGCCGGCCGAACGCGCCGCAGGGCGCGGACTGGGATGCCGCGGTGTCGTACTGGAACTCGTTGCGTACCGACCCCGACGCCGAATTCGACGCCGAGGTGCACATCGACGCGGGCGAGTTGTCGCCCTTCGTGACATGGGGTACCAACCCCGGCCAGGGTGCACCACTGTCCTCGGTCGTGCCCGATCCGGCCGACCTGGGGGATGAAAACGCGGCCGGCTCGGCGGTCAAGGCCTTGCAGTACATGGATCTGACCCCCGGCACCCCGCTGCGTGAGATCTCGGTCGACACGGTCTTCGTCGGCTCGTGCACCAACGGACGGATCGAAGATCTGCGCTCGGTTGCCGAAATCCTCAAGGGCCGCAAAGTCGCCGACGGGCTGCGGATGCTGGTGGTACCGGGTTCGATGCGGGTGCGAGCGCAGGCCGAGGCGGAGGGGCTCGGCGAGATCTTCACTGCCGCAGGCGCCGAGTGGCGCCAGGCGGGATGCTCGATGTGCCTGGGCATGAATCCCGATCAACTCGCTCCCGGCGAGCGGTGCGCCTCGACGTCGAACCGCAATTTCGAGGGCAGGCAGGGCAAAGGTGGGCGAACTCACCTGGTCTCCCCGGCCGTGGCTGCCGCCACCGCCGTGCGCGGCACCCTGTCCGCACCGGCAGACCTCTAGTGACGCAAGGACCTTGACCCGCGCCCCGTCGTAAGAGGATGGCCGTCGGTCGATCGTCCCACCACCACCCAGCACGACTTCCCAACGCACACCGGAGCCAAACATGGAACCCTTCATCGAGCACACCGGGATCGGAGTACCGCTGCGCCGCAGCAACGTCGATACCGATCAGATCATCCCGGCCGTCTACCTCAAGCGAGTCACCCGAACCGGATTCGAGGACGGACTCTTCGCGAGCTGGCGCACCGATCCCGACTTCATCCTCAACGCAGAACCGTGGAGCCGCGGGTCCGTCCTGGTCGCCGGACCGGACTTCGGCACCGGATCGTCGCGCGAACACGCCGTCTGGGCACTGTCGGACTTCGGATTTCGGGTGGTCATCTCTTCCCGGTTCGCCGACATCTTCCGTGGCAACGCAGGCAAGGCGGGCTTGGTCGCCGCGCAGGTCGAGCAATCCGACGTCGAACTGCTCTGGAAGCGGCTCGAGGAGCAGCCCGGCCTCGAATTGACCGTGAGTCTCCAAGAGCGGACGGTTACCGCCGGAGACCTCGTGGTGCCGTTGACAATTGATGAGTACACCAGGTGGCGCCTGATGGCGGGTCTCGACGACATCGGACTCACATTGCGCCAGGTAGACGCGATTTCCGAGTACGAGAGGTCCCGCCCCGCGTACAAGCCGGTCACCCTGCCGGGCTGAGTATCTCCGCAGGCCTACTCCCACACCGACGCCATCGACGGAACGTGTTAGCGGCGTGAAATTTTCGCAACACGTTCCGCCGATTGGCGTGGAAGATGGACGTTTTCGCCCACGACGTTTACCGTGTGGGGTTAGCTGGCTATATCAGACACGGCCAGAACAGCTTGCGGAGGTATTCCAATGAACAAGGCAGAGCTCATTGATGAGCTGACGAAGAAGCTCGACGCGGATCGCAAGGTAGCGACCGAATCCGTGGAGCTGATCGTCGACACGATCGTGCGTGCGGTCAACCGCGGTGAGAGTGTGACCATCACCGGCTTCGGTGTCTTCGAAAAGCGTCGTCGCGCACCGCGCGTCGCTCGCAACCCGCGGACCGGTGAAACCGTGAAGGTGCGTGCCACCTCGGTGCCGGCATTCCGCCCCGGCGCGCAGTTCAAGGCGGTCGTAGCGGGTAAGCAGAAGCTCTCGGCATCCGGACCCGCCGTCAAGCGCGGCAGCGGCGCGGGTACGACCACCGCGGCGAAGAAGACCACTGCCGCGAAGAAGACCGCGGCGAAGAAGGCCCCGGCCAAGACCACTGCCGCGAAGAAGACCGCGGCGAAGAAGGCCCCGGCCAAGACCACTGCCGCGAAGAAGACCGCGGCGAAGAAGGCCCCGGCCAAGACCACTGCCGCGAAGAAGACCGCGGCCAAGAAGGCCCCCGCCAAGAAGGCCCCGGCCAAGACCACTGCCGCGAAGAAGACCGCGGCCAAGAAGGCCCCGGCCAAGAAGGCAACTCGGCGCTGAGCCACGGGCCGGCCGCAACCGGCCAGACCCTGAGCAACCACACTCACCCCTGACGGACTTCCCTCGTCAGGGGTGAGTTGGTGTGTGGACGGGCCGGGGGGCATCCCGGTTCAGCCCACCGCGGAGCCGGAGATGGCTCAGTGATCGAGCTTCGGCAGCGGGCTGTCGATGTGATCGGCAGCAACCAGGTGACCGGCATACGTCGAGAGAACCCAGACACTGCCCTTACGGTTGCGCGCCGCCGGCAGGGTCACGTCTTCGTGCGTCGCCCACCAATCCATCAGTGGCGGAATCACCTTGCCCTGACTGCACACTGCCCGCACCTGTCCGTCATCGAGTCCGGCAAGCCGACGAATACGATCCCGAGTCGGCACCGGATCGTCGGCGTACGCGCTCTCGGACAACGTCGGTTCTTCGATGATCGTGGCGCCGAGTCGTTCTCGCATCGGCTCGAGCGTCTGTACACACCGGACCTGATCGGCACTGTGCAATGCGATGACCCCGAACGCCGACAGCAGCGGCACCAGGGCCCGGGCCTGCTCCCGGCCAACACTGTCGAGCGGGCGCTGCCGATCCTCGCCCCGATACCGCGAGCGACTGCCGGCCCGCGCATGCCGCACCAGCAGCAGTGTCCTCAAATCCACCGGCAGGCGCGCGAACTCGCGTAACACCTTGCGGTCGAGCCGGTAACTCAGACGCTGCGTCGCCTCCTCGGCGGACAACCACTCCAAGGCGTCGACCTCGTGATTGACGTCGAAATCGCCGCCGACGGACTGCGCCGACCAGTACCGGACATGCTTGCGGCCGTTCGGCAGGTCGTAGGTCACATTCGCCAGATGCCGACCCAGACGCACCACATGCCCGGTCTCCTCGATGATCTCGCGGACGGCGGTATCGATCAACGTCTCGCCGCTTTCCACCTTGCCCTTCGGTAACGTCCAGTCGTCATAGCGGGGCCGGTGCACCAGACCGACCTGCACCGTGCCCGCCCGGGCGCGCCACAGCACCCCGCCGGCCGCCCAGACCGTCTTGGCCGCAGCATTCTTCGCGGAACCGGACTTGCCCGACTTAGACATTCCCGCGTGCACACCTCTGGTCTCGGGCAGCGTCGATGGGTATCAAGCACCCGAGTCCTGGCGGTGTCATGCGCCCGAGTCCTGGCGGTGTCATGCGCCCGAGTCCTGGCGGTGTCATGCGCCCGAGTCCCGGCGGCGATTGCGGCGCATCATCTGTCGCTGGTGATCGCGCACTTCCTCGCCTGCCGCGGGGGACGCGACCCAGCTGCCGTCCGAGTGCAGCACCCAGCACCGCGTCCGGGGATCGAGCGCAGACGCGAAGACATCGTCCAGTTCGCCGGTGAGGCGTTCGTCACGCACCTGTACCATCACCTCGATACGGCGATCGAGGTTGCGGTGCATCATATCCGCGCTGCCGATCCAGTACTCCTGCTGCGCGCCGAACTGCAGAATCCGCGAGTGCTCGAGGAACTGCCCGAGAATCGAACGCACCGCGATGTTGTCGCTGACACCGGCCATGCCCGGACGCAACGCGCAGATCCCGCGCACCACGATCTGTACCGGAACCCCGTTCTGGGAGGCACGATACAGCGCATCGATGACCTGCTCGTCGACGAGAGCATTGGCCTTCAAGCGAATCCGGGCGCGCGGATCACCGTCGTGGGCGGCGGCGATCTCCCGATCGATGCGGTCGACGATCCCCGAGCGGATTCCGTGCGGAGCGACGAGGATGTTGCGGTACTCGGTCTTGCGCGAATATCCGGTGAGTGTGTTGAACAGATCCGTCAGATCGGCACCGATCTCCGGTGCGGCCGTGAGCAATCCGACGTCCTCATAGAGCCGGGCCGTCTTCGGGTTGTAGTTGCCGGTGCCGATGTGGCAGTACCGCTTGATCGTGGAGCCCTCACGACGGACGACAAGGCATGTCTTGCAATGTGTCTTCAGGCCGACCAGACCGTAGACCACGTGCACGCCCGCCTGCTCGAGTTGGCGGGCCCACTTGATGTTGGCCTGCTCGTCGAAACGCGCCTTGATCTCCACCAGCGCCACCACCTGCTTGCCCGCCTCGGCGGCATCGACCAATGCGTTGACGATCGGCGAATCACCGGACGTGCGGTACAGGGTCTGTTTGATGGCCAGCACCTGAGGATCGGCCGCGGCCTGCTCGATGAACCGTTGCACGCTCGTGGAGAACGAGTCATACGGATGATGGACGAGCACGTCACCCTCGCGCAGCGTCGAGAACACGCTCTTGGGTGTCTCGCGCTCACCGAACGCCGGATGGGTCGCCGGGACGAACGGACGGTCCTTCAGATGCGGGCGGTCGAGAGCATGGATCTCGAACAGCGACGACAGATCCAGCAGACCTGGCACCTGGATCACGTCGGCGGGATTGACGTCGAGCTCCCGCAACAGCAACTCGAGCATGTGCTCGCTCATGTCGTCGGCGACCTCGAGCCGGACCGGCGATCCGAAGCGCCGCCGGGCCAATTCACGCTCGAGAGCCTGTAGGAGATCCTCGTCCCGATCCTCCTCCACCTCGAAATCGGCGTTACGGGTGATCCGGAAAACGTGATGCTCGACGATCTCCATCTCGGGGAACAGCTGCTCCAGGTTCGCGGCGATCAGATTCTCCATCGGAAGAAACACCGCCGGGTGGTGGCCGCGATTGTCCGAGCGCGCCGCCCCGGGAGCGAGCTCGTCGACCCGCACGAAGCGATTGACGTTGTCGGGCACCTTGACTCGGGCGAAATGCTCACCGCCCTCGTTGGCGTCACGAACCGTCACCGCCAAATTCAGCGACAGCCCGGAGATATAGGGAAACGGGTGCGCCGGGTCGACGGCGAGTGGGGTGAGTACCGGGAACACCTGCTCATGGAAATACTGCACCATCCGCTTCTGCTGGTCGGCATCGAGCGCCCGCCACGTCACCACATGAATCCCGTTGTCCGCCAGGTCCGGGCGCACCGAATCGAGAAACACCCGGGCATGCCGGTCGGCAAGGGTCTGGGTGCGGCCGGCAATGCGCAGCAACTGTTCTCGCGGTGACAGGCCGTCGGCCGAGCGCACCGAGAGTCCGGTCTCGTCGCGGCGTTTGAGTCCGGCGACGCGCACCATGAAGAACTCGTCGAGATTGGATGCGAAGATCGCCAGGAACTTGGCGCGTTCCAGCAGGGGCAGGGAGGTGTCCTCGGCCAGCGCGAGCACGCGCGAATTGAAGTCGAGCCAGCTGAGTTCACGGTTCAGGTACCGGTCTTCGGGTAGATCCGCGGACTCGTCGGGTGCCAGCGTGGCCGCCGGCGGTGCGCCGGGAATCGCGGTCAGTGGCTGGGTGGAGGTGTCATCGGCTGGGCTCACCGTTCAATCATGACCTATCGGTCCGGTGGGTTGCAGCCTTCACCGGTGGAGGCGACAGATCATGGGTGCTCCGCAGGGGAGTCGGGCACGCCACCCAATCCCAGCGCGCGCCGGGTGTGCGGCCCGACGCCCAGCGCGATGGCGGCATCGAGGTCTGCGGCGGTGTCGACATCGGTACGCAGATCCGGCCAGCGCGCGTGCCCCGGATCGAGTTCGACGGCCCCACCACCGCGGTGCGCGGCGGCCGACCCGATACCGAAGCGCGGCGGCCGGTCGACGTGTGCGTGTCGCAGCAGCAGCGCCGTCCCATCACCACCGGCATCGCTGACCAACGCCTCGGCGAGATCGTTCGCCGCGTCGAGCACCTCACGAATGCTGGCTGCACGGGCGGCGGGCAGATCGGCCTGCACCATCAGCACCTGCCGCACGCCGGGCCGTTGCGCGTGAACCCACGCGGTGCCCTGCGCATACGCGTGATTGAGCGACGGATCGCTACGTGGACGTTCCCGGAGCGGTTGTGCCCCGGCCGCGGTGATCGCCGCGAGCACCTCGTCGTCGGGACTCACGACGACGATCGGCGCCAGACCTGCCGCGCGCACCGCGGCGGCGGTGTCGAGCAACATCGCAAGAACCAGTTCGCGATGCTCCCCGATCGGCATCACCGGACCACGCGCACCGGCACCGGCGACACTTGCGCCGGGTATGGTTCCCAGCGAGGCGGCCAGCCGCGTCTTCGCGGCTGCGAGATGTTTGACCACCAGCACCGCAGCCACGCCGGAGGCCGATCCGGGTGTGTCCGAACATGTATCGTCGCGCGTTGTGTCCGGGCGTGGGCTGTCGGGGCGCCCGGTGTCCGGGCTCGCCTGTCGGTGACCGTGTCCACCTTTCACCTGTCCATGATGGACGACGTCGGTTTCCGGCGGCGCGTCGGCTGCGTCTCGGTCCCGCTTGCCCCGACGACCAGATGACCCCGATGACCCGATGCGAGCAGAACCCGATCGCGATGGTCGGTGGTTGGTGTGGGGGCTAGGGTGAAGGCCACAAGCGATCGTCGAAGGGTGTGAACGTGCGCGCTGTGGTGATGGGTGCCGGGTCGTGGGGAACGGCAACGGCGAAGGTCCTTGTCGATGCCGGGACCGAAACGGTCCTGTGGGCCCGTCGGCCGGAGCTCGCCGCGACGATCAACGCCGAACACACCAACCCCGACTACCTGGCCGGGATCGCACTGCCCGACCGACTGCGTGCCTCCAGTGAGCTCGAAGAAGTGTTGCCCGGCGCCGACATCGTAGTGTGTGCGGTGCCGTCGCAATCGTTGCGCGACAACCTATCCGCGTGGAAGTCGTACCTGGGCGCCGATGCGTCCCTGGTGTCGCTGGCCAAGGGGATCGAGACCCATTCGCTGTTGCGGATGAGCGAGGTGATCGCCGAGGTCGGCGAGGTGGGACAGAACCGGATCGCGGTGCTGACCGGGCCCAACCTTGCTCGGGAGGTCGCCGAGGGACAGCCCGCGGCGACGGTGATCGCGTGCAGCGACGAGGACCGGGCGACACAGCTGCAGGGAGCCTTCAACACCGGATACTTCCGCCCCTACACCAACACCGACGTCACCGGATGCGAGATCGGCGGGGCGGTCAAGAACGTCATCGCACTGGCCTGCGGAATGGCCAGCGGTGTCGGATTCGGACAGAACACCCTGGCGACCATCATCACGCGCGGCCTGGCCGAGACGATCCGGCTCGGCGTGGCGGTCGGCGCACGCATCGAGACGCTTGCCGGGCTGGCCGGGATCGGTGATCTCGTCGCCACCTGCTCTTCTCCCTTGTCGCGCAACCGGTCCTTCGGTGCGCGCCTCGGCGAGGGCGCCACGATGGCGCAAGCGCAGGACGCGACCAACGGGCAGGTCGCCGAGGGAGTGAAGTCCTGCACGTCGGTACGGGCGCTCGCCGAGAAGCATGGGGTCTCGATGCCGCTGACCGACGCCGTGCATGGGGTCTGCCACTCCGGGGTGTCGGTCGCCGACGCGGTGGCGTCATTGCTCGGCCGGACCACCAAGCCCGAGGTCTACCGGGACTGATCGGCCGCCGACCGGTGTACCGGGACGGCGTCGACCGGGACGAGAGCTGTCGTCGCTACCCGAAATCGAGTGGGCCGGGCGGCAATACCCGACCGATGGCCGCCGACACATCGGTGATGGACGCGTTGCCGCCGGACGCCGGGACCCATAGCGCCACGTATGGCCGGTGATCGACGCAGACATATGCCTGCCCGCGACCGTCGATGGTGTCGGTGATGAACCACTGGACCCCGTTGACCGTCTGCAGGTTGCTCGACGGCGCGAGTTCGCTCGGCCGGCCCACCCCGCAGCGAACGGTCACCGGGTCGGCGCCGTCGGATCCCGACCACGTCGCGGTGTCCCCGTCGACCTGCTTGCTGCCGAAACCGTCGAATGTGGGGGGCAGTGCGCCGAGCAACTTGGCACAGTCGGCCCCGGAGGCCGATCCGGCGGAAGCGTATGAATCGACCGGGGTTTTCGGCTGGTCGGACGACTTGAGCGCCGCGAATGTGATGAAACCGACGATGACCATCACCGGGATC
This sequence comes from Gordonia sp. DT30, assembly GCF_049844915.1. Lineage (NCBI taxonomy): Bacteria > Bacillati > Actinomycetota > Actinomycetes > Mycobacteriales > Gordoniaceae > Gordonia > Gordonia sp. DT30. The sequence goes on along the minus strand of NZ_JBNCLY010000003.1, from coordinate 110,355 downwards.
GTGATGAGCGTCGCGATCAGTGCCGGACTCAGTCGCGGACCCGAACGGTGGTCGTGCCGGGTGTGGTCCTGCTCTGGCTGCTCGTGGTCGGCGGGCTCCGGTTCTGGGGTTCCAGCAGGTTCCGGCTCCGGTCCACTGCCGTGGGGCTCATCGGGCGAACTCACATGCCCACCCTAGTGGGCCCTCAGTGCGCGGCTGTCACCACCGGGCAGGTGAGGGTGCGGGTGATGCCGTCGACCTTCTGGATCTGCGGGACCACATCGTTGCTCAGGTGTGCGGCGTCGGCGGCGTCGACGCGGACGATCACATCGTAGGGCCCGCTGACCTCTTCGGACGATGCGACGCCCGAGATCTCTGCGATGGTCGCCGCTGCCAGAGCTGCACGTCCGACCTCGGTCTGGATCAGTATGTATGCCTGAACCACGGCCATCCTCTCCACATCTGCCACGTCGCGGGAATCGGGCTGATGACCCCGCAGGCGGTGTCGCGCTGACCGGGACGCAGTCCCGCAACCACTACACTGCTGGCACACATTGTCGCCGACAACCCCCTGCGTGGCGAGTCGGCAGCGCGAACGAGGGGAGTCGAGGTGCCATCGGACGACCTCGGCGCACCCACCGGGCCGGATGTGGACCGGGCGAAGTCGCTGGGTGAGGTGGGTGAGCGGGCGGTGATCGCGATGCTCACCGGCGCGGCGACCGGTGACCGTGAACTGCCCGGCGGCGGCGACATCGTGATCGGGTCGGGCGATGACGCCGCGGTCTTCGACGTCGGGCCGACGGTCATCAGCACCGACACCGCCGTGCAGGACAGGCACTTCCGGCTCGACTGGTCGACCCCACAACAGATCGGGGCCCGCACCGTCGTACAGAGCGCCGCCGACATCACCGCGATGGGCGGACGGACGGTGGGCGTCGTCGTCGCCCTGGCCTGTCCGCCCCGCACGACCGTGGGCTGGCTCGCAGATCTCAACGGCGGCATCGTCGCCGCCACCCACCGACTGGGTGCCCGGGTTCTCGGCGGCGACCTCGTCGCCGCGGACGAGGTGATGGTGAGCATCACGTCGGTCGGGGCGCTCGACGGTCGCACTCCGGTGACGTTGTCGGGGGCACGTCCGGGCGATGTGCTGGCCGTCAGCGGCCCACTCGGGACGGCCGCTGCCGGCTTCGCGGTCCTCTCCCGGTCCGGGTCGCCGCCGATGGCCCGCTGGCAGCGTGAGCGGGACCCGAGGGCCGAGGTGGTGTCGGCCTTCCTCCTGCCCGAACCGGATGCGCGCCAAGGTGTGGTGGCGGCGCGGGCAGGTGCACATGCCATGACCGACATCTCTGACGGGCTCGTCGAAGAGTTGCTGACGATTGCCAATTCGTCGGATGTGGCGCTGGCGGTGACCGGTGCCGCCGTGCCGCGCCGCGCCGCGGTCGACGACGTCGCGAGACTGCTCGGCGCCGACGCGCGGACCTGGGCACTCACCGGCGGTGAGGATCACGAACTGCTCGTCGCGATCGAATCCGATGCGGTGCCGCCCGGGTGGACCGTGATCGGTGCGGTCGAGGCGGGGCCGGCACACGTCACCATCGATGGGCGCGACATCAGCGGGCTCAGCGGCTGGCGCGCCTTCGCCGAGTGATCGCACCGCGCGGATTCGAACGCCGGTGTCCACCAAGGGGGCAGGGCCGCCGGCACCTCCGGCGGTGATTAGATTCCCCCTATGGCGATCTACGCACTCGACGACCGAGAACCGGAACTGGGAAACGACGTCTACGTCCACCCGGACGCGACCGTCATCGGTGCGGTGACACTCGCCGATGGTGTCTCGGTCTGGCCGGGGGCGGTGCTGCGCGGGGATTACGGCACCATCACCATCGGGGCCCGCACCAACATCCAGGACGGCACCGTCATCCATTGCACGCCCATCCATCCCACCGTCATCGGTGCCGGATGCGTCGTCGGGCACAACGCGCACATCGAGGGTTCGACGATCGGCGATGACGTGCTGATCGCGTCCGGATCGGTGGTACTCAACGGATCCGCGATCGGTGATGGTGCGATCGTCGGTGCCGGTGCGGTCGTGCCCTTCGACGCACAGATCCCGGCCCGGCGGATGGCGCTCGGTGTCCCGGCGCGCGTGCGCGAGGGATACGAGGTGCCCGCCGATCACCTCGAGCTCAATGTCGAGATGTATTTCCAGAACGCCCAGTACTACCGGAAATCGCTGCGGAGGCTCGACTGAGTATGGCGCCCAAGCGACTTCCCGAACTCATCGATCCCGGATGGGGCGATGCCCTCGAACCGGTGGCCGACGTCGTGGCCCAGATGGGGCAGTTCCTGCGTGCCGAAAGCGAGGCCGGACGCAGTTATCTGCCCGCGGGGGAGAACGTGCTGCGCGCGTTCTCCCATCCGTTCGACGATGTCCGGGTGCTCATCGTCGGCCAGGACCCCTATCCCACTCCGGGGCATGCGGTCGGCCTGAGTTTCTCGGTGGCGCCGGAGGTTTCGCCCCTCCCGCGCTCATTGGGCAACATCTACACCGAGTACTGCGCAGATCTGGGTTACCCACGTCCGGCCAACGGCGATCTGACTCCGTGGGCACGCTCGGGTGTTCTGCTGCTCAACCGGGTGCTCACCGTGTCGCCCGGTGAACCCGCGTCGCATCGGGGCAAGGGCTGGGAGAAGGTCACCGAATGCGCCATCAAGGCGCTCGTCGCCCGCGACGAGCCGCTCGTGGCGATCCTCTGGGGCCGTGACGCAGCCGGACTGCAACAGTGGATGCCCGACGTGCCTGTCATCGTCTCGGCCCATCCGTCGCCGCTGTCGGCGAGCCGCGGGTTCTTCGGGTCGCGGCCGTTCTCCCGGGCGAACGACGAACTCGAGGACCTCGGCGGCGAGCCCGTCGACTGGCGATTACCGTCCTGAGCGGGTGCGGTTGCCCGCGCCCGGTTCACCGGGTCTGTGCACGCACCGCGGCGTAGTCCGGGGCACGTTTGCCGATGAACGCGTCGACCCCCTCGACGCCCTCCGCGTCGCCGCTGCGCGCGGCGATCGAATTGGCTTCGGCAACAAGCTGTTCGGCCAGTGACGTGGTCGCCGACGCGGTGAGCAGCCGGCGGGTTGCGGCCAGCGCCGACCGTGGTCCGGCCGCAAGTTTCTCCGCCGTGGCGCGCGCCTGCGCCGTCACCTGCGCGTCGTCGACGACCCGCGACAGGATGCCGAGGGACACCGCTTCGTCGGCGTCGAGTACCCGATCGGTGAGGATGATCTCCCGGGCCCGGGCGGCGCCGACCACGCGGGGCAGGGTCCAGGACATGCCGCCGTCGGGGGTGAGGCCGATTCCGGGATAGGCAGGGCGCAGCCGTGTTCGGCTACCGCCGATCGCGACGTCGGCGTGGAGCACGATGCTCATGCCGGCGCCGGCGGCCCAACCGGTCACCGCGGCGACGACGGGCCGGTCGGCGGCGGCCAGCGCGAGGATGAAGATGTGGAGATCGTTCGCGATCTGCTGTAGGTAGGCGGGTCTGTTCTCGGCGGTGGCGAAAGCCCGGACATTGCCGCCGGCGCAGAAATTCGCCCCGGTACCGATCAGCAGGATCGCGCCGGCCGCACGTTCCCCGCGGGCGATCTCGCCGAGCGCCGCGGCGCCCTCGATCACCGCCCGGTCGTCGAGTGAGGTGCCGGCCGCGGCGCTGGACACGGCGATGGTCAGGACGTCGCCGGACTGGATGACGGGGGAGGGAGGGGTATCGGTACTCGCGGTCATGGCGGTCACCGTAACGCGAACACGAAAAAGACCCGACGCCGGGCCGAGCGTTTGCTCGGTCGGGTCGGGTCTCGCAGCCATCAAGGCCGGTCGTCGACCGGCTCGAGATCAGGCGAGCGTCGTCTTGCCGGCCTTCAGGCAGGAGGTGCACACGTTCTTGCGCTTGCGGTTGCCGGGTGCGACCTCGACGCGAACCGACTGAATATTCGGGTTCCACCGGCGGTTGGTGCGGCGGTGCGAGTGCGAAACGGACTTGCCGAAGCCCGGACCCTTGCCGCAGACGTCACAGACGGCAGCCATATCGAACTCCTCGGGGTGAGTGGGTGTGGTTCTCGGTCAGCCTGCCGCAGCTGCGGGCGTCCGGGGACGGGGTACGACGATGTGTACATCCGGTGACGGAGCCACGTTCGCGGCAAGGCAACCCTGCAAGAATAGCGGGAGCGGTGCCGACGACCAAATCCGGCCGATGGTCGCCCGCGGGGTCGGTCGGTGCAGATCCGTCGGTGCAGATCCGGCGGTGCCGGATTCGTCGGCGGCCACGAGTAACCTCGAACACAGTTGTCGGCGCCGGCGCCGACAACCGGACTGTTGGATGGCCCACCGATGGTGGGCGCGGTGTCGGTGGGAGGTGGTCGTGGTGGCGTTCGAGGGTGGCATCACACAGACCATGAGTCCGCAGCTGCTGCGGGACTGGGCCGCGGCCACTGCCGATGCGCTCGACGCCGCACGGGGTGAGATCAATGATCTCAACGTCTTTCCCATCCCCGATTCCGACACCGGCAGCAACATGGCCCACACCATGCGGGCGGCCGCCGACGCCGCGGCCGCGTTATCCGAGGGCGCCGACATCGCGACCGTCGCGCGCGCATTGGCCGATGCCGCGGTCGGCGCGGCGCGCGGCAATTCCGGGATCATCCTCTCGCAAGTACTCGTGGGTGTGGCCGATGCGGTCGAGGTCGCCGCGCCCGGCGAGCTCTCGTTGTCCTACCTCACCGGTGCCGGATTGCGGCTGGCCGGACTGGCCGCCCGCCGGGCGGTCAGCGAGCCACGCGAGGGCACCGTGCTGACCGTCATCTCCGTCGCAGCCCGGACCGCTGCCGACCATGCCGAGGACTCGCCCGGCGATCTCGTCCGGGCGATCGCCGACGCCGCCGCCGAAGCACTCGACGAGACCACCGACCAACTTCCCGAGCTCGCGCACGCCGGTGTCGTCGACGCGGGCGCGCGTGGATTCCTGGTCCTGCTGGACTCGCTGGTCGCGGTCATCACCGGGGTGTCGGCGCGTCGCCGAAGCTACCGCGGCACGCTGACGGGCGGCGGTCGGCCCGGCCACCCCGCGGACACGCCCTGTACTGAATCCTCGGAGATGGATTTCGAGGTGATGTACCTCCTCGACGGTGGCGCCGGCGAACTCATCGGAAAACTGCGCACCGATCTCGAGGCGATCGGCGATGCCGTCGTCATCGTCGGTGACAGTTCCAGCGGTGATGGTGAACGCTTCTCGGTACACGTGCACACCTGCGATCCCGGCAAGGCGGTGCAGGTGGGTCTGGTCGTCGGACAGATGTCGGACATCCGGATCAGCTGCTTCGCCCTCGACGCCATCCGTTCGCAGGTCGACACCGCCGAGCCGCCGCCGCGGTTCAAACGCGCCGTCGTCGCGGTGGTGCGGGGTGAGGGGGCGGCGGCATTGTTCACCGAAGCCGGCGCGGCGGTGGTGCGCGCCGACGACGGCGTCGGCACCGACGAGCTGGCCCAGGCGATCCGCGACACCGATGCCGCCCACGTCATCGTGATGGCCAACGGTGCGATGACCAGCCAGGACCTCGTCTCCGTGGCCGCCGACGTCCGCTCGCAACAGCGGTCGGTGGTGTCCCTGCCGACCCTGTCGATGGCGCAGTGCCTGGCCGCGCTGGCCGTCCACGATCCCACCGCGTCGGCCGACGCCGACGCCTACGCGATGGCCGAGGCGGCCGCGGGCGCCCGCTGGGGCTCGTTGCGGCGTGCCCACACCAAAGTGATGACGCTGGCGGGCACCTGCGAGGTCGGTGACATCCTCGGTTTCATCGGTTCCGACGTGCTGGTGATCGCTCCGGACCAGATCGAGGCGGGCACCGCGCTGCTGGACCTGATGCTCGCGACCGGTGGGGAGATGGTGACCGTCCTGGCCGGCTCCGACGTCGACGAGGCCGCCCTGGACTCCCTGCGCGAACACATGCGACGCAACTATGCCGGAATCGAACTCGCCGTGTATCCCACCGGCCAGCATGACGATCTGATCCAGGTCGGGATCGAGTAGTGGCCGCACACTCACCCGACCGCCCGGGTTCCGGTGGTGCTCCAGACCCCGGGGAATGTCCGGAAGCGACGAGCGCCGAACCGTCGGATTCGCTTGAGGCGGTGCTGGGCCCGAAGATGGCGGCCGGTCTGGCCACGCTGGGGGCGACCACCGTCGGCGAGCTGCTGCGCCACGCGCCGCGCCGGTATGTGCGCCGTGGGCAGGCCTCGGCAGCGCAGGATCTGGACGAGGGCGAGTGGGTCAGCATCATCGGTCGGGTCGCCAGGGCGCAGATGATCCAGATGCACAAGCGTCACGGTGAGTTCCTGAAGGTGACCGTCAACGACGAGAAGCAGTCATTCGACGTCAGCTTCTTCCATGCCCGCCGGCTACTGAAGATCCTCACACCCGGTACCCGCGTGATGCTGGCCGGTACGGTGAAGTTCTTCCGCGAGCAGCCGCAGCTGACCCATCCACAGTGGTTGGTTCTTCCCGAAGAAGGCGCCGACGTCGACAAGGTCATCGGCTCGCCCATGATGACCGAGATGTACGAACTCGAACGCCGGGCGAGCGGATCGGACCCGTCCCGGCCGAATCCGCTACTCGCGCTTTTCGACCGGGCCATCATCCCGATGTATCCCGCGACGAGCAGTTGCCAGACCTGGGAGATCTGGAGCGCCGTCCGTCGTGTTCTCGATCTCTTGGGGCCGCTGCCGGAAGCCCTCGACGACGAGGAGCGTCGCACGCACGGACTGATCCGGACCGACGACGCGATCCGCGCGGTACATCTGCCCGATTCCGATGCCGAGATCGCTCCGGCCCGCGATCGCATGAAATTCGATGAGGCACTCGCGATCCAGTTGGTGCTGGCGCAGCGCCGGCTCGACGGGCGCACCGATACCGCACCCGCCTGTCCATACGTCCCCGGCGGACTCGAGGAACGCCTGTTGTCGCGGCTGCCGTTCACCCTCACGGCCGGACAGCGAGATGTCGGCGCCGAGATCGGCGACGATCTCGGTCGTGAGCAGCCGATGAGCAGACTGCTCCAGGGTGAGGTGGGTTCGGGTAAGACCTTGGTCTCGGTGCTCGCGATGCTGCGCGTCGTCGACAACGGACATCAATGCGCGCTGCTCGCGCCCACCGAAGTCCTTGCCGCCCAGCATTATCGGACCATCGGGTCGATGCTCGGCGAGTTGGGGACGGCCGGTCGCCTCGGCGCGGCCGACGGTGCCACCGGGGTCGCGCTGATGACCGGCTCGATGAAGACGAAGGACAAACGCCAAACGTTGCTCGACGTGGTCACCGGAGAGGTCGGGATCGTCATCGGTACCCACGCTCTGCTCGAGGAGAACGTGACGTTCTTCGACCTCGGGATGGTCGTGGTCGACGAGCAGCATCGCTTCGGAGTCGAACAGCGTGACACCCTGCGCAGGCGGGGCCGCGACGGCGTCGTGCCCCACATGCTCGTGATGACCGCGACCCCCATCCCGCGCACGGTCGCCATGACGGCGTTCGGTGATCTCGACACCTCCGTGCTGACCGAACTACCCGCAGGCCGCAGGCCCATCACCACCACCGTCGTGCCGACCGGCAACGCCAAATGGGTGAACCGGGCGTGGGCGCGTGTCGCCGAGGAGGTCGCCGCGGGACGGCAGGTCTACGTGGTGTGCTCACGGATCGGCGACGATCCCGACGCACCCGCGAAGACGCCGGCGAAGGCGCCGGCGAAGAAGAAGGGCAACGCCACCGACGACGCCGAGGACCAGACCGTGGCGGTGCTCGACCAGTACCACGAGCTGCTCGCGTCCCCGTTGGGCGCACACCGCATCGCGATGCTGCACGGACGGCTGCCGGCCGAGGAGAAGGCCGAGGTGATGGACGCCTTCGGGCGCGGTGAGATCGACATCCTGGTGTCAACGACCGTGATCGAGGTCGGCGTCGACGTCCACAACGCGACCATGATGCTGATCGTCGATGCCGAACGCTTCGGCGTCAGTCAGCTCCACCAGTTGCGCGGCCGCGTCGGCCGTGGTGGCCTGCCCGGGTTGTGCCTGCTGATGACCACAAGTGCACCGGAATCGAAATCGATGGAACGACTGGGGGCGGTCGCTGCGTCCAATGATGGATTCGTCCTGGCCCGGGTGGATCTCCAACAGCGGAGGGAGGGTGATGTCCTCGGCTCGCTGCAATCCGGCGGCAAGACGTCGCTGCACTTCCTGTCGCTCCTCGACGACGCCGACATCATCGCCGACGCCCGCGAACTGGCCCAGCAGATCACCGCTGCGGACCGGACACTGGCCGACCACCCTGAAATGGATGCTCTGGTCGACGCGATCCTGGTTCCGGACAAGATCGCATACCTGGACAAGTCGTAGCGGTCCGGCGGCACGCGGCCGGGTGGGCGCCCCGGGCGCCGTCTCGTGGCCGATTCGTCGCTGGGTGATTCTGATCGCCTGCGTGACAACGGCTTTGATCGTCGCGGTGACGGTCAACCTCGATCGCGCGCGTCCTGATCCCGCCGCACATGCACACGCGGTGGCGGCACTCGCGGTCCTCGTCCGGGTGCCGACGGTACCGCGACGGCCCGATCGCGACGACTATGAGCGCGGCGCATTCGGCGTGGCGTGGACCGACGCGGTGTCGGTGCGCGGCGGGCACAACGGGTGCGACACCCGTAACGACATCCTGCGCCGCGACCTCTCGGACGTGACCGTCGGACCGGTCCGGTCCTGCCCGTCGGCGATCCTTTCCGGCGAGTTCCGCAGCCCGTACACCGGTGACACGGTGGTGTTCCGCCGTGATCGCGGTGCCACCGCTGCGCAGATCGATCACATTGTCCCGTTGGCGTTGTCATGGGATATGGGCGCGTGGTCGTGGCCCGCGGAGCGTCGCGCCGACTTCGCCAACGATCCGGCGAATCTGGTGGCGGTCGACGGCGAGTCGAATCAGGCCAAGAGCGATGCCGAACCGGCGGTGTGGATGCCGCCGCTGACGGCGTTCCACTGCCGCTACGCGGTCCAATTCGTCGAAGTGGTCGCCGGATACGGACTCAGCATCGATATGGCGAGCCGGAAGGTCCTCGCTGATGTCCTCGAGTCCTGCTGACCGCGGGCCGGTGGCGGGGTCGACGTTGGGCCGCGCCGAGGACCGCACGTAGTCTGGTGGTCGTCATAACCCGGCCGGTGTGGTGGAGCATTGGGATCGCCGAGTATCGCGGTCGGGAGAGCATTCGGGAGGAATCCGTGAGCGCACCCGCCGTCAGTCCCGCCGACACCGGCGTCGAGCAGATCGTCACCGACCTGGCCAAGGCCGCCAAGGTCGCATCACGCGCGCTCGGCCGAGTGACCACCGCCGCCAAGAACGATGTCTTGCTCGCCGCCGCCGACGCGATCGAGGCCGCGACGGAAGCCGTCGTGGCGGCCAACGCCGAGGACATCGCGCGCGCCGAGGCCGCCGGAACCGAGGCGAGCCTGCTCGACCGTCTGCGACTGACCCCGCAGCGCGTCGCCGCGATCGCCACCGGCTTGCGGCAGGTCGCGCTGCTGGCCGATCCGATCGGCGAGGTCATTGCGGGCAAGACCCTGCCGAACGGGTTGCGGCTGCGGCAGGAGCGGGTACCGCTCGGGGTGGTCGGCATCGTCTACGAGGCGCGCCCCAACGTCACCGTCGATGCCTTCGGGATCGCCTTCAAGTCCGGGAACGCGGTGTTGCTGCGCGGGTCCTCCTCGGCCGCCTCGTCCAATACCGAACTCGTGCGAATTCTGCGAGACACCTTGAGCAGCAAGGGAGTGACCGCTGATGCCGTTGCGCTGCTGCCCAGCGACGACCGGGCCAGCGTGACCGCGCTGATCCGGGCGCGCGGCCTGGTGGACGTGGTGATCCCGCGCGGCGGTGCCGGGTTGATCAATGCGGTGGTCGCCAACGCCACCGTGCCGACCATCGAGACCGGCACCGGCAACTGCCACGTCTACGTGCACGCCCTCGCCGACATCGATATCGCCACCCGAATCGTCCTCAACGCCAAAACGCGTCGCCCCAGTGTGTGCAATACCGCCGAGACGGTGCTCATCGACAAGGCCATCGCCGCAGAGGCCGTCCCGAAGATCAGTCAGGCGCTGCAGGCGCAGGGGGTGGTCATCCACGGCGACGAGGACGGCATGGAGCCGGCGACCGAAACCGATTGGGCCGATGAATATCTGTCGATGGACATCGCCATGAAGATCGTCGACGGTCTCGATGCCGCGGTCGCGCACATCGACACCTACGGCACCGGACACACCGAGGCCATCATCACCACCGATCTGTCCGCGGCGCAGGAATTCACCGACCGCGTCGACGCCGCGGCGGTGATCGTCAACGCCTCCACCGCGTTCACCGATGGGGAGCAGTTCGGTTTCGGCGCGGAGATCGGCATCTCGACGCAGAAACTGCATGCCCGCGGTCCGATGGGTCTGCCCGAATTGACGTCCACCAAATGGATCGTCTGGGGCGACGGCCATATCCGGCCGGCGTGAAACCCGATAGACAAGACACAGGTGAACCCATGACACCGCAGACACCGGCGCGAGCCCACACTTCGGGCAGTGCCCACCCCGAGGCCACCGTGCAACCGTCGTTCCGTGATGTGCCCGACGTGGCCACCCGGCTGCGCGGCACCGGATACCTCGCCGACGACGCCACCGCCACCGCCACCTTTCTCGCCGATCGCCTCGGCAAACCGCTGCTGGTCGAGGGCCCCGCGGGGGTCGGCAAGACCGAGTTGGCCAAGGCGATCGCCGGGGCCACCGACGCCGAATTGGTGCGGCTGCAGTGCTATGAGGGCATCGACGAGGCGCGTGCCCTCTACGAGTGGAACCATGCCAAACAGATCCTGCACATCCAGTCGACCGGCACCCGCGACTGGGCCGAGGCCAAGACCGACATCTTCTCCGAGGAATTCCTGCTGCCGCGGCCGTTGCTGACGGCCATCTCGCGGCCGGGCGCCACGGTGCTGCTGATCGACGAGATCGATAAAGCCGATGTGGACATGGAGGGGCTGCTGCTGGAGGTCCTCAGCGATTTCGCGGTCACCATCCCCGAGATGGGAACTGTCGTCGCCGCGCGGCGCCCGATCGTGTTGCTGACCTCCAACGCCACCCGGGAACTGTCCGAAGCGCTCAAACGGCGCTGCCTATACCTGTACATCGACTTTCCGGATGCCAAGCGGGAGAAGGAGATCCTGGCGTCACGGGTACCCGCACTCTCGGATTCGCTGGCCGCCGAGCTGATACGGGTCGTCGGGGTGCTGCGTGGTCTGGACATCCGCAAGAAGCCGTCGGTGGCCGAGACGATCGACTGGGCGAACACGCTGCTGGCGCTCGGTGCCGGTCAGGATCCCGACCACCGAGCGCGGTCGGGCCGCGGTCTCGACAACGGACTGATCGCCCGCACCCTGGGAGTGGTGCTCAAACACCGGCCGGATCTGAACACCGCGATCAAAGAACTCAAGCTCGGCTGATGACGGCCGGGCCGGACACCGCGCCGTTCGTCGCGCACCTCACCGACTTCGTCGACGAACTGCGGCGCCGCGGCGTCGTGGTGGGGCCGTCGAATCTGATCGACGCAGCCCGCGCGGTCGAGGTGCTCGACCTGCTGGACCGCCGCAGTCTGCGAGAAGGCCTGGCGGCGACACTGCTCGACGACCATCTGCACCGCACGGCGTTCGACCGGCTCTTCGACCTGTGGTTTCCGGCCGCCCCGGGCGCACGGTCGACCGCCGAGGAACTGCCGCGCACCGAGGACGGTGCGGTCGACATCGCCGCGACCCGCGACGAACTGGCGCGCGTGCTCGCCGACCCCGACGCCGAGTCCGACGGTCGTCTCGACGCGATGGTCGCCGAAATCGTGGAGGTGCTCGGCCGGTACGAGTCCGCGCGGGGCGATGCATATTCGGCCTACCAGGCGCTCTCGTCGATCGAGCCGCAGACACTGATCGCCCGGATCGCGGCCGCGATGGCCGGTGGCCGACCCGCGGAACTCGACGTGGGCACCGAACCCATGTTCCGGCGTGCCGCCCGCGACCGGGCCGCGGTGGTGCGCGCCGCGATCGAACGCGAGACCCAGCGCCGGATGTCGGCCCGCAACGGGCGTGAACGCGTCGGCGAGTACGCGGTGCCCAAGCTGCCCGAGAACATCGCCTTCCTCACCGCCGGGGCCAGAGAGCAGGCAGAGTTGCGCCGAACCGTCGACCCGCTGGCGCGGCTGCTGGCCTCGCGGCTCGAGACCCGTCGGCGCCGTGCGCGCCGTGGGCCGGCCGACGTACGCGCCACGTTGCGTGCGTCGATGTCGACCGGCGGTGTCCCCATCGAACTGCGCCACCGGAAACCCCGGCCCGGACGCCCCGAGCTCATCGTCATCTGCGACGTCTCCGGCTCGGTCGCCGGCTTCTCGGCGTTTACCCTCAACCTCGTATATGCGCTGCGCCAACAGTTCTCGAAGGTCCGCGTCTTCGCATTCATCGACAGCGTCGACGAGGTGACCGATCTGTTCGATCCACGCAACGATGCCGACGCCGGATTCGGCGGAGACACCCGCGCCGCGATGTCACAGATGATCGAGACGGCGCGGCTGATCACCCGTGATGGGCACTCCGACTATGGGAACATGCTGCGCGGATTCGTCGGCGAGTACGCCGAGACGCTGACCCATCGCGGGGCTCTGCTGATCCTCGGGGACGCCCGCACCAACTTCGGGTTTGCCCGTACCGAGCTCCTCGCGCAACTCGTCGAGCGGGCGCGCCACGCCTATTGGCTCAATCCCGAGCCGGGCGCCGAGTGGGGCACCGGTGATTCGGTGGCCGACGAGTATGCGGAGGTCATCGACATGTTCGAATGCCGTAACGCCCGGCAGCTGGCAACCGTCATCGGCGACCTGCTTCCGGTGTGAGCGGCCGCCGCCGCCTGCGGTATCGGCGGCGCCGTCACCCGCTCGGCCGGTGACACCGCGTAGACTCACCCTCCATGTCCATCGACCGCCCGCAGGCGCGCCGCCGAATCGGCGTGATGGGCGGCACATTCGACCCGATCCACAACGGTCACCTCGTCGCGGCCAGCGAAGTCGCCCATCGCTTCTCGCTACATGAGGTGATCTTCGTGCCGACGGGCCGGCCATGGCAGAAGCTTCTCGACGGCACCGAGCGGGCGGGTGCGCAACCGGTGGGCTTGCCCCGCGGTGGTGCGGACAGGCAGCGCGGCCTCGACGAGGAACACAGCAAGCAGGTGTCGCCGGCCGAGGATCGCTACCTGATGACCGTGATCGCGACCGCCTCCAACCCGCAGTTCTCGGTGAGCCGGGTCGACATCGACCGGGCGGGCTATACCTACACCGTCGATACGCTCCGCGACCTGCGCGCGACCCTGCCCGACGCCGAGCTGTTCTTCATCACCGGCGCCGATGCGCTGGAGTCGATCCTGTCGTGGCAGAACTGGGAGGAGCTGTTCGAGCTCGCCAACTTTGTCGGCGTCAGCCGGCCCGGCTACGAGCTGAACGTCCGCCATCTGGCCCAGCATCTGCAGGATCTGCCGCCGGATACGTTGCGGATGCTGGAGATCCCGGCACTGGCCATCTCCTCTACCGAGTGCCGGGAGCGCGCCGCGCACGGGCGGCCGGTGTGGTATCTCGTACCCGACGGGGTGGTGCAGTACATCGCCAAACGCCGGCTCTACCGGCCGTTACGGAACAATTCCCCACGCGTGTCGGCGCCATGATCACGCGCGGCGCGATACCGACGTCAGAACCGGAGAGAACCGGCGGCCCCGCGGGGTCGCCGACTCAACGCAGGAAAGGACTTGTGTGACTGCATCAGCCGAGGCACGGACGATGGCGCAGGTGGCCGCGCTGGCCGCCGAGGACAAACTCGGCCACGACGTGACCGTCATCGATGTCTCCGAACAGTTGGTCATCACCGATCTGTTCGTCATCGCCTCTGCCGACAACGAGCGGCAGGTCAACGCGATCACCGACGAGGTCGAGGAGAAGATGCGTGCGGCCGGATACAAGCCGGCCCGCCGCGAGGGGACCCGCGAAGGTCGTTGGGCGCTCCTGGATTACATCGACATCGTCATCCACATCCAGCATGCCGACGAGCGCGCCTTCTATGCACTGGAGAGTCTGTGGAAGGACTGTCCGACCGTGGACGTCACGAGTGGTCCGGTCGATGATGCGCCGGCCGGGGACACGTCCGCCGGGGACGTGAAGTGAGTGGCGATCCCGACGGCGGTGACACCTCGGTCGAGCGTCTGACGCCGGTGGTACGTCGACTGATCTTGTTGCGCCACGGACAAACCGAATACAATGCGGCCAGCCGGATGCAGGGGCAGCTGGACACTGAGCTATCCGAACTCGGTGTGCAGCAGGCGAAGTCGGCTGCCGGAGCACTGGCGGAGAAGCGTCCGATACTGATCCGGTCCTCGGATCTGCGACGCGCCCGTGATACCGCCGAGGCGCTGGCACGGGCCACCGGGCTTTCCGTCGACACCGACGTGCGCCTGCGCGAGACGCATCTGGGCAGTTGGCAGGGCATGACACACCTCGAGGTCGACGATGCGATGCCAGGAGCGCGGGCGAGGTGGCGCGATGATGCCACCTGGGCACCGCCCGGGGGCGAGAGCCGCACAGACGTCGCCGCCCGCGCTGTGCCAGTGGTCGACGAACTCGTTGAGGCGCTTGGTGATTGGGGGAGTGGGGAGTCACCGGTGGTCTTGGTCGCCCACGGCGGCGTCATCGCCGCGCTGACGGCGGCCTTGCTGGATCTGCCGGTGCAGCGCTGGCCGGTGCTGGGCGGACTGGCCAACACCAGTTGGGTGCAACTGTCCGGTCACGCACTCCCCGGCCAGGCCCCCCGGTGGCGGCTCGACGTCTGGAACGCCTCGGCGGAGGCAGCCGACGCGGCGATCCAGTGATCGATCGCCGCCATCCGGCGCACTCGGCGGACGGTTCTGTGCTGGTGCTGTCGGATTCGCTGGCCTACTACGGTCCGGGCGGCGGGCTGCCCGCCGACGATCGGCGGATCTGGCCGAATCTCGTCGGCGATCGGGTCGGTCTGTCGACGTGTCTGTTCGGGCGGATCGGTTGGACCAGCCGAGACGTGTGGTGGGCGCTGACCCAGGACCCGAACATCTGGGCGGCGGTTCCCGCGGCCCGGGTTGTGGTGATCGCGATCGGCGGGATGGACAGTCTGCCGTCACCGTTGCCGACCGCGCTGCGTGAGCAGATCCGTTATCTGCGGCCGCCGCGGCTGCGCCAGAGCGTCCGCACCGGTTACCAATGGGTGCAGCCGCGGGCGGCACGGATCGGCTGGCCGATGGCGCTGCCGCCCAAGGTCACCATCGAACATCTCGAAAGGATCCGCGGCGCGCTGAGTTCGCTACGGCCGGAGCTGCCGATCGTGGTGTGTCTGCCCCCGACGCACCGCAGCCCGTACTACGGGAGCGTGCACACCGGCCGGGTGCCGACCACCGCGGCGATGCTGCGGTGGGCCACCGGTGCGGGGCTGCCCACAGTCGATTTCTATCCGATCACCCGCGATCTCTTCGCCGACCCGGCCGTCGAGATGAACCCCGACGGCATCCACTGGGGATTCGAGTGTCACGCGCAGATCGCCGACGCCGTCACCGACGTGGTCGAACCGGTCCTGCGTCCCTGATCGGTGGCATGGGTGTATCGGTCGGATGACCGGCGCCCGTGACGCCGGCGCATGTCGCGGTGACACGCACCGGCGTGGGCCGCCCGAATGCAACGGCTAACGTAGACGCGTGCCTGTCGTTGTCGTCACAGATTCCTCGGCTCGTCTCCCACGGGCGATCGCCGATCATTACCAGATCATGGTGGTGCCGTTGCACGTGGCGCTCGACGGCGTCGACTATCGCGATGGGGTCGACGACATCCCCGGCGACCTGATCACCAAGCCGGGAGTGACCACGTCGGGCGCGAATCCGCACGAGCTCACCGAGGCGTTCGGTGTCGCAGTCGAGGCCGGCGCGGGCGACGGCGTGGTCGCGGTCATGATGTCGCGGCGCCTGTCGGGAACGTGGGGCGCGGCGCGGCTGGCCGCGGAGAACTTTCCCGGCCAGGTTCGGGTGGTCGATTCCCGTGCGGTGGGTTTGAGTCTCGGTTTCGTCGCCATCGCGGCCGCTCAGGCGGCCGGCGCAGGTGCCGACCGGGATCGCGTCTATGAGTCTGCGATCCGGCAGTCGTCCACCATCGAGTCCCTGATCTGCGTGCACAGCCTCGACAACCTGCGCAACAGCGGACGGATCAGCGCGGCGGGAAAACTGTTCGGCTCCGCATTGTCGATCAAACCGATTCTGGCGCTCGACGACGGCATGCTGACACTGCGTGAGCGTCAACGTACCTTTTCGCGGGCGGTGGCGAAGATGGTGGACACAGCTGTCGACTTCGCCGACGGACGCGTGGTCACCCTTGGTATTCAGCATTGCCAAAACCCCGATGCCGCAAACGATCTGGCCGAGCAGGTCCGCACTCGCCTGCGCCTGGTGACCTCTGAGCTCACCGTTGATCTCGGCCCCATCCTGGGTACCCACGTCGGTCCCGGGGCGCTCGGGGTGACCGTGACGACGCATCTGGATCCGATCGTGGGTGCCGACGACATCGGTTGACGCGGGCCGGCCGGGCGTAACGGCTCTCCACAGAACCGCGTCGTTCCACAGCACTCGTCCGCCGGGTAGACGGACGCTCCCAGACGTGGTCCGCGCCTCCTAGGCTCGCCGCATGAGTGACACCGCACGGACACCGCGCCGGGCCGGTGAGGTCGGTCCCGCCGGGACGCGGCGTCGGTCGGCCCTCGACCGACTCACCGGGCTCGACCGTCCACCGACGGCGGCGGCCGTCCCCGTGCCTGCCGCCGACGACGATGTCGGTGCCGAGCCCGAGGCGCCGCAGGCCGAGCCCGTGGCGCAACAGGCCGAGCCCGTGGCGCAACAGGCCCCCGTCGACGACCGGTGGGGAGCGGTCGCGTTGCCGGCCTGGCTGGACCCACCCGAGCCCGATCACCGAACCGGCAGTCGCCGTACTGTTTTCGGAGAAGGCGAGCGCGGTGCGTTCGGCGAGCCCCACGACTCCGATGACCTCGATGAGCCCGACGACCCACCACGACGACGGTTCGCGGTTGCGCCACCGGCGGCGATCGCGATCATTCTCGTCGGTGTCGTGGCCTGTGTGATCGCAGGTTATGGCCTGTTCCGCGGGTCCGACGAGGCGCCCGCGGTGGACTTCCCGACGCCCGGTGCCGCGCCGGCGACGTCGGGGGCGACGCCGGCAGGCGGTTCGGGGCCGGGCACACCGCCCGCCACACCCGCCGCCGAGGTCGTCGTCAGCGTGGTCGGCCTCGTCCATAGACCGGGATTGGTACGGCTGAACGCGAATTCCCGGGTCGCCGATGCGCTGGCGGCAGCCGGTGGTACCCGCGACGGCGCCGACACGGTATC
This sequence comes from Gordonia sp. DT30, assembly GCF_049844915.1. Classification (NCBI taxonomy): domain Bacteria; kingdom Bacillati; phylum Actinomycetota; class Actinomycetes; order Mycobacteriales; family Gordoniaceae; genus Gordonia; species Gordonia sp. DT30. The sequence continues at coordinate 92,840 of NZ_JBNCLY010000003.1, read as the reverse complement.
GCTGAATCTGGCACAGGTACTCCGCGATGGCGACCAGATCCTGGTCGGCTACACCGACGGACAGGGGCAACTCACGCTGCGAAGCGCGGTGGTTGCGGCCGCCGGTGCCCCCGCAGCGGGCCCGCCTCCGACGGGCGCGGGCCCGCATCCGTCTGCGGCCGGAACACAAACCCCGCCGGCGCGAGGCACCTCGGGGTCGGCAGGCGCTGCCGGAACTCTGGTGAATCTGAACACCGCGTCGGAAAGCGAGTTGGACGCATTGCCGGGCGTCGGCCCGGTCACCGCCAAGTCGATCATCGAATGGCGCACGCGCAACGGTTCATTCAGTTCCGTCGACCAACTGGCGGAGGTGGACGGGATCGGTCCGTCGCGACTGGCCAAGTTACGCAGCCTGGTGACGGTGTGAATGCGAGACCAGGATCTGCGGTTGCTGTTGCCGTCGGTTGCGGTATGGATCGTCACCGGCGTCTGCCTGGGCGCGACGGTCCGCACAGCGGTGATGATCGCGGTGGGCGCAGCGCTCTTGGGCCTCGCCGTCGCCGCGATGTGGTGTGCCGGCCGGCTGCGGTGGGGGTTCACGGGTCCGGCACTGATATGTGCGCTGCTCGCGGCCGGCTGCGCCACGGCGATGGCGATGCGGCTGGAGACCCGTGACCGGCACCCGGTTCACGAGATGCACGGCAAGGTGACGATGTGGCTGTCCCTACAAGAAGACCCGGTCCCGTTCGGCCCGGTGTCCGCGGGGACGGTTCGCGCCCGCGTCGAGATCCACGCCGTCGCGCGGCGATCGGTGCCGGCAGCCTCGGCCGAACTCATCGGGAACGCGCAGTCGTGGGCGAACCTGTCGCCGGGGCAGCGGGTTCGCGCGGTGGTGACCGTGGGGTCCGCGCGGCCGGGCGAGCTGGTGGTCGCCCGGTTGCGTGCGTCGGGCACACCCGAACGGCTGGGCCGGCCACCCCCGATGCAACGACTCGCCGCGCACCTGCGCGACCGGTTGCAGCGCAGCTCGTCGCGGGCATTGTCACCCAAGGCCTCCGGACTGTTCCCCGGTTTGGTTCTCGGCGACGAGAGCGCCCTCGATCCGGATGTGCGGGAAGACTTCCGGGACGCGGGACTGCTGCACCTCACCGCAGTCTCCGGTGCGAACTTCGCGTTGGTGTGCGGCGCGGTCATCTTCGCCTTGCGGCTCGGCGGTGCCCCGCCGAAGGTGGTCGTGATCGCCGGGGCACTGTCCATCATCGGCTTCGTCGTGTTGGTGCGCCCGTCGCCGAGCGTGTTGCGGGCAGCCATGATGGGTGCCGTCGGACTGCTCGCGGTGCTCTCGTCACGACGTGTGCAGGCACTACCGGCGCTCGGCGGGGCGGTGATCGGCGGCTTGGTGTGGTGGCCGGAACTGGCGCGCGCGCCGGGATTCGTCCTCTCGGTCGTGGCGACCGCCGGTCTGGTCGTGGTGGCACCGGGAGTCCGTGACATGCTGCGCGCGGCGCGGGTCCCGGGCGGGGTGGCCGAGCTGGTGGCGATGGCGGTCGCGGCACAGGTGACCACCGCGCCGATGATCGCGTATCTGTCCGGCACCCTCAGTCTGGTATCGGTCGTGGCCAATGTGGCGGTGGCTCCGGTGGTCGCGGTGATCGGCATCGTCGGGACCGCGGCTGCCCTGATCGGCGGGATCGGGGGTGCTCAGGGCATCGGAATGATGGCCTCGGAGTTGCTGATCCGGGCAATGGCACCGGAGATGTGGTGGATGATCAGTTGCGCCGAGCGCCTCGGGTCGGCGCAGTGGGCAGTGATCGAGATACCCGATGGCTGGTCCGGGCTGGCGGTGGCCACCGGGTTGTCGGCCACGGTCGTCGCGGCGGTGGCCGGTGCGCGTCGGATCGACGGCGACGGGCTGCGGCGGGCACTGGCCCGGTGTCGGCGCGGTCTGGCACGATGGGCGCCGTGACCGAACGCCTGCATCTGCTCGTCGGGGACGACGACTTCCTCACCGGCCGAGTCGTCGACGCGGTCGTTTCCGAGCGTCGTGCCGCGAGCGGCGGCGACGTCCCGGTCACCAGGGTGCGCGCCGGTGACGTGACTGGTCCGGAACTGGCCGAATTGCTCAGTCCGTCCCTGTTCGCCGACGAGCGGATGGTGGTCGTCGAGTCGGCCGCCGACGCGGGAAAGCAGCCGGCCGCCCTCATCTCCGAGACGGCGAGGGCACTGCCCGACGGCATCACCCTCCTGGTGATCCACAGCGGTGGCGGCCGCGCCAAGGCGCTGGCCGCCGATCTTCGCAAGGCCGGGGCAACCGTGCACGAATGTGTCGCCCCACGCTGGCCGTCGGAACGTATGACCTTCGTGCGCAACGAGTTTCGAACCCTGGACGTGCGGGTCCCCAACGATGTCGTCGAGGTGATCGTCGAGTCGGTGGGTGCGAGTTTACGAGAACTCGCGGCCGCGTGCAGCCAGCTCGTCGCCGACACCGGCGGCAGGGTCGACGAGGATTCGGTCCGGCTGTATTACCAGGGCCGCCCGGAGGTCAGCGGGTTCGAGGTCGCCGACAAGGCGGTCGCGGGCGATCGCGCCGGCGCCCTGGAGTCGCTGGCGTGGGCCCTCCATCACGGAGTTCCACGGGTGCTGCTGGCCGACGCGCTGGCCGAAGCCGTGCACGCGATCGCGCGGGTCCGCGCGCTGGGAAATGTCGATGCGTCGGCGGCGGCCGAATTGGGCATGTCGCCCCGGCGGGTGAAGAATGCCCAGGCGCAGGGCCGGGCGTGGGATTCGGAATCGATCGCGGCGGCGGTGGTCGTGGCGGCCGCGCTCAACGGTGATGTGAAAGGACAGGCCGCCGACGCCGACTTCGCACTGACCGATGCGGTTGCCCGAATCGCATCGCTCCGCCCGGCCGGCCGGCGGCGGGCCGGCTGACGGACACGATCGGCGCCCGCCGGACCACGCCGGTGCACGAACTTCACCCCGGCGACCGCGTGGGAGTCACCGGGGTGAGGAGAAGAATTCTCGGCCGCTCAAGATGCGACCGTCGCTTCAGACGAGGATCAGAGTTTGTTGACGGCGACCGCCATCGCCGACTTCTTGTTGGCCGCCTGGTTGGCGTGGATGACGCCCTTGCTCGCAGCCTTGTCCAGCTTGCGGCTGGTGCTCACGAGGAGATCGCCTGCCTTGTCTTTGTCGCCGGCGTCCACGGCCTCACGGAAACCGCGGATCGCGGTGCGCAGGGAAGACTTGACCGACTGGTTGCGCTGACGCCGGACCTCATTGGTGCGGTTGCGCTTGATCTGGGACTTGATATTTGCCACGCGTGTGTACCTCGTTTGTTTGGTTCGTGCTTGTTTCGGCAGGTCAGACGCAAATCCGCGAACGGGCGCTCGTGACGCTGCGACAGCGATCGAGTTTACCAGTCGGTGAGGTCGGCCCCAAAATTGCCGTCGTCGTGCGCCGTGGCCGGAGCCCCGGGAATCCGGCAGGCGGCGGGATACGGCAGGCGGCGGGGATACGGTGAAGAAACCATGTCCGTCGTCTACGTTCACATCGGCTTACCCAAGACCGGTACCACCCATTTGCAGGATCGACTGTGGCACAACCGCGACCTCGCGCTAGGCGAATCGGGCCTGCTGTATCCGGGAAATGTGATCTCTGATCACTTCCACGCCGCGGTACATCTGCAGCCCGAGCGATACCTGGACTGGGTGGATCCCGCCTTCGCCGATGCCTGGCCGGCGATGGTCGCGCAGATGCGGCCGTGGCCGCAGACGTCGCTGATCTCCCACGAACTCCTCGCCACCGCGACCACGGAGTCGGTCGGTCGGCTCGTCGACGATCTGTCGTTTGCCGATGAGGTGCAGGTGATCGCGACCGTGCGCGATCTCGCGCGTCAACTGCCTTCGGTGTGGCAAGAGAACGTCAAGAATCAGCGCTGTGCGTCCTTCGACGAGTTCTTCATCTCGGTGCGGGAGCAGGCCGAGGCCACTACCTCGTCGGAGCACTTGACCGATACCGAGCCGTTCTGGGAGTTCCAGGATTATGTACAGATCCTGGCCCGCTGGGCGGCAGTGGTGGGCCCCGAGCGCATTCACGTCGTGACAGTGCCGCGGACTCCTGCCGCCGGTGACGGACTGTGGGAGCGGTTCCTCTCGGTCCTTCGCGTCGATCCGGCCCCGCTCACCGTTCCGGTGCCGAATCTCAACTCGTCGCTGTCGAGCGCACAGACGGAATTGCTACGGCGGCTCAACGGGCGCCTCCAGCCCGACGTCGTGGACTGGCCGCGTTACGAACGTGTGGTGAAGGAACGCGTGGTTGCCGAGATCATGGCCGGCCGTTCCAGCGGTGCGGCGCGCGGCCTGTCAGCCGACCAGCGTGCCTGGGTGGCCGATCGGGCCGACGTGATGATCGGCGGAATCGAGGCAGCGGGATACCCGGTGGTCGGTTCGCTCGATGACCTGCGCGTGTCCCGGGTAGCCGGGGACTCGGCGGCGGTCACCCCGGCCGAGGACGTCCTCGACGCGGCACTCGACGTACTCGCCGAGATGATCCTGGGCGAGCCGATGCCCAGCATCGGGCCCGCGCCGCAGACGCGGGCGATGAATCTGGTGCGCCGCGCCCGACGGCGCATACTGGCCGCGCGTCGCTCCATCGGCAGTTCCTCGAGAGCCGGAGCCTGACCGGGTGCGCGCGATCATCGAGAGGTGATGGGTGAACCGCGCGTCGCGCGACCACCATGCCGAATCGGTCGATCTGAGGCACCATGTCAGGTTATGAGTCCTGCACAGACGGATACGCCCGCGAAGAAGGTGCGTAAGACGTCCACCGCGAAGACCGCCCCGGGGCGTACACCGGCCGCCAAGGTCGAGCCCAAATCGGCACCGAATGCCCGGCAGGGGAAGGCGAAATCGGCGAAGGTTGTCGTAAAGCCGACGCAGACAGGGATTTTCGCCGACTACGAGGCGGCTAGATCATTTGGCGTGGCCTACGACGAGATGTTCGACGGCAACGGTGACGTGCGGCCGGCCTATCGCGGAATCTTCAAGGTGATGGCCGAATCCGAACGTGCCGACATCGAGGGACGTATCGACGCTCTCGGACGTGCGTTCATCGATCAGGGCATCACATTCTCGCTCTCGGGTATGGAGCGTCCGTTCCCGCTCGACGTTGTGCCACGGGTGATTTCAGCCGGCGAGTGGTCCAAACTCGAAGCCGGGATCACCCAGCGCGTGCAGGCGCTGGAGCTCTTCCTCGACGACGTCTATGGCGAGCAGGAAATCCTGCGTGACGGCGTGTTGCCCAAACGGCTGGTTCATTCGTGTGAACACTTCCATCGGCAGGCGGCAAACATCAGGCCGCCCAACGGCGTCCGCATACATGTCGCGGGTATCGACCTGATCCGCGACGCGAACGGAGATTTCCGGGTCCTCGAGGACAATCTGCGATCTCCATCCGGCGTGTCATATGTGATGGAGAACCGGCGCACGATGGCTCGCGTGTTCCCCGACCTCTTCTCCTCCCACAAGGTGCGTGCCGTGGCCGACTATCCCAGCCACCTGCTGCGGGCGTTGCGCGCTTCGGCCGCCTTCAACGAGGCCGACCCGAACATCGTCGTCCTCACCCCGGGGGTGGCGAATTCGGCGTACTACGAGCATTCGCTGCTTGCCCGATTGATGGGAGTGGAACTCGTCGAGGGCCGAGATCTGTTCTGCCGCGACAACGTCGTCTACATGCGGACGACCGAGGGCGAACAGCGTGTCGATGTCATCTATCGGCGCGTCGATGACGAATATCTCGATCCGATGCAGTTCCGTCCGGACTCGATGCTCGGCGTTGCCGGACTGCTGAACGCCGCGCGCGCAGGCAATGTGGTCATCTCGTCGGCGGTGGGCAACGGCGTCGGCGACGACAAGCTGATCTACACCTATGTGCCGGAGATCATCGACTACTACCTCGGTGAGAAGCCGATCCTGTCGAACGTCGACACCTTGCGGTGCTGGTTGCCCGAGGAATGCGAGGAGGTACTCGACAGAATCGACGAGCTCGTCGTGAAACCCGTTGAGGGATCGGGCGGTTACGGCATCGTCTTCGGGCCCGACGCCACCGGTGCCGAACTCGACACACTCGCCCGTAAGGTGCGCGCCGACCCGCGCGGCTGGATTGCGCAGCCGGTCGTGCAGCTGTCCACGGTGCCGACCAAGGCCGGCGACAACCTCAGTCCCCGCCACGTCGACCTACGTCCGTTCGCGGTCAACGACGGCGAGTCGGTGTGGGTGCTGCCCGGAGGACTCACCCGGGTGGCGTTGCCGGAGGGGTCGCTCGTGGTCAATTCGAGTCAGGGCGGAGGGTCCAAGGACACGTGGGTGCTGGCCACGCGCTCCTCCGAGGGCGAACGTGAACTCGCGGGCGCCAAGGTGGTCACCAAGAGCAGTGTCGCGGCGGCGCGGCCTGCCGAGAGTGCTCCTGACCCGCTGGTCGCCCAGACCCAACAACAACAACAGCAGCAGAGCAAGGACATTCAGACCAACGGCATGCAATCCCACGGCATCCAGACCCAGGGCATGCAATCCCACGGCATCCAGAGTCAGACGACGGGTTCGATGACGCAGACGCAGTCGGTGCCGGTCGCACCAGGCGGTGATGGCCGATGATGCTCGCCCGAAACGCCGAGTCGCTCTATTGGATCGGGCGCTACGTCGAGCGTGCCGACGACATGGCACGGCTACTCGACGTGGCGATACACCAGCTGCTCGAGGACGCCACTGCCGACGTCGACAGTTCGGTGCGTCAGGTGATCCAGGTGCTGGGTCTCGACCCGCCGGCAAATGGCGCAGAACTCGATGTATGGGCGCTCACCGAGCGGGTGGCCTACGCCAAGGGTTCGACGGGATCGATCGTCGACCTCATTCGCTCGGCACGGCAGAATGCCCGGGGCGCCCGGGAAGTCACGTCGAGTGAGATGTGGGAATGTCTCAACACCACCTACAACGGACTCGCCGACGCCGAGCGACGGTCGCGACGCCTGGGCCCGCACGAATTCCTGTCGTATGTGAAGAACCGGGCCGCCATGTTCGCCGGCCTCGCCGACGCCACCCTGAGCCACGACGACGGCTACCGATACCTCCTGCTGGGACGTTCGGTCGAGCGCGTGGACATGACGATCCGGATGTTGCTCGCGCGCGCCGGTGATCGTGCCGGGTCACCCGCCTGGGTCAACGTGCTGGTCTCCGCCGGCGCCCACGACACCTTTCTGCGTACCTACCGGGGCGTGATCAACGCCGAGAACATCGTCGAATTCATGTTGCTCGACCGGCTGTTTCCGCGATCGGTGTTCCATGCGCTCCGCGTCGCCGAACATCACCTGGCCGATCTCGAGAAGGGGCCCAGCCGTACGGGCGCGCAGGCCGAGGCGTTGTTGTTGCTCGGTCGCGCACGCAGTTCGCTGGAGTTCCTGGAGCCAGGGGATCTGCTGGATGGTCTGCAGGAGCGGTTGCTGGATCTGCAGGACACCTGTCGCGCGGTCAACGAGGCGGTCACCGCCCAGTACTTCCATGTCTCCCCATACGTGTCGTGGGCGGATGCCCGGGTCAGCGACGGTGAAGAACATGTCATCGAGGAGAGTGAATTGTGAGCTGGCGACTGCGGGTCGTGCATTCGACGGGATTCGCCTACAAGAATCCGGTCACCTCGTCCTACAACGAAGCCCGCCTGACGCCGCGTAGCGATGGCAGGCAGAACGTCATCGTGAACCGGGTGGAAACCGTCCCGGCGACCCGTTCCTATCGCTACACCGACTACTGGGGGTCGGCGGTCACCGCCTTCGATCTCCATGCGCCACACGAGGAACTGGAGGTGTCGGGCATGTCGGTCGTGGAGACCGAAGCCGGCGACCGTCCCGGGGCCCAACGCAGACGTGACTGGGAAGGCATCCGGAACACAGACGTCGAGGACCGGTACGACGAGACGCTCTCGAACACAACGTATGTGCCGCGCAATCGATCGCTGACCGCTGCCGCGCGACGACTGGTCAAGGGCCTCGACCCGGAGGAGGCAGTCGAGGCGGTCTGCCGGTATGTCTACGACGAGATGGAGTACGTACCGGGCACCACCGGGGTCCATACCACCGCCGTCGACGCGTGGAATGAGCGCAAGGGCGTCTGTCAGGACTATGCGCACCTCACCCTGCTGATGTTGCGTGGCCTCGGCATACCTTCCCGCTACGTGTCGGGCTATCTGCACCCCGAACCCGAAGCGGCCGTGGACAAGACGGTCGAAGGCCAGAGTCATGCCTGGATCGAGGCGTGGACCGGTGGGTGGTGGGGATTCGACCCGACCAACTTCACGTCGATCACCGAGCAACACGTGTCGGTGGGGGTCGGACGCGACTACTCCGACGTGTCGCCGCTCAAGGGCATCTACACCGGCGGGCAGGCCACCGATCTCGATGTCGTCGTGGAGATCACGCGGCTGGCGTGATCATCGCCAGCCGTAGCTGTGGCGCAATCGGCTTGCGACCGCGTCGAATTGCTCGCGCGGCAGGATCGCGCCCTCGCGGCGGATGCCGTCGGCGTCGACGACGAGCACCCGGTCGAGACGTACGAAGCTCTCCCGGTGCTGCGTATCCCAGGCGCCGGAACCGAGCGACTCCCAGTTGGCGTCGTCGCGGTGATACTCCTTGCTGGACAACATGAGTCCGAGGACGTCGTCGGTCTGCTCCTCGTTTCGATCACGGCCGACCACAAGGACCGGGCGATCTTTCCCCTGGGTCGGGTCGTCCTCGAATTCGACCCAGGTCCAGACGATCTCGCCCGGATCGGCCGCGCCGTCGAGGTCGGGGGAGTAGCTGACCGCCCGCGCCAGCTCGGCGGTGGCACGGCTGATTCGGCGCCTCATGTGATGATCCGCGGCAGCAGGAACGCCTCGAGGGCATCGGCGGCGAGCGTAGCGGTCGGCTTCTTCGTCGGGTCGAGGCTGTGGCCGGTCTTGTCGATCTCCACCAGATGTGTCGGTGCGGGGATCAACTCGAGGGCCGCCCGGATCTCGTCGGTGGCCGCGAACGGATCGGACGCACCGTGGACGACAAGGGTCGGGATGGTGATCGACGGCAGGTGTTCGGTCCGCAACCGGTCCGGTCTGCCCGGCGGATGCAGCGGATATGAGCTGAGTAGCAGACCGGCTGCCGCGGCGCCGCCATCCTCGGCGACGACCATGGACGCCTGGCGTCCCCCGTAGGAGTGGCCACCGATGATCAGGGGGCCGCGTGAATGCCCCCGCAATGCCGCGCACGCCGCCCGGATCCCGTCACGATCGGCGGCGGCCGTCGATGGACTGGGCGGACCCTTCGGGCGTCGTTGCCGGTAGGGAAGGTCGATCCGCGCGACGGTCAGGCTCCGCGCGCACAGTTCGTCGGCATAAGCCACCAGGATCGCGCTGTCCCGGTTTCCGCCGGCCCCGTGGGCCAGGATCACGGTCGCAATCGCGGACTGCGCAGGATGGTGGACGGTGGCGACGACGTCATCGTCGTCGACGAGTTCGGTCGTGGGCGCAGGCACGGGTCCCACGCTATCGCGCCCGGTCAGACCGTGGCCCCGGCGCCAGGTCGGGCTCGCATGAGAAACTGGTGGGAAGCAGCACCGTGTTCTGACCGAGGAGTAGTCCGATTCCCAGCTTCGCCGACACCACCTTCACCGATCCCGCGCAGATCAGGAACTTCTGCATCATCGCGCACATCGACCACGGGAAGTCGACCCTGGCCGACCGGATGCTGCAGCTCACCGGTGTGGTCGCGGACCGGGACATGCGCGCGCAGTACCTCGACCGGATGGACATCGAGCGTGAGCGCGGTATCACCATCAAGGCGCAGAACGTGCGGCTGCCCTGGACGGTGACGCGCGCGGACGGCACCGTCGAGGAATTCGTGCTGCACCTCATCGACACCCCCGGGCACGTCGACTTCACCTACGAGGTCTCGCGTGCGCTCGAGGCGTGCGAAGGGGCCGTGCTGCTGGTCGACGCCGCACAGGGCATCGAGGCGCAGACGCTGGCGAACCTGTATCTCGCGATGGACAACGATCTGACCATCATTCCGGTGCTCAACAAGATCGACCTGCCTGCGGCCGATCCCGACCGATATGCCGCAGAGATCGCGCACATCATCGGCTGCGAACCCGACGACGTCCTGCGGGTGTCGGGAAAGACCGGCGTGGGGGTGCCCGCGCTACTCGACGAGGTCATCCGGCAGGTTCCGGCCCCGCAGGGCGATCCCGACGCGCCGCCGCGGGCGATGATCTTCGATTCGGTCTACGACACCTATCGGGGTGTGGTCACCTACGTGCGTGTGGTCGACGGGAAGGTCGTTCCCCGAGAGAAGATCGCGATGATGTCGACCGGTACGACCCACGAGCTGCTCGAGGTCGGCATCGTCTCGCCGGACCCGAAGCCGTCGAAGGGTCTCGGTGTCGGGGAGGTGGGTTATCTCATCACCGGCGTCAAGGATGTGCGCCAATCCAAAGTCGGTGACACGGTCACCGCCGCCCGGAACGGCGCAACCGAGCCGCTGACCGGCTACCGCGAACCGCGGCCGATGGTCTATTCGGGGCTGTACCCGGTCGACGGATCGGATTATCCGGTGCTGCGTGATGCGCTTGACAAACTGCAGCTCAACGATGCATCGCTGACCTATGACCCGGAGACGTCGGTGGCGCTCGGGTTCGGTTTCCGTTGTGGGTTTCTCGGGCTGCTGCACATGGAGATCACCAGGGAGCGACTCGAGCGCGAATTCGATCTCGACCTGATCTCCACTGCGCCCAATGTCGTGTACCGGGTGGTCATGGAGGACGGTGCCGAACACATCGTCACCAATCCGTCGGATTGGCCTGAGGGCAAGGCCCGCAACATCTTCGAGCCGATCGTCAAGACGACGATCATCGCTCCGAGCGAATTCATCGGCGCCATCATGGAATTGTGCCAGTCGCGGCGTGGTGAGCTCGGCGGCATGGACTATCTGTCGGAGACGCGGGTGGAGATGCGCTACACCATGCCGATGGCCGAGATCATCTTCGACTTCTTCGACTCGCTGAAGTCCCGGACCCGTGGTTACGCCAGTCTGGACTATGAGGAGGCCGGTGAACAGGAGGCCGACCTGGTCAAGGTCGACATTCTGTTGCAAGGCGAAGCCGTCGACGCGTTCAGCGCCATCGTGCACCGTGACGCGGCCTACACCTACGGCAACAAGATGGCGCTCAAGCTGAAAGAACTGATCCCTCGTCAGCAGTATGAGGTACCGATCCAGGCGGCCATCGGAGCGAAGATCATTGCGCGCGAGAATATCCGGGCGATCCGTAAGGATGTTCTCGCCAAATGCTACGGCGGTGACATCAGTCGTAAGCGCAAACTGCTGGAGAAGCAGAAAGAAGGCAAGAAGCGCATGAAGACGATCGGGCGGGTCGATGTGCCACAGGAGGCGTTCGTGGCGGCGCTGTCGACGGATTCGCAGGGTGACAAGCCGAAGGGAAAATGATGACATCGAGCGGGCCGAAGGTTAATCCGGTTCTGGCGCATAGTGAACTTCCACACGGACTGCCCGACTTCGCCTCGATCTCCGACGACGACTTCCTGCCCGCCTTCACCGCGGCGATGGCCGCACATCTCGACGAGGTGGCCGAGATCGCCGAGCTGCCCGAACCGGCGACATTCACCGATACCATTGAGGCGCTGGAGTTGTCGGGGCGCGATCTTGCGCGGGCGTCGGGGATCTTCTTCAATCTCGTCGGGTCGGACGCCAACCCCGAACGCAACGCGATCTCCCAGGAACTCTCCACCCGGCTGACCGATCATGGGAACACCGTCGCCATGAATCCGGCGCTGTTCGCCCGGATCTCGGACCTCCACGCGCGTATCGCCGATCTCGGACTGAGCGAACCTCAGCGGCGCTTGTTGGAAACGCGCTACCGCGAATCCGTGCGCGCGGGGGCGGCGCTCGACGCGCCCGGGCAGCAGGAGATGCGCGAGATCTCTGCGCGCCTGGCATATCTGACGACCACCTTCTCGCAGCGGATTCTCGACGACACCAACGCGTCGGCGGTCTACGCCGACGATGTCGCGGTGTTGGCCGGCCTCGGGACCGGCTATCTCGCGTCGGCGCGGCGCGCCGCTGAGCAGGCCGGGCACGACGTGGGGTATCTGATCGGTCTGGAACTGCCGACCAGCCAATCGGTGCTCACCGAGCTCTCCGATCCGGCCACACGCCGGCGGGTCTTCGACGCATCGGTATCGCGTTGCTCACGCGGCAACGAGTTCGACACCCGCGAGCTCATTCTGGAGATCGTGCGGTTGCGGGCGCGGCGCGCACAGCTGCTCGGATATCGCGATCACGCCGAATACGTGATCGACGAGCAGACCGCACCGGATCCGGCCGCGGTCGATGACCTGCTCGGCGAACTCATCTCCTCGGCGATGGTGGCCGGTGACAAAGAGCTGGCTGCGCTCACCGAGTTCGCGCGTAGCCAGGATTCCTCGGTCGAGGTCGGCGCCGCGGATGCGACGTATTGGCTTGCACAACAGCGTCGTTCGAGTGCTCCGGTGGATCTCGACGGCTTCGCCGACTACTGCGAACTCGACACGGTCATCACCAGGGGAGTGTTCTTTGCGGCCGGCCGGCTCTACGGTCTGCGGTTCACCGAACGCCCCGACCTGCGTGCCTACCACCCCGACGTCCGTATCTGGGAGGTCTTCGACCAGGACGACACCAGCATCGGGCTGTTCCTCGGCGACTACTTCGCGCGACCGTCCAAGCGTGGTGGCGCCTGGATGAACAACATCGTGGACCAGTCGTCTGTCCTGGCGACCCGGCCCATCGTCGTGAATGTCCTCAACGTGCCCAAGCCCGCCGATGGTGAGCCGGCGTTGCTGAGCATCGACCAGCTCACCACGTTGTTCCACGAGTTCGGGCATGCGTTGCACGGCCTGTTGTCGGCAGTCGACTATCCGTCGCAGTCGGGGACGTCGGTGCCCCGGGACTTTGTCGAATTCCCTTCGCAGGTCAACGAGATGTGGGCATTGCACCCCGAGGTCCTCGCGAACTACGCGCGTCACCATGAGACCGGTGAGGCGATTCCCGACGAGCTCGCCGATGCCGCCCGTGCGAACGCCGGCGCCGACACCGCCCACGGCACCATCGAATACCTGGCGGCGTCGGCTCTCGATCTGGCATGGCACCGGCTCTCGGTCGAGGAAGCCGACGCGGTCGACGATGTCGAGGAGTTCGAGGCACGGGCGCTGAGCGAATCCGGTGTCGGCACCGACCTGATCCCCCCGCGATATCGCAGCGCCTATTTCAATCACATCTTCGGCGGCGGGTATTCGGCCGGCTACTACTCCTACATCTGGTCGGAGGTACTCGACGCGGAGACCGAACGCTGGTTCCTGGCCGGGGGCGGTCTGCGCCGGGAGAACGGAAGACGGTTCGCCGAGTCGACGCTGTCGCGCGGCGACAGTGTGGAACCGCTCGCAGCGCACGAAGAGTTGATCGGCCACCGGCCGGAGATCGGTCCGTTGATGCGCCGGCGCGGCCTGGTCGGGTGAGGGTGCGCAGAGGCATCCCCAGTGATTCCCGCGCACTCATTTGCTTCCCGCTCGATGATCTCGTCGAGCGGGAAGCAAATCGTTGAGCGGGAAGCCGACGGCCCCGACGATCGTGATGGAATGAGCCCATGGCTTCCGGGTCCGCCCAGACGCGTCAGGATCTGACGCCCTACGCGCTGCTGAGTATCGCGACCGCCATCGTCGTGATCGTGTTGAAGCTGGTGGCCTGGCGGGTCAGCGGCTCGGTCGGTCTGCTGTCGGATGCACTGGAATCACTGGTCAACCTGGCCGCAGCCATCGCAGCATTCCTTGCGCTGCGGGTGGTTTCGCGACCTGCCGACGCCGAACACAACTTCGGTCACGCCAAGGCCGAGTACTTTTCGGCAGTGTTCGAGGGCGTACTGATCGTTGCCGCGGCGATCGCCATCATCGTGGCCGCCGTCGATCGTCTGCTGCATCCGGCCGAACTCGAGGCGCTGGGGCTGGGACTCGTGATCTCGGTCGTCGCGACGGTGATCAATGGCGCCGTCGCCGTGGTCCTGCTCCGAGCAGGTAGAAGGCACCGCTCGATGACCCTCGAGGCAGACGGCAAGCATCTGCTGACCGACGTGTGGACCACCGTCGGCGTGGTCGTCGGAGTGCTCCTGGTGATCGTGATCGGATGGCAGCCACTGGACTCGATCGTCGCGATACTCGTCGCGATCAACATCCTCGTCGTCGGTGGCCGGCTCGTGTGGCGATCGGGTGGAGGGCTCCTCGACGCCGCGCTGCCAGATGAGGACCTGGCGCAAATCGACGCAGTCCTCAACGTGTTCCGGGCACAGCGGATCGACTTCCACGACATCCGGACCAGAGAGTCCGGCCATGAGCGATTCCTGCAGATGCACATGCTGGTGCCGGGTGAGTGGACCATCGACCGTGGACACGACCTCGCCGAACGGGTCGAGACCGAATTACATGGAGCGCTCGACCATCTCCGGGTCACCATCCACATGGAACCCATCGACGACCCACGCGCCTACGAATCGTGGCGGCTCGATCGCCCGGACTGACCGGACGGGTTCCCCGGACCGGCAACCGATCGCCGAACCTGCTGGGAAGTGGACCGTACGCGTCCACGGCGTACGGTCGAGGGGACCGGCGGGCCATCACCTGTGGTGGCGATACCATGACACGCGGTCCGGGCAGCCCCGGACGACGAGCCCGAATCGTACGAACCGGGATTTCCAATCATGCTGAACGAAATTCCGGCGACGACCGCCGATGGATGAGGAGATCACTGTGAGCGGCCTACTCGCCTGGTGGGATGGCGTGGAGGAATGGCTGACCGGCCTGGCCTTCGTGCCACAGCTGCTGGTCACCCTCGTCGTTCTGGTGCCATGCGCCATCCTCGTCGCGATTGTGCTGAATGCGCTGGTCGACGGCGTGATGTCGGTGATCGATCGGCGACGCTTCGCCGATGAGGACAGGAAGGGTTTGTAACCGGTGATCCGTTCACGTGTGACCTGGGCGCTGCTGGCGCTGGTCGTTCTCATCCTGCTCGCCTGGCTCCTGACGCGATAGCATCTCGGCGCGGCCGGGTAAAGAGGGACGTCCGAGCGGGTCAGTCCGGCCCGATGTGATTGCTAGCGTGAGTCGTCCGCCGGGGCAGTGGTCGATGGAGACCTCCGCTGTCCCTCGGACCCGATCGGCGTTCGGGATCGGATCGTGCACAGCCCAATCATGGAGGAACGTGTCAGTGAGCGCTGCCGTCATCTCGCGACGCAGTACGCCGGTACTGGTGCTTCTGCTGGCCCTCGCGATGACCGCGCTCTCCGGTTGCGGCGGTGGTTCCACCGACGAACCCGGTGGTGTGGACATCTCCAGCGGCAGCCGTCACCTCGACCTCGTGGCGTATGCGACGCCCAAACCCGGTTTCGACCACATCATCCCGGCCTTTCGGGCAACCGCAGCAGGCGCCGACATCGGCTTCTCCTCGTCCTACGGTGCCTCCGGTGACCAGTCCCGCAAGGTGGCCCGGCGAGTTCCGGCCGATGTGGTGAACTTCTCGGTCGAACCCGACATCACCAGGCTGGTGAAGGCCGGCCTGGTCGACAAGGACTGGAAGAAGCAGGAGCCCAACAACAGCACGCCATTCGGTTCGGTCGTCGCACTGGTCGTACGCAAGGGCAACCCGAAGAACATCCACGACTGGAACGACCTGCTGAAGCCGGGCGTTCAGGTGGTCACCCCGAATCCGGGCAGCTCGGGTTCGGCGAAGTGGAACCTGCTCGCCCCGTACGCGGCGTTGAGCAACGGCGGACGCAATCCGCAGGCCGGCCTCGACTACGTGTCGGAACTCGTGCGTGACCATGTGCGCGTCGTCCCGAAATCCGGTCGTGAGGCCACCACGGCCTTCGAGCAGGGGCAGGGCGACGTGCTGATCAGCTATGAGAACGAGGCCATCATGCTCGACCGGGCGAACGCGGACGCGAGCCCGCAGAACCAGGTCGAGTACCTCATCCCGCCGCAGACGTTCAAGATCGAGAATCCGGTCGCGATCGTCAACACCACCAAGGATCTCGCGGCGGCGCGCGCATTTGTGGGCTACCTGTTCACCGACGAGGCGCAGCGGATCTGGGCGAAGCAGGGTTTCCGTCCGGTGGTGCCGTCGGTGATCGCCGAGACCCGCGACCTGTTCCCCGGCACCATCGAGAAGCTGTGGACCATCAAAGATCTCGGTAAGGTCCTCGGTGCCGGGACCGCCGCCGAAAATGACGGCGTGGACCTCACCGGCTGGAAGGCCGTCGACTCGGCATTGTTCGGGACCAGCGGTGCGATCACCAAGATCTACGACGCAGGGGGCAGACAGTGACCTCGAACGTCTCGACGACCACCCCGGACGCGGGCGAACGCCCGCAATCACGGCCGCCTGGTGGGTTTCTCGGACGCGCACGCACTTTCACCGGTGTCAGCCCCGCGACCATCGGGGTGGCGTGGCTGTGGCTCAGCATCATCGTGTTGCTGCCGCTCGCCGCGATCACCGTGCAGTCCTTTGACGACGGGTGGAGCGGGTTCTGGGATGCGGTCACCGCGCCGGCCGCTCTCGACGCACTCGGGATCACGGTGCTCGTGTCGGTGGTGGCGGCGGCCATCAACGTGGTCTTCGGCACCATCATCGCGTGGGTGTTGGTGCGAGATGACTTCCCCGGCAAGGGATTCGTGAACGCGATCATCGACCTGCCGTTCGCGCTGCCGACGATTGTGGCCAGCCTCGTGCTGCTTTCCCTGTACGGACCCAACAGTCCACTGGACATCCAGCTCAACGCCACCAAGCCGGCACTGGTGATCGCGCTGACCTTCGTCACACTGCCGTTCGTGATCCGCCAGGTGCAGCCGGTGCTTCTCGAACTCGACGTCGACGTCGAAGAGGCCGCTGCGGTTCTGGGCGCCAAGAATTGGACGACGTTCCGCAAGATCATCCTGCCCGCGCTGCTCCCGTCGATCCTGACCGGAGCCGGACTCGCCTTCACCCGGGCGATCGGGGAATTCGGCTCGGTCGTGCTGATCGGCGGCAACATCCCCGGCGAGACCCAGGTGGCCTCGCAGTACATCCAGCAGCAGATCGAGATCGATGCGCCGGTCAACGCCGCGGCGATCTCGGTGGTGCTGCTGCTCATAGCCTTCGTGACGCTGTTGATCCTGCGTATTGCGGGCCGGCGGCAGTCGACTCGGGAGGATGCGGATCGATGAAGGTATCCCCGCTGGCCCGCTATGGGCTGCGTACCGTTGCGCTCGTCTATCTGTTCATCCTGTTGATCGTGCCGGTCGGCACCATCTTCTACCGCTCCTTCGAGCACGGGATCGTGCAGTTCTGGGACTGGATCACCACCCCGGCGGCGATCTCGGCCCTGCAGTTGAGTCTGCTGATCGTGGTCATCGTCGTTCCGCTCAACGTCGTGTTCGGCGTACTCACCGCACTCGCCCTGGCACGTGGACGCTTTCCCGGCAAGGGACTGCTGCAGGCGGTCGTCGACCTGCCGTTCGCGGTGTCGCCGGTCGTCGCCGGTGTGGCCCTGATCCTGTTGTGGGGATACGGCGGCTGGTTCGGGGGTGTGGAGAGTCTCGGCTTCCGCGTCATCTTCGGATTCCCGGGACTCGTACTCGCAACGCTGTTCGTCACCTTGCCGTTCGTCGCGCGTGAGGTGGAGCCGGTCCTGCGGGAGATCGGTACCGAACAGGAAGAAGCCGCAGCAACTCTCGGAGCCAATGCCTGGCAGGCCTTCTGGCGTGTGACATTGCCGGCGATCCGGTGGGGCCTGACCTACGGCATCGTGCTGACGGTGGCGCGAGCGCTCGGTGAGTACGGGGCGGTCACCATGGTGTCGTCGAACTATCCGGGCATCTCCCAGACCCTGACGCTGCTGGTCAACTCCCGCTACACCGACGACTACAACGAATTCGGTGCGTATGCGGCCGCAACGCTGTTGATGTTCGTCGCGATCGTGGTGCTGGTCCTGATGTCGTTCGTCGACCGGCGTGCCAGGTCCCGGCTGGCCGATGCCAGCGAGTCGACCGGCGCGGACGCCGTGGTCGAAGCCGAGCTGACGGTGCCGCACGGCCCGGAAGCGATCGATGCGCATCAGCTTGTCGCCGAGCGTGTTCCAGAGAATCTCACCGCCCGCCAGAAAGGCGTCTGACATGTCCATCTCGGTGATCGGCGCGAACAAGCGCTACGGCGACTTCGCGGCCCTCGATGATGTGTCCATCGACATCCCCGACGGTCAGCTGACCTCGCTCCTCGGTCCGTCCGGTTCGGGGAAGTCGACGCTGCTGCGCGCGATCGCCGGCCTCGACGCCCTCGACTCGGGCACCGTGATCATCAACGGCGACAACGTGTCGAAGAAGGCGCCGCAAAAGCGTGACATCGGATTCGTCTTCCAGCACTACGCCGCGTTCAAGCACCTCACGGTCCGCGACAACATCGCCTTCGGCCTCAAGATCCGCAAGCGGCCCAAGGCCGAGGTGGATGCCAAGGTCGACGAACTTCTCGAGATCGTCGGACTCACGGTGTTCCAGAGGCGATTCCCCGCCCAACTCTCCGGCGGGCAGCGGCAGCGCATGGCATTGGCGCGTGCGCTGGCCGTCGATCCCAAGGTGCTGCTGCTCGACGAACCGTTCGGTGCGCTCGATGCCAAGGTCCGTGACGAACTGCGCCGATGGTTGCGTCGTCTGCACGAGGAAGTGCACGTGACGACGGTGTTGGTCACCCACGATCAGCAGGAGGCGCTCGACGTCTCCGACCGCATCGCCGTCCTGAACAAGGGCCGGATCGAACAGGTCGGATCTCCCGACGATCTCTACGACCGCCCGGTCAATCCGTTCGTGGCGTCGTTCCTCGGTTCCACGGTGCGTCTCAACGGCGAACTCGTCCGGCCGCACGACATCCGGATCGGTCGCACCCCCGAGTTGGCATGGCCGGCAACCGATCCGACGCTCGACACCGGTGTCCTGCGGGCCACCGTTCAACGAGTGGTGAACCTGGGTTTCGAGACGCGGGTGGAACTCGTGTCGGCGGCCTCCGGTGAGGAGTTCGTGGCACAGATCACCAGAGGTGACCAGAACGCCCTGAATCTGCAGGCGGGCGAGACGATCTATGCGCGGGCGACCAAGGTGGCGGCGCTGACCGATAGCTGAGCAAGCAGACACACGCCAGGTGGCGGCGCGGGCGTTCGGTTCAGGTCCGCTGCTCGGCGGTCAGATCCCCGGACCGCAACCGCGGCAGTGCCGTTCGGTAGCGATCGAGGATGGCGACGACGACGTGGGGATGTGCCCCGAGGGGACCGGCCACCAACGCGCCCGGGGCGAGTCGGTCGAGGGCTTCCTCCACGCGTTCGATCAGCAATCCGGCGGACAGGAAGTACGGGCTCAGCGCGATCCGATGGGCCCCGGCCGCCGACAGTCGGCGAAGGGCGCCCCGCAGCTTGATCTCGTCCTGACCGAGCTGGGTCGCGAAGACCACGTCGACCGGTCGGTGCAGGCGAGTGGACAGCTCGATCGCGCGACGCCGAACCACAAGCGCCGCAGCGGGATTCGACGATCCCACCGCGGTGACAAGGATCCCGTCGGAGTCGCCGGGCCCGGCCTGCGCCAGCCGGTCGGCAAGCGCCGAGGTCAGCGAGGCCTGACCGATCACGTCGGTGATCACCACCGCGGCCGGCGTAGATTCGGCGGCGACGATGCGGGGCAGATCGATCTCGCTGTGATACCCGGGCGCCAGGAGGAGCGGTACGATCACCAGCTCGCCGTCGACCGAGGAGATCGAGTCGGCCACCGTGGGTTCGTCGAGACCGAGGTAGGACAGCCGGACCTCCACATGCGGCAAACGCTGTGCCACCGCATCTCGCACCCGGCGGGCCGTGTCCCCGAATCGGGGATCACGGCTGCCGTGCGCGACGAGCAACAGGGTCGGACTCACACCAGCTCTTTGAGGTGCAGCGACGCGAGCGCGTCGCCGACCAGGCCGGCGGCCAGCGTGTTGCCACCTTGCGGATCGATCAACAGAAAGCTGCCCGATTCGCGGTTGACCTGGTAGTCGTCGGCGGGGATCGTCTCGGCTGTCTGTACGGTGATGCGACCGATCTGGTTCAGCTCCAATGTGTCCGGTGCGTCGGTGAGCGCCAGATTCTGTTCGTCGAACAGCACGTCGAGGGTGCCGACGATGGCCTGGGTGGTCTTGGTGCCGTGTTTGAGCAGTAGCCGGGCACCTGGGCGCAGCGGCTTGTCGGCCAGCCAGCAGACGGTGGCGGAGAACTGCTGGACCGGCTCGGGCGCGTCGCCGGCCGAGGCGATGAGGTCACCGCGCGAGATGTCGACATCGTCGGCGAGGAGCAACGTGACACTCCGGCCGGTGTGGGCGGTGGCCAATTGTCCATCGGCCGTGTCGATCTGGGTGACCGTCGTCCGGACGCCGGACGGCAGCACCACCACCTGGTCGCCGACCGAGACGCGCCCGGCTGCGATCTGACCCGCATAACCGCGGTAGTCCGGGTATTCGGTGGTGCGGGGACGGATCACATACTGCACCGGGAATCGCAGGCCCACCTCGGAATGCTTGTGTCCGGTCGCCGCATCGGTGCCGTTCGGGACCGTCTCCAGGAACTCGATCAGGGTGGGGCCATCGTAGAACGGTGTGTTCTGCGACCGGATGGCGATGTTGTCGCCGTGTAGCGCCGACACCGGGATTGCGGTCACCTGATCGTCAGACCAACCCAACGTTCGGGTGAGATCGCGGAATTCCGAGGCGATCTCGGTGAAAACGCTCGCGGCGTCGTCGACCAGGTCGATCTTGTTGACGGCCAGCACCAGTTGCGGGACCCCGAGCAGCGCCATCACCGCCGCATGTCGACGTGTCTGGGAGACAACACCATTGCGGGCGTCGACGAGCAGCATGACCAGCTGTGCGGTGGATGCGCCGGAGACGGTGTTGCGGGTGTACTGGACGTGCCCGGGCGTGTCGGCGAGCACGAATGAGCGTGTGGGGGTGGCGAAGTAGCGGTAGGCCACGTCGATCGTGATGCCCTGCTCACGTTCGGCGCGCAGTCCGTCGACCAGCAGCGAGAGGTCCGGACCGGCGAGGCCGCGGTCGACCGAGGCCTTGGTGACGGCGTCGATCTGGTCGGCGAGAACCGATTTGGTGTCGTAGAGCAGCCGTCCGACGAGGGTCGACTTGCCGTCGTCGACGCTGCCGGCCGTCGCAATGCGCAGCAGATCGGGGACGTGTCCGAGAGTGTTGTTCGCCATCAGAAGTATCCTTCACGTTTTCGGTCTTCCATCGCTGCTTCGGACACCCGGTCGTCGCCGCGGGTGGCGCCGCGCTCGGTCAGTCGCGACGCGGCGACCTCGGCGAGGACGGCCTCGTTGTCGGCGGCGTCCGAGAGCACCGCGCCGGTCGACGATCCGTCACCGACGGTGCGGTAACGCACCGAGAGTCGTCGGATCTGTTCGCCCTCGCGCGGTCCACCCCACGGTCCGGGGGTCATCCACATGCCGTCGCGTTCGAACACGTCCCGCTGGTGGGCGTAGTAGATCTGGGGCAGCAGCACCTGCTCGCGGGCGATGTAACGCCACACGTCGAGCTCGGTCCAGTTCGAGAGCGGAAACACGCGCACATGCTCGCCCGGGGCGTGGCGGCCGTTGTAGAGATTCCACAACTCGGGGCGCTGACGTTTCGGGTCCCACTGGCCGAAAGCGTTGCGCAGGGAGAAGATCCGCTCCTTGGCGCGCGAGCGCTCCTCGTCGCGGCGGCCACCGCCGAAGACCGCGTCGAAGCGATTCTCGGTGATCGCATCGAGCAACGGGATGGTCTGCAGTGGGTTGCGGACACCGTCGGGGCGCTCGGTCAGGCGTCCGTCGGCGAGATAGTCCTCGACCTTGGCCACATGCAGGCGCAGATCGTGACGCGCGACCACCTGATCGCGGAACTCGAGGACCTCGGGCAGGTTGTGGCCGGTGTCGACGTGCAGGAGCGAGAACGGCAGCGGCGCCGGCCAGAACGCCTTGAGTGCCAGATGCAGCAACAGGGTGGAGTCCTTGCCGCCGGAGAACAGGATCACCGGTCGCTCGAACTCGCCGGCGACCTCACGGAAGATGTGGATCGCCTCGGACTCGAGTGCATCGAGGGTGGTGAACTCGTCGGTGTCGGCGAGCGCGCCGACGGCCACGGAGGCGGGGTCGGTGGAGGAATCGGTGACGGTCATGCGTGTAACCCACATTCTGTCTTGGCGCGGCCGGCCCAGCGGCCGCTGCGCGGATCGGATCCGGGTTCGGGTTTGGCCGTGCACGGGGCACACCCGATGGAGGGATAGCCTTCGTCGACCAACGGATTGACGAGCACACCGTTGGCGTCGATGTAGTCCTGCATCTGCTCGTCGGACCAGGCGGCGATCGGGTTGATCTTGACCAGGCCGAAGCCTTCGTCGAAGGAGATCAGCGGCGCGTTGGCGCGAGTGGGTGCCTCCACCCGACGGATGCCGGTCACCCACGCGTCGTATGCCTGCAGACCAGCCTTGAGCGGCACCACCTTTCGCAACCGGCAGCACTCGCCGGGATCCCGCGCGAACAGATTGCGGCCCAACAGTTCATCCTGCTCGGCGACGCTGTGCTCGGGGGTCAGATCGACCATCTCGACGCCGTAGACCTGCTCGACCGCGTCCCGGGTGCCGATGGTTTCGGCGAAGTGGTAACCGGTGTCGAGGAACAACACCTTGACCGGATCCCCGCCCAGCAGTTCCTGATCGACGTGCTTGACGGCGAGATCCACCAGCGCGGCGTCCTGCATGTTGGAGGCCACGACAAAGTTGTCACCGAAAGTCCGCGCGGTCCAGGCCAGTAGCTCCTCGGGAGTCGCGTCGGACCCGAGTTCGGCGGCACCCTGCTCGGCGAGTGCGCGCAGTTCGTCTTTTCCGAACCGGCGGCCGGCCGGCGTGGTGTCGCGGGCGGTGGTGTCGGTGGTGGTGCTCATCGCAATGCCTCCTCGTCGGCGCGAACGGCCCACTGCGCGAATCGTTCACCGTTGGTTCGCTGCTCGGCGAAGTTGCGCACGATCCGCTCGATGTATTCGTTGGCCTCGGTTGCGTAGATCTTGTGCTGACGCAACTTTCGTCCGAAGGCCGAATCCTCGCCGAGGCTTCCACCGAGGTGAACCTGGAAGCCCTCCACTGGTTTTCCGTTCCCGTCGTCGATGAGCTGTCCCTTCAGGCCGATGTCGGCGACCTGCACGCGCGCGCAGGAATTGGGGCAGCCGTTGAAATTGATGGTGACCGGGACGTCGAGGGTTTCATTGAGCTGGGCCATCCGCTCCTCGAGTAGCGGTACGAGACTCTGTGAGCGGCTTCGGGTCTCGGTGAACGAGAGTTTGCAGTACTCCAGGCCGGTGCAGGCGATGAGGTTGCGCCGCCAGATCGACGGGCGGGCGGTGAGCCCGACGACGGTCAGATCCGCTTCGAGTTGGGCGACCTTGTCGTCGCCGACGTTGACCACCACGAGTTTCTGGTACGGGGTGAGTCGGACGTCGTCGCTGCCCGCCTTCTCGGCGGCGTCGGCAATGGCGTCGAGGAGCTCGGCGGAGAGTCGTCCGGATACCGCAGAGAAGCCGACGGCCTTGAGCCCGTTGGTCAGATCGGTGATGCCGACGTGGTCGATCGGGTGCGTCGGCGGCGTGGGTGCCGGTCCGTCGATGAGCTTGCGGTGCAGGTACTCGTCCTCGAGGACCTGACGGAACCTCTCGATGCCCCAGTCCTTGATGAGGAATTTGAGGCGGGCCTTGGAACGCAGCCTGCGGTATCCGTAGTCGCGGAAGATGGCCACGACACCCTCCCAGACGTCGGGAACCTCGTCGAGCGGGATCCATGCGCCGACGCGCTGGGCGAGCATCGGATTGGTGGACAGCCCGCCACCGACCCACAGGTCCAGGCCGGGACCGTGTTCAGGATGCACGACGCCGACGAACGCGACATCGTTGATCTCGTGGACGACGTCCTGCAGGCCGGAGACGGCGGTCTTGAACTTGCGCGGCAGATTGGAGTACTCGGGGTCACCGATGTAGCGGCGCTTGATCTCTCGCAGTGCCGGCGTCGCGTCGACGACCTCATCGGGATGGAGCCCGGCCAGGGGGGAGCCGAGCATGCCGCGCGGGCAGTCGCCGCAGGCCTCGGTGGTTTCGAGGCCGACTTCCTCGAGGCGGCGCCAGATCTCCGGAACGTTCTCGATCTCGATCCAGTGGAACTGGATGTTCTGGCGGTCGGTGACGTCGGCGGTGCCGCGGGCGAAATCGCGGGAGATGCCGGCGAGTGTGCGTACCTGGGCGAGATCGAGCTGACCGCCGTCGGTGCGCACCCGCATCATGAAATACGGGGCCTCGAGGAGGTCGGCGTTGTCGTCGCCGGTGTAGGTGCCGTCGTAGCCCTGGGTGCGCTGGGTGTAGAGACCCATCCAGCGAAAGCGGCCGCGCAGGTCGCCCTTGTCGATCGAGTCGAATCCCTGCCTGGCATAGATGTTTTCGATGCGAGCGCGCACGTTGAGCGGGTTGTCGTCCTTTTTGGACTGCTCATTGGCGTTGAGTGGTTCGCGATAGCCGAGTTTCCATTGGCCCTCGGCGCGTCGTTTGGCCGGGCGCGTCTTCTTGCGGACGGCCCGCTCGTCGCCTCCGGTGCCACCGGCGGGGTCGCCGCCGTTGGGGGTGCCGGCGGCTCGCGTCGGCCGGTTCCGCCGGGCGGGGCCGGACTTCTCGGGTACGGGCGAACCGTTCGCCTCGGTGAGGTCCGTCGTTGACGTCATGAATTCTCCTGTACCGGCACGCGAGCACCGGCGATCGCACGGTCTGGGCTGTGACGTGGCGGCATTACCGCGGCGAGAAATGCGGTTGTTCTCCGGGGCCGGACGTCGTCTAGCGACGACAGGAAGCGCTGCAGACGCGCTTGAGATCGACGTGGCGTCGCGCGGCGAGCCACACCCCGGGGAAATTCACGCACTCCATAGTGCCACGTGCCTCCGTCCGGCGTCTACTTGGGAATACTTTTCACCACGCTGAGGCAAACTGGCCTGCATCGATGTCGGGCGGGCCAGAAGGGTCGACGGCGCAGCGGTGATGTCGTTGGAGACCAAGGCATGCGGCGACATGGGTATTCCCGCGGGCGGGCGCGAGCGTGATCTCGAGGTCATGGCCGCCTCGACGTCCGATTTCGGTTCCACCGGATGCGCGCGCATCATGGGGACGTGACGTCCATATCCGCCCCTCTCGCGCCGCAGGACATCCGGACGGCCTGCGGCGCGGTGGAACCCGACCGCCCATTCGGGCTCTACCTGCATGTGCCGTTCTGTGCTTCCCGGTGCGGCTACTGCGACTTCAACACCTACACCGCGGGGGAGCTGGGGTCCTCGGCGTCGCCGGATTCGTGGTTCGAGGCGGTGACCCGCGAACTCGATCTCGCGGCCGGGATGCTCGCGCCCGCCCGGAAGGTCTCGACGATCTTCGTCGGCGGCGGCACCCCGTCACTGCTGGGTGACGACGGATTGGCGCGGTTGCTCGCTGCGGTTCGCAGTCGGTTCGAGCTCGCCGACGATGCCGAGGTCACCACCGAATCCAATCCCGAATCCACGTCGCCGGAGTTCTTCGCGCGGCTGCGTGCGGCCGGATTCACCCGCATCTCGCTGGGGATGCAGTCGGCGGCGCCGCATGTATTGGCCACGCTCGACCGCACCCACACGCCGGGCCGCGCGGTGGCCGCTGCGCGCGAGGCCGCCGACGCCGGATTCGCCCACATCAATCTCGACCTCATCTACGGCACACCTGGCGAGACCGATGCCGACCTCGATGCGAGTCTGGATGCGGTCCTGTCCGTGCCGGTCGATCATGTGTCGGCGTATGCGCTGATCGTCGAGGACGGTACCGCTCTGGCGCGCCGGGTGCGGCGCGGCGAGCTGCCTGCGCCCGACGACGACGTACTCGCCGCGCGGTACGCGCGCATCGATGAACGGCTGGGCGCCAACGGTTTCGACTGGTACGAGGTATCGAACTGGGCGACCTCCGAGCCGGCGTGGTGTCGGCACAATCTGGCCTACTGGTACAGCCACGACTGGTGGGGGGTGGGGCCGGGTGCGCACTCGCACGTCAACGGGGTGCGGTGGTCCAATCTCAAACACCCGGCGCGCTACGCGACGACGCTGGCCGACGGCGACCTGCCGGTGGCGGCCCATGAGGTGCTGACGCCGGCGGACCGGCACGTCGAGTCGGTGATGCTGACCGCGCGGTGCCGCAGCGGACTGCGACGCGATGATCTCGACGCCGCCGAGTTGTCGGCCGCCGAGCGGTTCACCGAGCGCGGGCTGCTCCGGCCGGTCGGCCGGATGCTGGTCCTCACCGACCGCGGCCGGCTGCTCGCCGACGCGGTGGTGCGCGACATCCTTGTCGCCGGCGAAAGGTCCTGAATCGGCCTCACCGCCGCGGCAGGGTCCATCCGGTCGCACGTGCCGCCCGCCGGTGACCGCCGCCCGGCGACGCATCCCGCGGCGGCAACTCGCCGCGGGTGAGGGGGAGTTCGTCGGTTTCGGTGGCCAGCTGCTCGTCGAGGGGTGGGGCATCAGGGTGCAGGTCGAGCGCGTCGAGGTCGAGCATCCGGGCGTGCACGACGGTGCGATTGCGCAGAGCCGAGCGAACTGCCCGGTGCAGGCCATCCTCGAGGTAGAGATTGCCGTTCCAGCGCACCACATGCGAGAACAGGTCGCCGTAGAAAGTGGAGTCCTCACTGAGCAGCTTGTCGAGCGCGAGGACCGTGGTGACGGTGATCAGTTCATCGAGCCGGAACTGCCGGGGCGGGATCTTGGCCCAACCACGATGCGTCAACGCATGATCGGGGTAGGGTTTGCCCTCCCGGACGCCTTTGAAGATCATCGGGACTCTTCCTGTGGTCGTTGGGGCGGTGATCGAGATGTTCGACGACTACGCCTCGCGGGCGGGTCACGCGCAACCGTACTGCGTGCTCCGGTTCGGTAGATGCGGCGGTTTCGTAGACTGGAACGCACCCACTGTAGGGCAGCGGGCGCTCGAGAGGAGGTCTGGCCGGTGTCGACCACCGATGAACGGCGGTTCGAGATCCTTCGCGCCATCGTCACCGACTTCGTTTCCACCCAGGAACCGATCGGATCGAAGGCACTCGTCGAGCGGCATCAACTCGGTGTCTCGAGTGCCACGGTCCGTAACGACATGGCGGTGCTCGAAGCCGAGGGCTACATAGCGCAGCCCCACACGAGCTCGGGACGCGTGCCCACCGACAAGGGCTACCGCATGTTCGTCGACCGCATCAGCGAGGTCAAACCGCTGTCGTCGGCCGAGCGGCGCGCGATCCTGTCGGTGCTCGATTCCGGGGTCGACCTCGATGACGTGCTGCGCCGATCGGTGCGGTTGCTCGCGCAACTCACCCGGCAGGTGGCCGTCATCCAGTACCCGGTGCTCTCCACGGCGTCGGTGCGTCACCTCGAGGTGATCACCCTGTCGCCGTCGCGGCTGTTGCTGATCGTCATCGCCGACACCGGGCGCGTCGAGCAGCGCATGGTGGCGCTCGCGCAGGATCTCGACGACGCCGACATCGTGCGGCTTCGCGACATGTTCTCCGTGGCACTGCACGGCAAACGGCTCGAGGAGGCGTCCGCCGCAGTGGCCGAGGTGGCCAACAACGCCCCCGCCGACATCCGTGTCGCGACCGTCAACGTGGCGACAGTGCTCGTCGAGACGCTCGTCGAACGCGGCGAAGACCGGGTGGTGTTGTCCGGGACCTCGAATCTCGCACGGGCGGCAGCCGATTTCGCGCCGCTGACCGGCGGCATGGATTCGGTTCTCGAAGCACTCGAAGAGCAGGTCGTGGTGCTCAAGCTGCTCGCGACAAGCCAGCGGATGGGGCGGGTCACCGTGCAGATCGGTGAGGAGACCCAGACGGAGAACCTGCGTGGCACCTCGGTCGTGTCGACGGGGTACGGTGCTTCGGGCACCGTGTTCGGCGGAGTCGGCGTCGTCGGGCCCACCCGCATGGACTATCCGGGAACCATCGCGTCGGTTGCGGCCGTTGCCAAGTATGTGGGCGAGGTGCTCGCCGAGCGGTGACCTCCGACGCCCGAACGCGGCCCGTGACGGTTGTGGTGGCCGACGCCGCGTCGCGTCGTATGTCCCAGGTGCCGGGACCTATATGCGTCCCCGGCACGATACGTGAGCTGAAGAACGAAGGACCGAGACAACCGTGGCAACTGACTACTACGGAACCCTGGGCGTCGCCAAAGGTGCGAGCGACCAGGAGATCAAGCGGGCCTACCGGCAGATGGCCCGCAAGCTGCACCCCGACGTGAACCCGGGCGAAGAAGAGCGCTTCAAAGAGGTCACCACCGCCTACGAGGTGCTCAGTGACCCCGAGAAGCGCCGGATCGTCGACGCCGGCGGAGATCCGCTGGCTGGTCCGGGAGCGGGTGGATTCGGCGCAAATTTCGGGGGCGGGGGCCTCGGGGACGTGTTCGAGGCGTTCTTCGGCTCCGGCGGTGGTTTCGGTGGTAGCCGCGGACCGCGGTCCCGCGTGCAGCCGGGTGAACCGGCGTTGGTCGCAGTCGAACTCGACCTCGAGGAATGCGCGGCCGGGGTCAGCAAGGAGATCACCGTCGACACCGCGATCCTGTGCGACACCTGCCACGGATCGGGGACCCACGGCGACTCCAAGCCGGTGACCTGCGATACCTGTAGGGGTGCGGGTGAGATCCAGGCTGTTCAGCGTTCCCTGCTCGGCCAGGTGATGACGGTACGCGAATGCCCCACTTGCCATGGCACCGGCGAGATCATCCCCGATCCCTGTCCCAAATGTGGCGGCGAGGGCCGAGTGCGATCACGGCGGACCATGACGGTGCGGATCCCGGCAGGCATCGAGAGCGGGATGCGGGTCCGGCTGGTCGGCCAGGGCGAGGTCGGCCCGGGCGGGGGTTCGGCCGGCGACCTCTACGTCGAGGTCGGCGAGCGTCCGCATGAGGTCTTCATCCGGGACAAGGACGACCTGCACTGCACGCTGCGGGTGCCGATCGCCGACGCCGCGCTCGGCGGGAGCTATGAGGTGCCCACGATCCTCGGCGATACCGCCACGGTCACCGTCGAGCCGGGCACGCAGCCCGGCCAGGTCGTCAAACTGCGCGGGCAGGGCATGCCGCATGTGAACACCGGAGTACGCGGTGCGCTGCACGTACATCTCGATGTCACGGTGCCCGGCAAGCTCACGGCCGCGCAGACCGAAGCACTGACGGCGTTACGCGATGCCTCCGACGACTCGATCGATCTCGTGACCACCTCGGCGGCGGCGGGGCCGGGCGGGTTGTTCTCCCGGCTGCGCAACGCCTTCGCCGGACGCTGATCGGTCCGACCACGTGAGTCCGCCGCTGTTCTGGGTCGAGGAGGTACCGCCGGCCGGCGCGTCGATGGTCCTTTCCGGTCGCGAAGGCCGGCATGCGGTGACCGTCGCACGGCTGCGTCCCGGTGAGTCGTTGCTGCTCGGGGACGGTGCCGGGGCCATGGCGTCCTGCGAGGTGAGCGCCGTCGAGGGCAAGGATGCGCTGCGTGTGGTGGCGCACCGTTTCACGTTCACCGATCGGCCCCAACCCATGGTCACGCTCGTGCAGGCACTACCGAAGTCCGAGCGATCCGAGTTGGCCGTCGACCTGGCCACCGAGGCCGGGGTGGATCGCATCGTTCCCTGGCAGTCCGCGCGGTGCGTCGCCCGCTGGGCGGGTAAGGCCGACAAAGGGGTGGCCAAGTGGCGTACCGCGGCATCGGCTGCCGCCAAACAGAGTCGTCGGCCCTGGATTCCGGAGGTGACCGAGCTCGCCACCACGATCGACGTGCGCGCATACGCCGCGGAGACGATGGCCGGTCACGGGGTGGTCGCCGTTCTGCACGAGGAGGGCGCGACGCCGATTCGTGAACTGCCGCTGGCCGAGGCGTCCGCGATCATGCTGGTGGTCGGTCCCGAGGGCGGCCTCGATGACAGCGAGATCGCCGACCTCACCGCACTCGGCGCGCGATCGGTGATCCTCGGACCGGAGGTGCTGCGAACCTCGACGGCCGCGTCGGTGGCGCTGGGCGCCCTGGGGGTCCTCACCGACCGGTGGGCACGGTGAGACGATGCGCGGTGCATCGGACCACGATCGCCTATGGCGAGGCGAACTCGCAGTTCGGGCATCTGTACCACGCCGCGGCCGAGGCCGATCTGCCCGCGACCGTACGGCCGGTCGTGCTCATCCACGGCGGATACTGGACCACCGAATTCTCGTTGACGATCGAATCGGCCATCGCCCGGCAGTACGCGGAACGCGGGGCGCTGGTCTGGAACGTCGAATACCGGCGTATCGGCGAGGACGGCGGCGGCTGGCCGAACACCGGACGTGATGTCATCGCCGCGATCCGGGCGCTCGACGGCGCCGTCCCCAACGCGTGCGACCGTGCGGTCGCCGAGCGTGTGGACTGGAATTCGGTTGCTGTCGTTGGGCATTCGGCCGGAGGCCAACTCGCGGTGTGGGCCACCGCGCAGTTGGATGCCCGGACTGCGAACACCCGGATCACCACCGTCGTCGCGCAGTCGGCCGCACTCGACCTCGAGACTGCGGGCCAGGCCGGGCGGCCGTCGGTGCAGGCACTGATGGGGCGGCCCCATGCGCAGGCGCCCGAACGGTATCGGGCGGCCTCGCCCATCGAACAAGGCCCCTTCGACGCGCACGTCGTGGTGATCCACGGTGACCGGGACGCCGCCATCCCCGTCCAGTCGAGCAGGCATTACGTCGAGGTGGTGGCCGCACGCGGCCAATCCGCCGAACTCATCGTGGTCGGCGACGAGGGCCACGACGCCTTCGTCGACCCGCGCAGCGTGTGCAACCGGCAGACGATCCGGGCACTGGGCCTGTAGCCCGGTCGGGCCGGAACGGAATATTCGCTCGCGGATCGGCTGTTGGGCAGGGATACACTTGAGCGCATATCGCCACCCGGCGCCCCCTCGAACTCCAGGAGTGATCTGATACGTGAGTGACGACAACCCCGACGTGAGCGCGCCGACGCGCGGCACCGCAGGGGGCGGACCTGTGGTCACCTCCAACATCGATGTCCCTCCCGAGGTGGTGTTCGGCCTGCTCGGCACCAGCGACGTCAATCTGCGCACACTCGAACAGCTGCTGCCCGCCGACATCCACGTCCGCGGAAACCAGGTGACCCTGCGCGGCGCCGGCGCCGAGGTCGCGGCCTCCGAGCGGGTCCTCGGCGAACTGGTCGACCTCGTCGGCCGCGGCACCCCGTTGACCCCCGATCTGGTGCGCCACAGCGTCTCCATGCTGTCGGCGGGATCATCGGAGTCGCCCGCGGACGTGCTGTCGCTGGACATCCTGTCGCGACGCGGCAAGACCATCCGCCCCAAGACGCTGAACCAGAAGCGCTACGTCGACGCCATCGACAACAACACCATCGTCTTCGGGCTCGGCCCCGCAGGCACCGGCAAGACATACCTGGCGATGGCCAAGGCCGTCCAGGCACTGCAGTCCAAGAGCGTGAACCGGATCATCCTCACCCGCCCGGCCGTGGAGGCCGGTGAACGTCTCGGCTTCCTGCCCGGCACGCTGAGCGAGAAGATCGACCCCTATCTGCGTCCCCTTTATGACGCGCTGCACGACATGATGGACCCGGACTCGATCCCCAAGCTCATGGCCGCCGGGGTGATCGAGGTCGCGCCACTGGCATATATGCGGGGCCGGACGCTCAATGACGCCTTCATCATCCTCGACGAGGCGCAGAACACCACCGGCGAGCAGATGAAGATGTTCCTGACACGCTTGGGATTCGGTTCCAAGGTCGTCGTCACCGGCGACACCACGCAGGTCGACCTACCGGGCGGTGCGCGGAGTGGACTGATGACCGCGACACACATCCTCGAGGGTATAGACGACATCCACTTCTCGACCCTGACGAGTCAGGACGTGGTGCGCCATCGGCTCGTCGCCGACATCGTCGACGCGTATGGCCGGGCCGAGGAAGCCGCCCGGGCCAACCCGCGGCTGCGAGACTCCGATCGCCTCGGCGGCAATCGTGCGGCCCGGCGCGCCGCGAGTCAGGGCCGGCATTCATGAGCATCGAGTTCGCCAACGAGTCCGGCGTCGAGGTGCCCGCCGAATTGGTCCTCGCCGCATCACGATTCGCAATCGATGCGATGGACGTGCACCCCGGCGCGGAATTGTCGGTGCTGTGTGTCGACGAGTCCACGATGGCCGACATGCACATGCAGTGGATGGACCTGCCCGGGCCCACCGACGTGATGAGCTTCCCGATGGACGAACTCGTACCCGGCGGGCGTCCCGACGCCGCGGAACCGGGCCCGGCCATCCTCGGCGACATCGTGTTGTGCCCGGAGTTCGCCGCCCGGCAGGCGCGTGAGACCCGTCGGTCCGTCGAGCATGAACTCGCGATGCTCACCATCCACGGCGTCCTGCACCTGCTCGGCTACGACCACGCCGAACCCGACGAGGAGAAGGAGATGTTCGGCCTGCA
This sequence comes from Gordonia sp. DT30, assembly GCF_049844915.1. Lineage (NCBI taxonomy): Bacteria > Bacillati > Actinomycetota > Actinomycetes > Mycobacteriales > Gordoniaceae > Gordonia > Gordonia sp. DT30. The sequence goes on along the minus strand of NZ_JBNCLY010000003.1, from coordinate 60,193 downwards.
GAACCGTCTCCTCGAGGAGTTCTACGCGCAGCGCCACCGCGAGGCGCAGCAGCAGCGACAGTCCGACCGTGACACGCGGCTGCTGACGAACATCGGGTTCACCGATGGGGCCTTCCCGGACCCGCCGGGGGGTGACGAGAGCCCCGCGCCGCAACGGCGCACGGGTTCGCCGGATCAGTGACCGCAGGTACCTACGTCTGGTTTGCCATCTCGGCGCTCGTCCTCGTCGCCGCGAGCGGGGTGTTTGCGGCGGTGGACACCGCGGTCTCGACCGTATCGATCGCGCGGGTCGAGGACATGGTCAAAGAACGCCGCCCGGGTGCGCTGCGGCTGATGCGCATCCTCGCCGCCCGCGCCACCTACGTCGGCCTGGCGGTACTGCTGCGCGTGGTGTGCGAAACCTCGGCGGTATCGCTGATCGCGGTGGTCGCCGTCGACCGGTTGGGCCTAGGGTGGGGCCTGGTCGTCACCATCGCGGGGATGGCGGTCGTGTCGTATGTGGCGGCGGGGGTCGGGCCCCGCACGCTCGGTCGTCAGCACGCGTACTCCATTGCCCTGGCGTCGGCGGCGGCCCTGCAGATCCTCGGGGTCCTGCTCACACCGTTGACGCGCCTGCTGATCCTGATCGGCAACGCACTGACGCCGGGCAAGGGGTTCCGCAACGGCCCCTTTGCCACCGAGGTCGAGTTGCGTGAGGTGGTCGACCTCGCCGAGGCCAGCGGCGTCGTCGCCGCCGACGAACGCCGCATGATCCAGTCGGTGTTCGAACTCGGCGACACCAATGCCCGCGAGGTGATGGTGCCCCGACCGGAGATGATCTGGATCGAGCAGGACAAGAGCGCCGCGCAGGCGACGAGTCTTGCCGTGCGCAGTGGTCATTCGCGGATCCCGGTGATCGGAGAGAACCCGGACGACATCCTCGGCGTGGTCTATCTCAAGGATCTCGTGGAGCGCTCGACGCGTGGCGAGGACGCCCGCACGGTCACCGTGTCCGCGGTGATGCGGCCGGCCGAGTTCATCCCCGACTCCAAACCGCTCGACCGGGTCCTCGAGGACATGCGGCGCAACCACAACCACATGGCGCTGCTTGTCGACGAATATGGCGGGATCGCCGGACTTGTCACCATCGAGGACGTGCTCGAGGAGATCGTCGGCGAGATCGCCGACGAGTACGACACCGGTGAGGTGGCTCCGGTGGAGGATCTCGGCGACGGCAGCTACCGGGTGTCGGCACGACTTCCGGTGGACGATCTCGGTGAACTGTTCGACATCGACCTCGCTGACGACGAGGTCGAGACGGTCGGCGGTCTGGTCGGTCTCGAACTCGGCCGTGTACCGCTGCCCGGCGCCCGGGTGATGAGCCATGGGTTGCAGTTGCATGCCGAGGGCGGACCCAATCGGCAAGGACGCCAACGCATCACCACGGTCCGCGTCGAGCGTGTCGAGGAACCCGCATCCGGCGAAGGGTCCGGCGCCCGCGACGAGCGGCGGGAGACATCTGGCGCACGGCGCAATGGTTCACGGGGGGCCGAGCGCACGCACCGCACCGGCGAATACGCTGAGCGCACCAACACCCAGCACAAGGAGGCCATGTGAGCGAGCTCGGCGACGAGGACCAGAAACTGGTGGTACTCGCCCGCGGCGCGCGTGGCCGGGCACAGTCGCCGACGGGCGCCGCGGTACGCGACGGCGACGGCCGTACCTACGCAGGCGCCGACGTCGCCACGACGACGCTGACGCTGTCGGCCCTCCAGGTCGCGCTGGCCACTGCATTGTCCAGCGGGGCAAACACTTTCGAGGCGGCGGTGATCGTCGGCGGTGCGGTCGACGACCCTGGTCGGGCGACGCTGGCCGAGATCGGCCCCGACGCGGTGCTCGTGCTCACCGATACCGGCGGTTCAGTACTCACACGGCTACGCGCCGCCGACGCATCGGACGTCCGGCAATGACCGAATTCCGTTCCGGCTTCGTCTGTTTCGTCGGCCGGCCGAACACCGGGAAGTCCACCCTGACCAATGCGCTGGTGGGCGAGAAGATCGCGATCACCTCCAACCGGCCGCAGACCACCCGCCACACCATCCGCGGCATCGTGAACCGGCCCGACGCCCAACTGATCTTGGTCGACACCCCTGGGCTGCACCGGCCGCGCACCCTGCTCGGGCAGCGGCTCAACGACCTCGTCCGCGACACCTACACCGAGGTCGACGTGATCGGCGTGTGCGTGCCCGCCGACGAGCGGATCGGACCCGGCGACCGGTGGATCGTCTCCCAGGTGCGTCAGATGGCACCGGGTACCACCGTGCTCGGGGTCGTCACCAAGATCGATCGGGTCGGTCCAGAGCAGGTTGCCGCACAGTTGCTCGCACTCTCGCAGCTCCTCGGACCCGACAGCGAGGTGGTGCCGGTGTCGGCGACCGCCGGCGAGCAGGTCGACGTGCTGACCGAGGTGCTGGTGTCGTTGATGGAACCCGGCCCGGCGTTCTACCCGGACGGTGAACTCACCGACGAACCCGAGCAGGTTCTCATGGCCGAGTTCATCCGGGAGGCCGCCCTCGAGGGTGTGCACGACGAGTTGCCGCATTCGCTCGCCGTGGTGATCGAGGAGATCATCCCGCGATCCGACCGCGGGCCCGATCAGCCGCCGATGGTCGACGTGCATGCGATCCTCTACGTCGAGCGCGACAGCCAGAAAGGCATCATCATCGGTCACAAGGGCGCCCGACTCAAGGCGGTGGGCACCACCGCGCGGCAGCAGATCGAGGCACTGCTCGGCGTCAAGGTGTACCTCGATCTGCACGTGAAGGTGGCCAAGGACTGGCAGCGCGATCCGAAACAATTGCGGCGCATGGGCTTCTAGCGCTCGACCGGAGGGTATCGATGGGCAGGCACGAGGAACCGGGGACCGAGCGCAACGGCGACGAACTCGCCGATTCGGGCGCGCATGAACAACCCGAGAGCGATGCGGCCATCACGGCCACGATCTCGGAAGTACTGGGTTCGCCCCGGTTCTGGCTGCTGCCCCTGCTGCTCGTGCTCGTCGTCATGTCCCTGATGGCCACTCTGTACATGGGTGCCATCTCCGACCCGGAGAAGGACCTCCACAACTTCCCGATCGCGCTCGTCGACGAGGACAGCGGCGGCACACTCGACAACGGCAACGGCACCTCCACGCATGTCGACTACGGCAGGCAGGTCGCCGACGGCATCGTGGCCAATGCGGGCAAGAACGGCATCGCCATCCACCGCACCGACCGGGTGACGGCGCTCAACGAACTCAACTCGGCCAAGGTCTACGGCGTCGTCTCCCTGGGGGCGAACTTCTCCGCTTCGGTTCTCGCGCTGGGGAAGGCGACGGTGCTGCAAGCACGTCCGGAACCGGTCACCGTCACCGTGTACATCAACCGCGGTTCGGGGACGTTCGCCTCCGCGATCACCACCACCTTCGCCGACCGGGTCTCCGACCAGGTGAACCAGCAGATGGGTAAGCAGCTCACCGATACGGTTCAGGCGCAGCTGGCCAAGGCGAACGTGCCGTTCTCCGGCGCCGCTCAGCTCGCGCTGTGGCAGCCGGTGAAGGTCGACGTCGTCGAGGCCGTGCCCTTGCCCGACGGGTCCGGAAACGGTTTGTCCGCCTTCTACTTCACGCTGCTGCTGATCCTCGCCGGCTTCACCGGCGCGATGATGGTCAGCATCGTCGTCGACGGCATCCTGGGGCAGACCCCGATCGAGTTCGGGCCGTTCTATCAGCTCCGGGTACGCCTGGCGATCTCGCGGTGGGGCACGCTGGCTGCCAAATGGACGATCATGGGCCTGGTCGCGATGGTCCAGTCGGCGTTGTTCGTCGGGGTGTGTACGGCGGTGGGGACGTCCCTGCCCAATGCCTTCACGCTGTGGGCGTTCTCGGTGCTGGTGATCTTTGCGGTCGGGGTGTCGGCGAGTTCGATGATGGCGGTATTCGGCAACGTGGGGCTGATCCTCAACCTCGTCTTCTTCGTCATCCTGGGGTTGCCGTCATCGGGTGGGACGGTGCCGCTGGAGGCGAGTCCGCGGTTGTTCACCTGGGTCGCGGCGGTGGAGCCGATGCATCTGGTCTATCTGGGGGTGCGCGCCATCCTGTACTTCGACGCCGACTGGGATGCCGGGCTGGGGCGGTCGATCATCCAGACCATCATCGGTCTGGCGATCGGCGCGCTGCTGGGCTGGGCGGGCACCGTTTTCTACGACCGCAAGGGCTGGCATCGCTATCCGGGCGGGATGCGGCTACCACCACGGCTCGCCGCGGCCCTGGACCGGACCGGGACGCCGACCATCACCACCCCGTCACCGCATCACTCGCCCGTCGCCGGGTCGTCGGCGCGCTCGACGGACGATTCGTGACGTCTCGGGTGTCACCGTCGATGTCTGTCGCCCGACGATGACAGAATGACCTGGTGAGGTTCTACCGGGACGAGGCCGTCGTGCTGCGTCAGCACAAACTCGGCGAGGCCGACCGGATCATCACGCTGCTCACCGCCGAGCACGGATTGGTGCGCGCGGTCGCCAAGGGAGTGCGCCGCACCCGATCCAAGTTCGGGGCGCGACTCGAACCGTTCGCGCACGTCGACGTCCACCTCTACCCGGGACGCAACCTCGACGTCATCACGCAGGTGCACAGCCTGCATGCCTTCGCCGACGCCATCGTCGCCGACTACGGCCGATACACCACCGCGTGCGCGGTTCTCGAGACCGCCGAACGGCTCGCCGGCGAGGAACGCGCACCCGCCACCCAACTGCAGCGGCTGACCGTAGGAGCTCTCGAGGCACTGGCCGGCGACCGTCGTCCCCGGCAACTGATCCTCGACGCCTTCCTGCTGCGCGCCATGCACTGCGCCGGATGGATGCCGGCACTGGAACTGTGCGCCCGCTGCGCTCAGCCCGGCCCGCACCGGGCGTTCCACGTCGCGGCCGGGGGCGCGGTGTGCCTGCACTGTCGTCCGCCGGGGGCCGCGACCCCGTCGCCCGGGGTCCTCGACCTCATGGACGCGCTGTTCCGCGGGCAGTGGGAGCACACCGTGGACGTCTCCGACTCATTGCGGCGCCAGGCCAGCGGACTGACCGCCGCGCACTTGCAGTGGCATCTGGAACGGCAGCTGCGCACCCTGCCGCTCATCGAGCGCGCCGCTCCCCATAGGCTGGGCCAGACGGGTGTGAGAGGAGTCGATGATGGCGCTGCGGCCGGGTAACTCCGCCAAAAAGCAGTCCGCGCCCGGTCGGCGCACGCCGGTTCGGCCGCCCGATCCGCATCCCAGCGGCGCCACCCCGCCGGCCTTGCCCGCCGAGTTCGTACCCAGGCACGTCGCGCTCGTGATGGACGGGAACGGGCGCTGGGCCACCGATCGCGGCTTGTCGCGCACCGAGGGACACAAACGTGGCGAGGCAGTCCTGATGGACACGGTCTGCGGATGCATCGACATCGGCGTGACCTGGCTGTCTGCGTATGCCTTCTCCACCGAGAACTGGTCACGCAGCCCCGACGAGGTCCGCTTCCTCATGGGCTTCAACCGCGACGTGATCCGGCGCAGACGCGACGAGATGCACGAGATGGGTGTCCGGGTGCGCTGGGCCGGACGCCGCCCCCGGCTGTGGCGCAGCGTCATCAAAGAGCTCGAGATCGCCGAGGAACTCACCAAGGACAACGACGTGATGACGCTGACCATGTGTGTCAATTACGGGGGTCGTGCCGAGATCGCAGATGCGGCAAAGGAAATCGCTCGCCGCGCCGCTGCCGGCGAGATCGACCCGGAGCGCATCACCGAGTCGAGTTTCGCCCGGTACCTCGACGAGCCGGAGATGCCTGACGTCGACCTGTTCTTGCGTCCGTCCGGCGAGCAACGGATCTCGAACTTTCTGTTGTGGCAGTCGGCCTATGCCGAGATGGTGTTCCAGGAGAAGCTCTTTCCGGACTTCGATCGCCGCGACCTGTGGGCGGCGTGTGTCGAGTACGCCTCACGCGATCGCCGATTCGGCGGGGTCAAACCCCGGTGAGCTCCGCGGGCGCGAATGCGAATTCGATTGCGCGGGTGCGGCAATTGCTGGCCGAGGTGGGTGACGTCGTCGAGGCGGACGCTGACTCGGTCGTCGTGCGGGTCGGTCGTACCCGTGCCTCGATCCGCGCAGTCGAACTCGCCGAGGAACTCGAGGTCCTCAGCGTCACCCAGCTGATCGCGCTGAACCTGCCGAACACCCCGCAATTGCGCGACGACGTCGAAACACAGGGCGCCAAGCTGAGTTTCGGGAGCCTGCGCCGAAGCGACCCCGACGGGGTGACCACCGATGTGCTGCTCTACTACACGTTTCCGCTCGGCGGACTCGAGGACGTCGGGCTGCTGACGGTATTGCACCTGGTGTTGGTGACCGGTGCCGATGTGGCCGGCGTTCTGGTGGGCGGCTGAGGTTCGCGTCAGCGGCGGACGGCGCTCACCGACCGGCCCGGCATCGCGCGCACCGGCCGAACACCTCGACGGTGTGGTGGATGTCGGTGAAGCCGTGTTCGTCGCCGAGCGCGCTCGCCCACCGCTCGACCGGGTCGGCCTGCACCTCGACGGTCGTGCCGCAGTCGCGGCACACGAGATGGTGATGATGCCCCGACGAACAGTGCCGGTAGCGCGTCTCCCCGGACCCGTCCCACAGGGCGTCGATCTGGCCGGACCGGGACAAAGCCTGCAGGTTCCGATAGACAGTGGTCAGTCCGATCGACTCGCCGCGCGCCTTGAGTTGCTCGTGGAGTTCCTGCGCGGACCGGAAATCGTCGCTCGCGGCGAGTTCATCGGCGATCGCGGCACGCTGCCGCGTGGCGCGCACCCCGGTGACCGGACGCTGCGCCTCGGTGCTCTTGCTCATGAGGCCACCTCGGTCTGCGGGCCCGACGCAGCAGTGCCGGTCGAACGCGCGCCGCGCGACTCGTTCGCGTGGACGAGTGCGTCGGTCACGATGTGTGCAAGGTGATCGTCGATGAGCTCGTACATGATCTCGCGGCCGTTGCGGTGTCCCCGAACCACCCCGGCGTCCTTGAGGACCCGCAGATGCTGGCTGACCAGCGGTTGACTCAGCGCGAGGTCGCCGACCAACTCGTGTACGCATTTCGCGCTCTCCTGCAGTGACAGGACGATCGCGATCCGGGTGGGTGCGGCGAGAGCACGCAGCAGATCGCTGGCCGCTTCGCGCGCCTGGGCATCCGCGCGCGCAGTGGCGGCGTCGCAAGGTCGGCGGTTGGACTCCATGCCGACCATCTTATGGGAATTCGTTGTCATTTGGTGCGTGCGATCTGCCACGCCGCCGGCCGAACGTCTCCGCGGTGGGCGATTCTCGGCCCCATCGGGCGAGAGGATTCTTGGCCCCATCCGGCGGCGGCTACCCTGTAAGGGTTGCCGGTCACCCCTGGTGTCCGGCGCAGTCACCCGTCCCAACGTCTGTGGAGTGCGATTCACCGTGGCCGCCGCCCCGTCCAAAGTCGAAGCCGTCGTCAACCTCGCCAAGCGGCGCGGTCTTGTCTACCCGAGTGGTGAGATCTACGGCGGGACCCGCTCGGCGTGGGACTACGGCCCGTTGGGTGTCGAGCTCAAGGAGAACATCAAGCGGCAGTGGTGGCGTGCGATGGTCACCTCGCGCGATGACGTCGTCGGCCTCGACTCCTCGGTGATCCTGCCCCGGCGGGTGTGGGAGGCCTCCGGCCACGTCGAGGTGTTCACCGATCCGCTCGTGGAGTCGCTCTACACCCACAAGCGCTACCGCGCCGATCATCTGATCGAGAACTACGAGATCAAACACGGACACCCGCCGGAGAACGGGCTGGCCGACATCAACGACCCCGACACCGGCCAGCCCGGAAAGTGGACCGAGCCAAAGGCATTCAGCGGTCTGATGAAGACCTACCTCGGCCCGGTGGACGACGAGGAGGGGCTGCACTACCTACGCCCGGAGACCGCGCAGGGCATCTTCGTGAACTTCAAGAACGTGATGACGACGTCGCGTAAGAAGCCGCCGTTCGGTATCGCCCAGATCGGCAAGAGCTTCCGTAACGAGATCACCCCGGGCAACTTCATCTTCCGGACCCGCGAGTTCGAGCAGATGGAGATGGAATTCTTCGTCAAACCGGGTGACGACGAGACGTGGCACCAATACTGGATCGACCGACGATTCGACTGGTACGTCGACCTCGGCATCGATCCCGAGAACCTCCGGCTCTACGAGCACGCGGCGGAGAAGCTCTCGCACTACTCCAAGCGCACCGTCGACGTGGAGTACAAGTTCGGCTTCTCCGGCAACCCGTGGGGTGAGCTCGAGGGTGTGGCCAACCGCACCGACTTCGATCTGTCGACGCATTCCAGGCATTCCGGCGAGGACCTGTCGTTCTTCGATCAGGCGTCCGGGGAGCGCTACACCCCCTACGTCATCGAGCCCGCAGCCGGACTCACCCGATCGGTGATGGCCTTCCTGTGTGACGCGCTCACCGAAGAAGAGGTCCCGAATGCCAAGGGCGGCACCGATTCCCGCACGGTGTTGCGGCTGGATCGGCGACTGGCCCCGGTCAAGGTGGCGGTGCTGCCGCTCTCACGCAACGAGAAGCTCTCACCGAAGGCCAAGGACCTCGCCGCGGAGTTGCGCAAGAGCTGGAACGTGGAGTTCGACGACGCGCAGGGCATCGGCAAGCGCTACCGCCGGCAGGACGAAATCGGCACCCCGTTCTGCGTCACCGTCGACTTCGACACCCTCGATGATCAGGCCGTGACCATCCGGGAACGCGATTCCATGAGCCAGGAGCGCGTCGCCCTCGACCGGGTGGCCGAGTATCTGGGAGGCAAACTGCTCGGCGCGTGAGGTGGTGGCCGGAGATTTCGATTCGGCCTGACCTGCGGTTGTCTGTCACAATTGGGATCACATCGCACGGTCCGGGCAAGGGGCCCACCGGCGCGATCAGCAGAGAGTGAGTGGAATCGTGGCAGTCAACGGCAAGGTCGTCCATTACGACGCGAATCGGGGATTCGGGTTCTTGGCCCCGGAATCTGGTGGGGCAGATGTGTTCTTGCACATCAATGACATCGATATCGACGAGAACGAGCTGAAGCCGGGCGCCCGGGTCTCCTTCGACGTCGAGGAGACCGACCGCGGTTCCAAGGCGACCAATGTCGCGGTGACCGGCGCCGCACCGGCCGACGAATCCGGCGGTGGCCGCCCGTCGCGCCGCGACGAGCACCGCCGCGACGACCATCACGGCCGCTCGCATGACCGGGATCGGGACCGGGACCGTCCGCGGCGTCCGCGCCAAGGTGGCGGCTCGCTGGACGCGGCCGCATTCACCGAGGAGGTGACGGAGCTTCTGCTCGACTCCTCCGACGAACTCACCGCCGCGCAGATCGTCGCGATCCGTAGCCGTATCACCGAATTCGCCGTCGCCCGGGGCTGGGTGCTTGACTAGCAGTCCCGACACCGGTCGGTCGGGGATTCCGCCGACCGCGTTCTACGGCGACGAGGCCACCGAGCGGGTGGTGCCCGAGGGCGCCAAGATCGCCAGTCTGCCGGGCACCCGGACCGATCACCGCAGCGAGTATGCGCGTGATCGTGCCCGGGTGCTGCATTCGGCCGCGCTGCGCCGGCTCGCCGACAAGACGCAGGTGGTCGGCCCCCGGGAGGGTGACATCCCGCGTACCCGATTGACTCATTCGCTCGAGGTCGGCCAGATCGGTCGCGGTATCGCGATCGGCCTGGGCTGCGAACCCGATCTGGTGGAGCTCGCCGGCCTGGCCCACGACATCGGGCATCCGCCCTACGGGCACAACGGTGAGCATGCTCTCAACGAACTGGCCTCCGACATCGGAGGTTTCGAGGGCAACGCGCAGAATCTGCGAATCCTGACGCGGCTGGAGCCGAAGCTGCTCGACGCCGCGGGCCGCAGCGCCGGGCTCAACCTGACCCGGGCCTCGCTCGATGCCACCCTGAAATACCCGTGGACGCGCCGCCCGCCGAAGGTGAAGTTCGGTGCGTACGCCGATGACGCCGCCGCGCTGAACTGGGTGCGCCGGGGTGCTCCCGGTGACCGGCAGTGTATCGAGGCGCAGGTGATGGACTGGTCCGACGACGTCGCCTACTCGGTTCACGATCTCGAGGACGGCGTCATCGCCAATCGGATCGACCTGCGGTCTCTCGCCGACCCCGACGATCAGCGTACGCTCGCCGACATCGGCATCAAGGAGTTCCCGGACCTCGAGCCGGAGCCGCTCATCGATGCGGCCCAACGGCTTTCGCGCATGGAGATCGTGCGGGCGATCGGCGTGTTCGACGGTAGTCTGGATGCTTCGGTCAAACTGAAACGACTCACCAGCGAACTCATCGGCCGATTCGCGTCGGCGGCCATCACCGGTACCCGCGCGGTGGTGGGGGGCCGGTCGCTGTCGCGTTACGACGCCGACCTGTTGGTGCCGCCACTGATCGCCGCCGAGGTGGCGATCCTGAAAACGCTTGCGCTGCGGTTCATCTTCTCCGACGTCCGGCACAAAGCCCATCAAGCCCGCCAGCGCGAGCGGATTCACCGGGTGGGTGACTGGCTCATCGCCGCGGCGCCGGGCGGCCTCGATCCGGTTTTCGTGCCCAGTTGGCAACAGGCCACCGATGATGCGGCCCGCAAGCGGGTGATCGTCGATCAGATCGCCTCGATGACCGAAGGCCGGCTCGAACGTACCGACAAGCACAATTCGGGCGCGCAGGCGCATCTGGGCTGAACCGCCGCCGCCGCCGGCGCTGTGTGGTCAGTGCCGACGTCCCGCAGGTCAGTGCGCGGCGTTGGCCCGATCCAGGATGCCCTGCAGGGATTCTCGCGACAGTGCGCCGGCGGAGAAGTCGACGATGCGGCCCACCGGAACCGAGCCCATCATCGCCGCGATGTCGATGCCAGAATCGGGACCGGAATCGGATCCGCCCGTCAGCCCGGCGATGATCGGCGCCATCCCCTCGGCGGCGACGGGGTCGGCGAGCACCTCGGCGATGCTCGAGTCCTCGGTGAGTGGCAGGGTCGGCTCGTTGCCGACGATGTCGACCTCGACGGTGCCACGCAGGTCTCGACTCGAGGCACCCACCGACACCGCATAACATCCGGACGAGACGACGAAAGCGTGTGTCCGCAGATCCCAGCAGGCCAGATCGTCGGCGGAGATGGTGAGATCCGCGCGGCGCGACTGCCCAGGATCGAGGTCGACGTCGGTGAACGCCTTGAGTTCCCGGACCGGGCCGGTCGCGACGGATTTGGCCTCGCGCCGCTTGGTGGGGCCCGCGTAGACCTGTATCACCTCGCGACCGGCCCGCTCGCCGGTGTTGGCGACCGTCACCGCGATGTCGATGCCGCCGTCGTCGTTCGCGTGGACATCCAGATCTCGGTACTCGAAAGTCGTGTAGGACAAGCCATGTCCGAATGGGAAGGCGACCGGCAGGTTGCGTGAGTCATACCAGCGGTAGCCGATGAACAGTCCCTCGCCGTAGGTCACATGGCCCGACTCGCCGGGGAAGGACAGGTAGTCGGAGGTGTCCTCGATGCGCAGCGGAATCGTCTCGGCCAGTCGGCCCGAGGGATTCACCTGCCCGAACAGTACGTCGGCGACGGCGGCGCCGACCCCCTGGCCGAGGAGTGCGCCGTCGAGGATCGCCGGAGCGGTCAGCGGTGACAGTGCCAGCACCCCGCCGTGTGCGAGAACGATCACCGTGCGCGGATTGGCGGCAACGACGGCCTCGGCGAGTGCGATCTGGTCGGCGGGCAGGTCGATGTCGTCGCGGTCGAAGCCCTCGGACTCCTGCTGATCGGCGAGGCCGAGGAACAGCACCACCGTCGACGAGTTGCGGGCCAGATCGAGCGCCTCGCCGAGAAGGACCTCGCCCGGATCGGCACCGGTGTCGCCGACCAGGTAGCCGGGCGCGAAGCCCACCGATCCGTCGGCACGCGCACGGATCTCGTCGAGTGGCACGTCCACCCGCGTCGCGTTCACGTGTGACGAGCCGCCACCCTGATAGCGCGGCTGCGTGGCGAGGCGACCGATGACGCCGAGGTCAGTCGACGCCGAGAGCGGCAGCACGTCGTCGTCATTGCGCAGCAACACGATTGCCTGGCCGGCCGCCTCCCGCGCCAGCTGGTGGTGGGCGTCGAGGTCGGGGCTCTCGTCGGTGGCCGGTGCGTGCGAGGTGGCCGTGCGGACGAGTGTGGCGACCCGGTCTGCGGCGGCTGCCAGTGTGCTCGGGTCGAGCCGGCCGTCGGACGCCGCGGCGGCGACCTCGGCGTCGGCGGCGGTGCCCGGGGAGGGCATCGTCAGGTCGAGTCCGGCGGCCACCGACCGAACGCGATCCACCACCGCACCCCAGTCGCTGACGACTGCTCCGTCGAAACCCCAACGCTCGCGCAGGGTCTCGGTGAGCAACTCACGGTGCTGCGCGGTGTGTACACCGTTGATCCGGTTGTAGGAGCACATCACCGTCCACGGCTGCTCACGTGTCACGATCGCACGGAACGCGCGCAGGTACAGCTCGTGCAGGGTGCGCTCGTCGACGTCGGCGCTGACGCGCATCCGGTCGGTCTCCTGGTTGTTGGCCGCGAAGTGCTTCAGCGATGCGCCTACGCCGCGGCTCTGCAAGCCCCGTACCCAGGCTCCGCCGAGCTGGGCGGTCAGGTACGGGTCCTCGGAGAAGAACTCGAAGTTGCGGCCACCGCGTACCGACCTCTTGAGATTGATGCCCGGACCGAGGACCACCGAGACCCTCTGGCCGCGCGCCTCGTCGCCGATGGCGGCACCGACCCGCTGGGCCAGCGCCGGACTCCAGGTCTGGGCCAGTCCGGCGGCCGGCGGGAAGCATGTCGCCGCGACGCTGCCCGAGATGCCCAGGGCATCGGTGCCGCCGGTCTGTTTACGCAGACCGTGGGGGCCGTCGGTGAGCATGATCGGCGACAGGTCGCCGATCGCCTCGGTGGTCCAGAAGTCGCGGCCGCTGGTCAGCCGGGCCTGCTCGTCGGTTGTGAACGGAGTGGGGGTGAACGGGGATGATTCCTGTGCCATGCGGACTCCTGTTCCGTCGTCGCCGGGCGGTGATCCGGCCTGATACCGATCAGCTCGACCGTACCGCTCACCGGGCCGGGGCCGAACCGCGCGAGCCGGACACCATCGTGATCACTACACTGGTCGAAGTGGCAGGCCGAATTCCCGATCGCGACATCACGGCTATCCGTGAACAGACCCGCATCGAGGAGATCATCGGCGATTACGTGGCACTCAAGCAGGCCGGTTCGGACCGGCTCAAGGGCTTGTGTCCCTTTCATGACGAGAAGACCCCGTCGTTTCATGTCCGCCCGCTGCATGGGCATTTTCACTGCTTCGGCTGTGGGGAGGGCGGCGATGTCTACAGCTTCTTGCAGAAGCAGGAGCACGTCGGCTTCGTCGAGGCGGTCGAACAGCTCGCCGACCGGATCGGCTATCAGATCCACTACGAGGGCGGCGGACCGAGCGTGGCACGCGACCGCGGGACCCGTGCCCGCCTCGCCGCTGCCAATGCCGCCGCGCACAAGTTCTACGTCGAACAGTTGCGTTCGCCCGAGGCGCAGATCGCTCGCGACTACCTGACCGAACGCAACTTCGATGCGGCCGCCGCCGCACAGTTCGGCTGCGGATACGCCCCCGCCGGGTGGGACACGATGACCAAACACCTGCTTGCCCAAGGCTTCGAGTTCGCCGAACTCACCGAAGCCGGTCTGTCCAAGGAGGGTCGTAAGGGACCCATCGATCGTTTCCATCGGCGGCTGCTGTGGCCGATCCGCAATCTCGGCGGCGACATCATCGGCTTCGGGGCCCGCAAACTCTTCGACGACGACAACCTCGGCAAGTACATGAACACGCCGGAAACCATGTTGTACAAGAAGTCTCAGGTGCTCTTCGGTCTGGATCTGGCGAAGAAGAGTATCGCCAAAGGTCATCAGGTGGTCATCGTCGAGGGCTATACCGACGTGATGGCGATGCACTTGTCCGGTGTGACCACCGCCGTCGCGGCGTGTGGAACCGCCTTCGGTGAGGATCACCTCGCGCTGGTGCGGCGGCTGATGATGGACGACTCGTACTTCCGTGGCGAGGTGATCTACACCTTCGACGGTGACGATGCCGGAAAAGCGGCGGCGCTCAAGGCTTTCGAAGGTGAGCAGTCGGTTGCCGGTCAGACATTCGTCGCGATCGCGCCCGACGGGATGGACCCGTGTGAACTGCGTCAGGAACGGGGCGACGCCGCGGTCCGCGATCTGATCGCCCGGCGCACCCCGATGTTCGAGTTTGCGATCAAGACCCTCATCGCGACCTACGACCTCGATACCGCCGAGGGGCGTGTGCACGCGCTTCGGGAGGCGGTGCCCGTGGTGGCCCGCATCAAAGACGTTGCATTGCGCGACGAGTACGCGCGCCAACTCGCCGGCTGGGTGGGGTGGGACGAGGTGGCCCAGGTGCTCGCCCGCGTTCGCGAAGAGGGCGCCCGCCATGCCCGGACCTCGGGCCGGGCATCGGCTCCGAGCCGCCAGTTGCGGCGGGATCGTCCGGAGGCCGCCAAGCAGCCCGGTTCTGGCCGGCCACGCCCTGATGATCCACGCCTGTGGGCGCAACGCGAGGCGCTCAAGTCGGCGCTTCAATGTCCGGGCATCGCGGGGACGGTCTTCGATTCGCTGCCGGCCGAATGCTTCACCGAGCCGGCGTATGCGCGGCTACGTCAGGCGATGTCCGACCTCGGTGGCACGTCATCGGGGATGGCGAGTGCTCAGTGGGTCGACGCGGTGAACCACCAGGTCGACGATCCGGTGCTCTCTCCGTTGGTCACCGAGCTGGCGGTGGAACCGATGTCGGTGACCGAGGACAACGTCCCGCGCTACGTCAACAGCGTGTTGGCCCGGTTGCAGGAGGTGTGGGTCGGTGCGCAGATCGCCGACATCAAGTCCCGACTGCGGCGGATGGCGCCCAGCGAGGACCCCGACGGGTACAACGCGGTGTTCGGCGATCTCGTGGCGCTCGAGGCGTATCGGCGCAGCCTCCTCGAGCAGGCCGTCGACCCGAGTGCCGGGGTCGGCTGAATTGCCGGTCCCGTGCTTTCTCAGGCGGCCTCGGGCCTGACTCCCGGCCGCAGTTCGGCCGGATACCGCGGTCGGTGGGGGTCGTCGGCGTTGTACCGACAGCCGCCGGCGTAGGTGTGGACGCCCGAGCATCGGTCGGGAACTGCACGCGGTCGTCCCCAGATGTGTTGCCTGCTCTCTGCCATGATTTGGCTCCCATCACATCGGTGCGATTCCCCAAAGTATGGGGCTGCACCTGGCCGATCGGGCAGTGAGCGCGCACGTATCACTGCCGGTGGCCGTCGTGGCGTGCCTCACCGGGTCTCTCACCCGGGTGCCGACGCCCATGTCGACGTCAGTGGCGCCGGCGTCCAGACGGGCCATCGCGGCGGGGTTTCGGGGGTGCCGTCGACGAATCGCGCCACGACCCGGGTCCGCCGCGCGTGGTTGTCGTAGACGGCGGCCTGATCGCATCGGGGGATCGCCTGTGCGATCAGCGGCCACAGCCGGTGGTAGCGGGTCCGGATCTTGTCCTCGGGGACGCGGTGGCCGCCACTGGTCACGCGTAGTCGGACTCGTTGTACGGCATACTCTTCGGGCACCATCACCACGTGCAGGGTCACCCGGAAGCCGTGGTCGTGCGCCTCGTCGATCAGCTCGAGCTTCGATGGATGGGAAAAGACCGTCTCGGCGATGAAGGATCGGCCGAGTCCGATAAGGGTCGAGCGGGTGCGGGCGGCCACCCGCGCGGCCTCATAGGAATGCTCCTCGGGCTCCGAAGGCCAACGCCGGCGGGCGATTTCGTCGGCATTGACGAACGGTGTGTGGAGCAGGGGCAGGAGGTGATGTTCGACGAGGGTCGTCTTGCCCGCCCCATTGCATCCGACGACCAGGTCGAGGCGCGGACTCACTCCAGGACGACCGTGGTCCCATCGGCCCGGTACTCGACCATGCGTCCGTCGTCGCCGACGGCGACCGAGGAAAACCCTTGCGCTGCACGCTCTGCGACGATATCTGTCATTGCCAGTCGCTCCTCGAGAAGGGCCTCGACCTCGGCATCGAAGACCACCGATTCCTCAGGGGTGAGATCGCCGATCGGCAGGCTACCGGTCAGTGCCGACTCCACACGGCGACGGGCCGCGCTCGTGCGCAGCGAGACCCCGCGGCCCACACGTGCCCAGTGTTCGAGTTGCTGACGTGCCGAACGGTGTTCGCGCGCGCCCTCCGCGCCGGCGGCATCGACGAGTGCAGCCGAGAAGCGGGTCACCTTGTCTGCGGTCCCATCGGCCATGACGGCCTCCTGTCTTGTGCGCCCACCCACCGATACTGCGTGGGCCATCAGTGTGTAGCAGACTGCTACCACACCACCGTAGCAGACTGCTACGGTGGTGATGACGCGCTGGTCGTCGATCTACGTCGCCACGCTGCCGCCCGTGTACGTGCCGACTCCGGCGACCGGTACCCGAACGGGTTGAGCCCGGCCCGCGGTGGTCGGCGGGCCGGGCTCAACACGATGGACAGATCAGTCCTTCTTGCCGGGAAATCCCATGGCGAATCCGATCCCGATGATCACGGAAGCAACCAGTGCGATGACCGGCATCACCCACATTGCGTTCATGGCCGCAACGCTACGCCGGGCGCGCGATCATCGAGTGCTGATCGGCCCAGATCGGGACCTTGGCCGGGAAAGACGGGCCATAGGACCCGTCGGCCTCGCCGCGGGTCGGCGCATTCGGCTGATCGCACAGTATGTGGTGAGTCACAATGGCCGATGTCCGACGTGATGGTCGCGACGAGTGAGAAGGGCGGATCGCCGGTGACAGATATCGTGCTCGCGGAGGTACGTACCGCGTGTGAGTGGCAGGTGGTGGCGCAGTGGGCGCAGACGACCCATCCCGACGCGTCGACGCGGAGCCTCGACGAGATCGATGTGGCGACCGTCGATCCGGACACGACTCTGATACCTGCGCGGGTGGTGTGGCTGCCGCCGGTGCGCAAGGGGGAGCGGCGCGTCTCGGTGGCCGACGTCTTGGTGCTGTCGAACCCGCGCCGGCCGCCGGCGTTCCGGCAGAAGGCGATCCAGCGGCGAAGTCCTGATCGGGTGCGTGTGGTGGCCGGTGAGCCGGCCACCGTCGCAGACCTGTATCGCCGCCACGAGCAGTCGTCGGCGCAGGGGGAGTCGTTCGCGGCATTCGTCGGTGTCCAGGCGTCGTTGTCGGCCGAGCGTGCCGAACGCCAGCTCGTCGGTGACCGGTACAAGGTGCCCCGTCTGGTCGCCGAGCAGATCGGATCGTCGGCACGCTTTCGCGAGAACGCCGCCAAACTCGCGGCCGAACTCGGCCGTCCGATCGCGGCGGTGATGCAGGAGACGACCGACAAGATGTCGGACTTCGTGGCCACCCAGAGCCGATTGATGGGCGACGTGTTCTCCTCGACCTTCCGTGCCCTTTATCAGCGGGCATGGACGGTCTCGGTCGACCTCGACACGCTCGGTCGGCTGCGTACCCTCAACAAGAGTCACGGCTTGATCTTCCTGCCGTCGCACCGTTCCTATGTCGATACCCTGGTTCTTTCGGAAGTTCTTCGCAGCCATGACTTTCCGCCGAATCTGGTACTCGGTGGCAACAATCTCGCGTTGTGGCCGATCACCCCGGTTGCCCGCCGCGCGGGACTCATCTTCATCCGTCGCAAGTTCGGCGGCGATCCGGTCTACAAGTTCGCCATGCGGTCGTATCTCTCGTTCATCGTCGAGAAGCGGTTCAACCTCGAGTGGTACATCGAGGGCGGCCGCAGCCGGACCGGTAAGTTGCGTCCGCCGAAACTCGGATTGCTGTCCTATGTCGTCGACGCCATCGGGCAACTCGACGATGCCGACATGATGGTGGTGCCGACCTCCATCGTCTATGACCAGCTCCAGGAGATCGCGGCGATGGCGCGCGAGTCGGCCGGCGGCACGAAGAAGCCCGAGGATGTCACCTGGTTGCTGAAATATGCGAAGGCCCAACGCACGCACCTCGGTGAGGCGCGGGTGCGCTTCGGCACTCCGTTCTCACTGCGTGCGGCCATGGCCGAGGGCGGCGACGATCCCGCCGCATTGGACAAGATCGCGTTTCGGGTGATGGACGAGATCAACGCCGCCACACCGATTTCGGCGACCTCGCTGGCCGGGTTTGCCTTGCTGGGTGCCGGCGACCGGGCGTATACGGCCGGCGAGATCGAGCACATCCTGGCGCCGCTGCTCGACTACATCGAGCGCCGTGGCCTGCCCGGGCCCGACCCACAGTTGTGTAGGGGTCTGGGACTGCTTTCGACGCTGCGCGAACTGGCCGTCGCCGACGTACTCACGCGGTACGACGGTGGCACCGACACCGTGTGGTCGATAGCGCCCGGCAATCACGCGATCGCGGCCTACTACCGCAACGGGGCGCTGCATCATTTCGTCGGTCGCGCCATCGTCGAAGTGGCGATGCTGGCCGCCGACCGCGGTGATCTGACGGCGGATGTCGATGCGATGCTCACCGCCTCCCAGCAAGAGGCACTGCGTATCCGTGACCTGCTGAAGTTCGAGTTCTTCTTTCCGGCCAAGGACGTGTACTTCCACCGTCTCGCTGCCGAACTCGACCTGATCGCACCGGAGTGGCGGCAGACCCCCCCGACACCCGAATGGATACATCAGACGCTGCTCTCGACGTCGGGGGCGTTGTTCGCGCGGCGCACCCTGCAACCCTTCTTCGACGCACAACTCGTCGTCGCGCAACGGCTGGTGGCGCTCGGATCAGCACCGGTCGGTCAGGCGGCGGTCGCCAAGGACGAGGTACTCGCCGATTGCCTCGGGTTGGGGCGGCAACTGGTACTGCAGGAGGTGGTCCGCTGCAAGGAATCGGTGTCCACGGAGCTCTACGACGCCGCCTACCGCCTCGCCGACAACCGCGGACTGATCACGTCCGACGGGCGTGACCTCGCCGTGGCCCGTCGGAAGTGGCTCGACGAGGTGGACGAGATGCGCGAACGCCTCGACAAGATCGCCGCGATCGAGGCCGAGCAGACCGGGGTCATGCGGTGAGTGCGCTCGCCGAACGAGTTGCCGCGATCGGTGCGGCCGGGCGTGGCAAACAGATCGGTGCGTTCTTCGACTACGACGGCACGCTGATCGAAGGGTTCTCGGCGGCCGCGATCATGCGTGCCCGGGTTCGCAGCATGGAGTTCGGCCTCGGTGAGCTCGCCGATTTCCTCCTCATCGGGTTGCGCGGGGTCGAATCCGAACAGGATTACGCCGAGGTTCTCGATGCCACCCGGCCGACGTTCGCGGGTAAGACCTATCAGGAACTACTCGACCTCGGCGATCATCTCTTCACCCACGAGACAGCGGCGCGACTGCGGCCGCAGATGTGGCAGATCCTGCGGGCACACCGGGCGATGGGCCACCGGATCGTCGTCGCGTCGTCGGCGACCCGATTCCAGATCGCCCCGATTGCCCGGGCGATCGATGCCGACCATGCGCTGGCGACCGACGTCGAGGTGGTCGATGGCGTGGTGACCGGCCGGTACATCGGACGGCCGCTGTGGGGGCCGGGCAAGGCGGCAGCCGTGCGGCGGCTCGCGCGCGAACACGACATGGATCTCGACGGGTCGTTCGCCTACAGCGACGGCAACGAGGACATCCCATATCTCGAGTCGGTGGGCCACCCGGTGGCGGTGTCGCCCAAGCGCAACCTGCGGACCGAGGCCGAGGCCCGTGGCTGGCCGATCCTCGACCTGCGCAATCCGGCCCACAACGAGATCGAGATGGCCGTGCGTACCGGCGCGTTCTATGGGACGTTCCTCACCTCGGCGGCCGCGGGTGCGCTCGGTGGTCTGTTGCGTCGGGGCCGGAGTGAGTCGATGATGCAGGCGGCGATGTCCGGGGGAGTCGACATCGGGCTCGCGCTGGCCGGGGTGCGCGTCGATGTGCTCAGTGGTGCCGAGCACCTGACCTCGTCTCGCCCATGCATTTTCGTCTTCAACCACCAATCCAAACTGGATCTGCCGGTGATGATCCATCTGGTGCGCTCGAACGCGACCGGGGTTGCCAAGAAGGAGATCCGGCAGCTACCGATCTTCGGACAGATCCTCGATGCGGCCGGGCTGGTGTTCATCGACCGCGCCGACTCGGACAAGGCGATCGAGCAGCTGATGCCGGTGGTGGCCAAGGTGCGCGACGACGGCGCGTCGCTCGTGGTTGCTCCAGAGGGAACACGTTCGGCGACACCGCGTATCGGACGATTCAAGAAGGGGCCGTTCCACATCGCCATGCAGTCCGGGGTGCCCGTCGTTCCGGTCGTGCTACGCAACACCGGTGAATTGATGTGGCGCGGTGCGCAATTGATCAAGCCGGGCGTGGTGGAGGTCAAGGTTCTCGATCCGGTTGACACGTCGGCGTGGACGGCCGAGCGGGTCGGCGAACACGCCGAACAAGTGCGGCAGATGTTCGTGTCCGCCCTGGCCGACTGGCCGGTCGATCACGGCGATGATGCATCGGACACGCCGGACGAGGGGGCGATCGGATGAGTGCGGATCGTCCGCTCGACTGGGCCACCGAACCCCACATGAGTCCGGTGGATACCGTGATGTGGCGCGGGGACAGCGACCGCCGGCTACGGGGCACCATCTGCATGCTCGAGATCTATGACTGTGCGCCCGACTGGGATCGGCTTCTCGCCGCGCATGAATGGGGGAGTCGGATGGCGCCCCGGTTCCGGCAGCGTGTGATCGATTCACCATTGGGCACCGGTACCCCGAGCTGGGCGATCGACCCCGAATTCGACCTGCACTATCACGTTCGGCGGCTGCGTCTCGCCGGCGACGGCTCCATGCGCGAACTGTTCTCGACATGTGAGCAATTGGCGATGTCGGCACTCGATCCGGCCCGGCCGCCGTGGGAGGGATACCTGATCGACGGGTTACCGGACGGGAAGGCGGCCTACTTCCTCAAGGGGCACCACGCCCTCACCGACGGACTCGGCGCGATCGTGGCACTGGCACAACTGCATTCGACGTCACGCGAGCCCAAGCCCGACAAGCCGCAACCGCCCGAACCGGCGCCGGTCGAGGTCTCCGGGCTCGAGGTGTTGTGCCGGCAGATCGGGGAGGAGGTGCAACGTGTGCCCCACCGGGTCGACGTCCTGCTCAGCGGAGCCCGTGCACTGACCGACCCGAAGCGGGCGCTGAGTAAAGTGCTGCGGTACGGCCGGTCGGTGCCCCGGGTGGCGGGCCTGGTGAGTCCGCCTGGTTCGCCGCTGCTGGCACAGCGCAGTCTGTCGCGGCGCTTCGCTGCCTTCGATGTCGCGTTCGCCGATCTGCGCACGGCCGGCGCGGCGATCGGGGCTTCGGTCAACGACGTGTATCTCGGTGGCCTGATCGGCGGGTTCCGGATCTACCACGAACAGATGGGCCGCCCGGTCGATGCCGTCCCGGTGGCGATCCCGATCTCGGTGCGCCGCCCTGAGGATCCTGAAGGCGGGAATCGGATCGCGGTCGGCCGACTGGCGGGACCGGTCGGTATCGCCGATCCGTTCGAGCGCGTTCTGACCATCCGTGAACAGGTACGGGCCGCACGCACCGAACCCGCCGTCGACGTGTTCAACACGATGGGACCGGTCCTCGCCTGGATTCCCGGGAAGCTGCTGGGGCAATTCAGCGGCGCGACAAGTCAAAATGACCTGCAGGCAAGCAACGTCCCGGGCATCCCATGGGACACCTACGTCGCAGGGGCCAAGGTCGAACGCATGTATCCGTTCGGTCCGTTACCCGGATGCGCGGTGATGGCGACGATGATCACCCACAACGGTATCGCCTGCCTCGGAATCAATTTCGACGCAGCATCGATCATCGAGCCGGAAATTTTTGCCGAGAGTATCGTCGCGGGCTTCGACGAGGTACTCGCGTTGTCCGGGTCCGGTACTCCCGCCACGATGACGCACGTGGTCTAGAAGTGCCGCGTACTCGAGCGGGTCCGGGTCATGAAAGGTACTGACCCTGCCGCATTCGGGGCTGCGTCGAGTCCAATGTTGTGCCCTGATAGGTGCATTCTTGTGCCCTTTGGTCCCGATTCGCGTGAGTTCAGGCCTTTGCGATCCCCGCGATGATTAGCCTGAGCCCGGAAGGACTATCTGCTCGGCGGGACGTCGTGAACAGCGGCGCCCCACGCTCGACCTCCCTCGCTTCTAGTGAAAGAGACACCAAAGTATGTGCACTCGTGTCATGTGGCCGGACGCCAACGGATCGGTCATCGTCGGCCGGAACATGGACTTCCATCAGGACCTCCACACCAACCTGTGGAAGCTTCCGCGCGGCATCAAGCGCGATGACCGTGTCGCCGGCAAGCTCGAATGGACCGCCAAGTACGGCAGTGTCATCGCGGGTGTGTACGACATCCTGTCCACCGATGGTCTCAATGAGCGGGGGCTGGCCGCACACCTCCTGTGGCTGGCGGAATCAGATTACGGAACCCCCGACGATTCCCGGCCGCAGCTGGCGATGTCGGTGTGGCTGCAGTATTACCTGGACAACTTCGAGACAGTGGCCGAGGCCGTCGCGTGGACGGAGAAGCACCAGCCCCAGGTCATCCCGATGGCCGATCCGACCGGTCACAGCAAGCCGGCGCTTCACCTCGCCATCGAGGACGCCGGCGGCGACTCGGCGATCCTCGAGTACATCGACGGCAAGGTGGAGATCTACCACAGCCGCGACTACCTGGTGATGACGAATTCGCCGACGTACGACCAGCAGCTCGAATTGGCCAAGAAGTTCCAGGGCCTCGGCGGTGACGACCCGCTCCCCGGCACCTGCCTGGCCAGTGACCGTTTTGCGCGTGCACTGTATTACGTTGGTGTGCAGCCGGAGCCGACCTCGCAGGTGCAGGCGATGGCAGCAATGCTGAGCATCATCCGCAACTGTGCTCAGCCCTTCCGTAACCCTGAGCCGGGCAAGCCGGATGCCTCGCAGACGCTGTGGCAGGTTGTCATCGACCTGACCAACCTTCGCTACGCATTCGAATCGACCACACGGCCCAACACCGTGTGGGTGGATCTCGAGGATCTCGACTTCTCCGAAGGCTCCGGCGAGGCGAAGCTGGATCTCCTGAGCAAGCTCGCCCTGGAGGGCGGTATCGCCGGTGAGGTGCACAAGCAGTTCAAGAAGAACCACAAGTTCCACATCGTCTCCATCGAGCAGGCCAAGCTCATCGGTGAGGTCGTGGCGAAATCGACCAAGGAGCTCGCCGGTGTCAAGGCCACGGCCGAGGCGCACGAGAACAAGATCCAGGATTATGTGGAGGCAAAGCTGACCGCATTCGTCGACGCGGAGTAGCGGTGCGCCGAGCTTGAGCTACCGGCCCCGAGTCCTGGCGAGAGGATTCGGGGCCGGTCCTCGTCCACGCGGCCCGCAGGGTGGGAGCCACCGTCATCGACGCCGAATGGTCTTCGCCGAGTAGCGGTTAGGCTCGAGCGGGTCGGGTGCCGGTGCGGACGCAGGAACCAGGCCACGTGCTGTGGGGTCCCGGGGACGTGTGCTGGTAGGGACACATTCGGTGGGGCGGGCGGGGCTCGAACCCGCGACCTACGGATTATGAGTCCGCGGCTCTAACCGACTGAGCTACCGCCCCAGCGGGCATGGGATGCCCGAGCAGCGAGAATACCCGACGGCCGCGGCGACCCGTCGCCCCGACCGGCCCGTACGGCACGGGAACACACGAACTGGCGTTTTGTCCTTTCCGCGATCCATGCGCTAGAGTCAGCGTTCGGTTCTGATGCCACCCCGGTGGGCGGCGGACGCACCGAACGAGCAATCCCCCATAGCTCAATTGGCAGAGCATTCGACTGTTAATCGAACGGTTACTGGTTCGAGTCCAGTTGGGGGAGCAGCACAAACCCGCTGGTGACAGCGGGTTTTCTGCTTTCTGAAGCATCCCGTGGTGCTCGGCTGCATGTTCTGACAGTTACGCGCTTGGATGCGCTGGTCCATACTCATCGAGAACAGGAAGATCGAGGTCGTCGAGATCGGTCCGCCGACGCCCGACGCGATCGCGGGGTGCACTTCAACGGCGCCGACGTATACGCCTATAGACGCTTTCGCGAAGGCGCTCAGACTGACCGGACATCGGTTCCTTTCCGAGGACAAGGCGATAGAAGCCGTGCTAGGCAAAGGTGTCGACCGCGATTCCTAGCCAGCGCCCTGTGCCCGGGGGACGAACTCAGGCGGAGACCGGTTCGCGTCGAGCACACCACCGCGCAGCTGCTATACCAGTTCGAGAACGAGTGGATCGCAGAGTTCACCGCGCAGGTGTCGGCGATCGAGCCAGCGAAGAAGAAGCGCACAGCCGTGATCCGGAGAATTCCTGACGAGTGGATGGGCAGGTCGATGGACGATTGACGCCGGACGCAGCGTTCACCTGGCGGCGCGCTGGGCCAGCTCGTCCGCCCGGGCACCGGCGTGGTGGTCGCACATCGCGGTTTGTACCGAGACGTGCCCGAGCCGTGCAATGACCTCGGTCATTGACGCGACGGAGAGCTGGGCGTAGCGGGTGCAGTAGTAGTGGCGCAGCGAATGCAGTTGCAGGTCAGGATGATTCGCAAGCTTGTGCGCCTGGACTCAGTGCCAGGTGAAGCTGCTGCGGGGAAGCGGGCCGGTTCTCGCGGCGTCGGTGAACGGCAGCTGCTCGAGATCATCGATGGCACTCAGGTGGCGAAGCGAAGATGAGTGCGTCGTCGTCGTTCACGATGAAGCGCTTGCGGGGGAAGGCGGTCAGCTCGCCGAACCGGCCGCCCACGGCGGCGGCGGGGATCACCAGCTGGCTGCGGCTCCAGGGGAGCGCGGCTACGGCGATGGGCAGCTCCTCGTCGGTGGGCGGGTTTTGCTGTTCCGGGCCTCCACTGTTGGTGCTTCCGGCGCCTCGAGGGGTCTCGACGCGCCGGAAGGTCAGCCCGATGGCTCGATGCGGGTAGCTGTGTCCACAGAAGTCCGTTGATCCCCTGTTCCACCAAGAATCGATCACGTTGTCTGGCGACGCAATCAAGCAGTGTGCATACTTGTGCAATGACCGCCGCGATCAGCTATGAGAGCGATTCTCAGATCATTGAGTCCGACGAGTCTTCAGAGTTGCACATCCCGGCCGGCTAGCCGCACCAGAAGTACGTGCGAATCACCGAGTCGGACGGCTCCATCCGGCTTGTTCCGATGTCGGCATTACACGAATCCGAGCGCGCGATTCTTGAGAACAAACAGCTCTACGAGCAAACGCGGCGGGCACTCAACGAGGTCGTCGAGGGGAAGACCACGTCGTCCGACTGGCTGTTTGACGAGTGACGAAACCTCGCGAGGTCCGCTTTGCGGAGTCGTTCGACCAGTGGGTGCGAGAGGCGAGCAGCACCGTCTGGCTTGAATCGAAGTTTAAGAAAATGAAGAAGTGCATCAAGATGATGCGTGACGTGGGCCCGACCCACCCCGGGTTTCAAACGCACAAGATGGAGCACTTGAAGGGCCCAGGAGGGCGCGACATCTGGAACTCTTACGTGAACGCCACACCGAACGCGTAGCGCATGTACTGGCAATGGGCCGACGACAGCAACGCGGACGGAGGCGTGGTCGTTGTATTGTCAGTCGGCCCGCACGACCATGAGCCAGGTGTGCCGCCCGAGATACCGCGTAAACCACGGTCCGAGTACTAGCCGTTGTCCGCCAAATTTCCCATGACCATGTCCGGGGCTGTACGACAGGCCTTCGGTGGTCCCTGGCGGGTTCGATTCCTGTTCTCTCCTGTATGAGAGTTCCTCACCGGTGACATTTCAGAGCTCCGATCACGTCCCGCAGATTCGGGTTGAAACCTAGGCTTGTGGCCATGGCACTGAGTATCGAGGAACGACAGAGCTTTTTGGCCGAACCGCACATCGGGGCGCTCTCGATCGAGGCCGGCTCCGATCGGGCGCCGCTGGTGGTGCCGATCTGGTATCAGTATCAGCCCGGCGGCGATCTGTGGTTTCTGACCGGAACCGGGTCGCGAAAGATGAAGCTGCTCACCGCGGCCGGCCGGTGCTCACTGATGGCGGAGCGTCTCGAACCGTCGATCCGGTACGTGGCGATCTCCGGGCCGGTGGTCGCCACCGCACCGGGCACCGGCGACGAGCTCGCCGAGATGGCCGCGCGCTATCTCCCGGCCGACAAGGTGGCCGGATATGTCGAGTTCGCGTCGGGCGACCACGGTGCGCAATCGCGCGTCACGGTGCGGCCCGAGCAGTGGCTCTCCGCCGATCTCGGCAGCGTCTGAGGGCAGTCCCCACATCCGGAGTCAACTCGGGTTGTCATCCCAGATACCCGTCTGCTCAAGGTGTTTGGCGAGCCGGGCGGCTCCGTCGATGAACTGCCTGCGCGTCTGCGCGGTCACCGCGTCGCGGTCGGCGGAACGGTACGCCGCGATCAGGCGATCGTGGCTGTCGACGGCCACCGCGCCCCAGTCGGGGTCGGACGCGTAGAGCTGCGTGGGGGTGTAGCGCGCCGCCGACAGCAAAAACCACGCGAGCTTCTTGCCCGCGGCGATCACGTTGTGCCTGCGATGGAATTCGAACTCGGCGTCGATGACCGCCTCGGTGTCACCGGCTGCCACGGTGGTGCGCAACTTCTGGTTGCACCATTCGAGGTCGGCGAGTTGCCCGGCGGTGATGACCTCGGCGGTACGCAGGGCGAGCTTCACCGCGATCTCGCCCTGCAGCCAGAACAGGTCGTCGACGTCGATGCGGTCGAGCTCGCTCACCCGGTATCCACGGTGCGGTTCGACGCTGACCATGCCCTCGCCACGCAGGGTCAGCAGCGCCTCACGCACCGGCGTGACGCTGACGCCGAGCCGCTCGGCGGTCTCGTCGAGTCGGATGTACTCGCCCGGCCGGAAATCGGCCGTCATGATCAGGTGCCGCAGGTGCGCGGCGACCTCCTCCGACAGTTGCGGACGCCGGCGTAACCGGGTGGGCGCCGCATTGGTGTCCGCGCGCCCACCCGGGTTGTCAGAGCCCGTAGGTCTTGCCGATGATGTCGCGCTGGATTTCATTCGTGCCACCGTAGACCGTCGAGATGATCGCGCCGCGCATGAGACGCTCCGCGTCGAACTCCGTGGCGTACCCGTAACCACCCATCATCTGCATCGCGTCGATCGTCATCCGCTTCGATGTCTCGGTGGCCTTCAGCTTGGCCATCGAGGCCTCCCGTGGCAGCAGCTTGTCCGGGTGCGCATCGGCCTGCGCGGCAACCGAATACACCAACAGTTTGGTGCATTCGATCTCGGTGGCCAGATCGGCCATGCGATGCCGCAGTGCCTGGAACGTGCCGATCGGCCTTCCGAACTGTTTGCGCTCGGTGATGAACTGCAACGTGTCGGCGAAGGAGCGTTCGGCGACGCCGAGCTGCATCGCCGCCAAGATCAGCCGCTCGGTGTTGAGTCCCGCCATCAACTGCTTCCAGCCATTGCCGACCTGGCCGACGACCGCGGAGTCGGGCACGCGGACATCGGTGAAGTAGAGGTCGTTGACCTCCCGGCCGCCGAGGGTGTCGATGCCCTGGATCTTCAGCCCCGGGGTGTCGGCCGGGATGTGGAACTGGGTGAGGCCCTCATGCTTCTTGTCGGTCTTCTCGGTACGCGCGATCAGCAGGATCGACGTGGCGAAGTGCGCGTTGGAACACCATGTCTTCTGGCCGTTGATGATCCAGCCGCCGTCGACCTTCTCCGCGCGACACGACAGATTCGCCACATCCGAGCCCGCCTCGGGCTCCGACATCGAGATCGACAGTGAGTCACCGTCGACGACACCGGTCAAGACCTGCTTTTTCGTCTGTTCGTCGGCGAACTTCTGATATGCGGCCGCAGTGATCAGGGTCGGGCCGATGCCGCCGATGGGCGCCATCGCTCGCATCGCCTCCTCGAGCAGGATGCACATCTCGACGTTGCCGGCCCCGGCGCCGCCATACTCTTCGGGTACCAGCAGTCCGGTCCAGCCGAGTGCGGCCATCTTTCGGTAGAGCTCTTGTGAATGCAACTCCGCACCGCCGTCGGTCAATGCGTCGCGTTGTTCGCGAGTACCGGCCTCGCGGCGACAGAAGTCGGCGACGGCCGCGGCGAACGCGGTCTGTTCCTCGGTAAAGCTGATCACGGGTTCGGTGCCTCTCGGTGAGCTGATGTCTGCGCGGAACGGTACGCGCACATCATATATCGTATATGACACGGGGGTGACGACCGCCACAACGGTGCAGCTACATTGGTGGCCATGCCCAAGTCAGTCGCGCCGAGTTCTCGGCGAGCGCGAGAGTCCCGGTCGGACACTCCGGACGACCACACCCTGGACGAACACACCCTGGACGAGCACCCGTCAGACGGGTACACCTCAGATGGTCACGCCGACGATGATCCCGGTGAGAAGCCGGACGCAGCCGCGCGGGGTGGCGTTGCCGAGTCGGGTCCTGATATGACACCGCTGGACGGCGACGACTTCCTCGCGGCGAACCGGCGTGAACGTGAACGGCTGCGTGCCGACGCAGACCGCAAAGCCGTCCGTTCGTCGGATCCGGATCGGATCCCACGCAAGATCGATGACTCGACGCCCCCGAGCTCAACGGGGCGTTCACGTCGCAGGCTGCAGATCGCCGGCAGTCGCCGGCTGTTCGCCCTCGTGGCGGTGTTGGTGGCGCTGGTCATCGGCCTCGGAGTGGCGACCGGCGTGCTGGCGTATCAATTGGGCCAGACCGACAATGCCGCGCAGTCGGGGCCATCGGAGAATGACCGCCGGGAGGTCATCGAGGTGGCCAAACGCTCTGCCGCGACCGTGGCCACCTACGATTCGACGAACTATGGCGACCTCGATTCCCGGGTTCGGGCGGTCTCCACACCGGAATTCTTCAAGGGTTTCCTCACGTCCTCGCATGATGCCCGCACGGGCAATGCCAGCGCCAAAGGGGTGTCGAAGGCCGTCGCCGACCACGCCGGCATCGAGTCGATGAGCGACGCGAATGCCAAGGTGCTCATCAGCCTGGACCAGACGATCACCTCTACGGAGGTCGCCAACCAAGTGCCCCAGGGGATTCCGTACCAGTCACGGGTGCTGGTGACCTTGACCAAGCAGAACGGGCGTTGGCTGCTGGCCAAGCTCGACGTCATCGACTGAAGTCGGCGCCCAGCAGAATCCGCCGTCCGATCGCCTCGATGCGCGCCGGATCGGGCAGGGGAGTGATACGGACGAGGTCGGCGGCCACCGCCAACAGGGCGTGGACGAGGAAGCGGGCGTGGGTGGCGCTCAATTCGGGCCGTGCCCGACCGAGCCAGGTGGCCCACTCTTCGACGGTCAGACGTTGTCTGCGGCTCAGTGCAGTGCGTGTACTCGCCTTGAGGTGGCCCGTCTCCGACAGATACACGGTGATCAATTCGCTTGCCGAGCAACATAATGCGACGTAGCGCCGCACCATCTCGCCGACCGCGTCCGGCGGTGTGTGCGACGTCGCCAGCGCGTCGGCGACGGAGGCCGCGGTGCGATCGGAGGCCCGCCAGAACGCGGCTTCGAGAATCGCGGCCTTGCTCGGGAAGTGCCGATATACCCCGGACGGGGGTATCCCGGCAGCCTGGCCGATGTCGTCGATGGTCACGTCGTGAAAACCGCGCGCGGCAAACAAGTCGATCGACTGCGACAGGATCAACTCGCGCTTGGCTGCCGGTGCGAGACCCGGGATCGATGCCGGAGGTCCGTTCCCCGTCTGGGCCAGGTCCGGTTCGAGCAGACTCATCGCGGCATCGCACAGCAACGTCTGTACCTCCCGCGGCGGCAATGACACCCGGTGGGTGGCCGGGCTCGCGACGACGCTGGTCATGGCCGCGGCGAGCAGGTCGGCATCGGTGCGCTCCAGCTCGGTTCGGCACCGCATGATCGTCGACCGCAGCCGGCGATGCTGCGCGATGACCACGGTCCGCACGTGCTCGGCGTCGGGTCCGGTCAGATAGCGCGACTCCCAGCGATACAGACCGCCGGTGCGGCGATTCTCGATGGCGGTTGCCGCGATGGCCGAGAGCAGTGCGCGCAACTCCGTCCGGGGTTCGTCGGCCTCGACGGCTGCGGTGGCGGCCGCCAGTCGGGTCGCCAGTGTCGCCGTCGCCTCGGCGAACAGGGCATATTTGTTCGGAAAGTGACGATAGAGCGCGGGTGCGGAGACTCCGGCGGTCTCGGCGATGTCGTCGAGGCGCACCGCGTGATAGCCGCCATCGCTGAAGGCGCGCGCTGCAACCTCGACCAGATGCCGGCGACGCGCGATCGGGCGTCGCCGAGGCGAGCTCCGGATGGTCACGAGCAACAGCGTATCCGGATGTTCTATTCGCAGTCGGCAAGACCGGGATTTGGGCAAAAAGCCTGGCAGCTGGGCTTGTACGGATCATATATGTTAATCCGCATTCTCGTGATCCACGTCTCATGGTGGTGTACGGTGGGCGCCAGCGAACCCTGGGGTGTGGTTCGGCGTCGGGGAGGTAGGAGAACCGTGACCGAGAACAGCGCCGTCGATGTCGGGACGGACGTGCCGAGCAACTCGGGCTTCGCCGCAGGTTCGGGCGTGGTGACCTCGCTCGACGATCGCGGCGTGGCCCGGCTGGTCATCTCCAGGCCCGAACGGATGAACGCGCTCGACGCCGCAGCGAATCAGGCCATCGCCGACGCGTTGCGCCGGTGGAGTGCTGATGAGAACGTTCGGGTCGTCGTGATCGACGGTGCGGGCGGAAGTTTCAGTACCGGCGCCGACATCACCTCCATCGCGCACGGCGGCGGACTCGACGGGCTCGACCCGGATCGGGCACACGGGATCATCGCGGCCGGATCGGACCTGGCGCGAGCGCTGCGGGCGGTCCCGGTACCGGTGATCGCCTCGGTCGACGGCGCAGCCGCCGGTATCGGCGCGTCCCTCGCCCTCGGGGCCGACCTGATCTACGCCACTGCCCGGTCGTACTTCTTGCTCGCGTTCATCAACATCGGCTTGATGCCTGATGGCGGCGCATCGATGCTGGTGGCCGCAGCGATCGGGCGTGTGCGGGCCAATGCGATGACCCTCCTCGGCGAAAAGTTGTGGGCTGCTGCGGCATTCGATGCCGGCTTGATCAACGAGGTGGTCGAGGAACGACGTGTACTCGACGAGCGGGTCGACGCAGCGGTCGCCAAACTGGCGCACCTGTCGCCGGCGGCGGTGCGCCTGACCAAGGCCGCCCTCGACGCGCACACCATGCCGGGATTCGAACCCGCACTCGCACGAGAACTCGGGGGACAGGCCGAGTTGTTGCAATCCCGCCACTTCCGGGCCGCGCTGGCCGCCTTCACCAACCACGCTGGGAAATAAGGAGAATTTCGTCAGATGACCGCCACGCTCGACAACTCTCACGACCTCACCACCGAACCGGTGCGGTCCCGTCGCAATCACTGGAACAACCAGATACGCCGCCACGGGTTCATGAGCCCCGATGCGCCCGCATTGAAGTTTCTGGGCAAGGTCACCACGTGGAGGCAACTCGACGAGCGCATCGCCGCCTTCGCCGCCGCGCTGAGTCGGCGCGGGGTCACCGAGGGCGACCGCGTGCTGATGCTCCTGCTGAACCGCTCAGAATATGTCGAGGCGGTCCTGGGTGCGAACCTGATCGGCGCCATCGCGGTCCCGGTCAACGTCCGGATGAGTCCGGCCGAGATCGCATTCCTGGTCAACGATTCCGGGGCGAAGGTCATCGTGACCGAGTCGTTGCTGGCGCCCCTGGCCGATGCGGTGAGCGCGGCCACCGGTGCGATCGAGCTGACCGTCGTCGTCGGGGAGACCGGTAACGCCGGGCATGTCGACTTCGAGACGCTGCTCGCCGAGGACTCGACGGATCTGCCGGAGATCGATGTGTCCGAGGAGTCGGTGGCACTCATCATGTACACCTCGGGAACCACCGGAAAGCCCAAGGGCGCCATGCTCACCCACCAGAACATCCAGGCGCAGGCCGTCACCTGCCTACAGGCGTTGCATACCCGTCCCGATGACGTGGGGTCGTGTGTGGCACCGCTTTTCCACATCGCCGGGCTCGGCGCGATGGCGCCACTGTTCTACATGGGTGCGCTCTCGGTCATCCATCCGCTCGGGGCCTTCGACGCCGACGACATGCTCGACACCCTCGAGCGGGAGGGCACCACATCGATCTTCCTGGTGCCTGCCCAATGGCAGGCGGTGTGTGCCGCACAGCAGGCTCGGCCCCGCGATCTCAGGTTGCGGGTCATCAGCTGGGGGGCGGCGCCGGCGTCGGACACGGTGCTGCGCGCGATGAACGAGACCTTCCCGGACGCAGTGAATGTCGCGGTGTTCGGGCAGACGGAGATGTCACCGATCACCTGCGTGCTCGAAGGCGCCGACGCACTGCGCAAGCTCGGATCGATCGGCAAGGTCGTGCCCGCGGTCACCGCTCGGGTGGTCGATCCCGAGATGAACGACATCGCGCCGGGGGAGGTGGGCGAGATCGTGTACCGCGGTCCGAATCTGATGATCGGCTACTGGCGAAACCCACAGGGAACGGCGGATGCCTTCCGCGGTGGCTGGTTCCACTCCGGTGATCTGGTGCGCCAGGATGAGGAGGGCTTCCTCTACGTCGTCGATCGCGCCAAGGACATGATCATCTCCGGCGGCGAGAACATCTACTGCGCCGAGGTGGAGAACGTGCTCTACGGGCACGAGAAGATCACCGAGGCCGCGGTCATCGGCCGCGCGCATGAGAAGTGGGGAGAGGTGCCGGTGGCCGTCGTGGTGCTCGCCGCCGGCGTCGACGATCTCACCCTCGCCGAACTCGAGTTGTATCTGAACGAGAATCTGGCCCGCTTCAAGCATCCGAAGGAGCTCGTCATCGTCGACGAATTGCCCCGCAATGCCGGTGGCAAGGTCGTCAAGCCGACGTTGCGTTCGGCCTACGGAAGCAAGGACGCCGGGCTGGCCCGGTGAGGCGGCGCACTGGGCGCATGGACCCGACCAAAAACTGAAACACGTTACAATTCAAAACTGAAACACGTTACAATTCTGGACGAGGGTGTGGCGGTGTCATGTCCCGGATTTCTGCAGGTGTGGACCACCGATCTGCGTCGCGGTGAGGCGCGATCGGACGGGCCACGCCGGCCGGCAAAAGTGGAGGTTCAAGGTGAAGACCAAGGGTGCGCTGCTGCGCGAGCTCAACAAGCCGTGGGAGATCGAGGAGATCGAGATCGGCGATCCCCGGGCTCATGAGATCAAGATCAGGATGGAAGCCGCCGGCATGTGCCACTCGGATCATCATCTGATGACCGGCGGTATCCCGATGGCCGGATTCCCGATCCTCGGCGGGCATGAGGGAGCCGGCGTCGTCGAGCAGCTCGGCGAGGGCGTCACCGACTTCGCGGTCGGCGATCACGTGGTGTTGTCCTTCATCCCGTCGTGTGGCAAGTGTCCGTCGTGCAAGGCCGGGCAGGCCAACCTATGCGATATGGGGGCGATGCTTCTGCAAGGAGAAGCCGTCTCCGACAACACCTTCCGTGTCCACACCGAGGCGGGGGAGAACGTCTATCCGATGACGCTGCTCGGCACATTCTCGCCGTACATGGTGGTGCACGAGGCGTCGGCGGTCAAGATCGACGACGACATCCCGTTCGAGGTCGCGGCGCTGGTGGGATGCGGTATCCCCACCGGCTACGGATCGTCGACGCGCAGTGGCGATGTCCGTCCGGGCCAGGACGTTGCGATCGTGGGGGTCGGCGGTGTCGGGACCGCCGCACTGCAGGGTGCGGTGATCGCCGGAGCGCGCAACGTCTTCGCGATCGATCCGGTCGAGTGGAAACGTGAGCAGGCAATGAAGTTCGGCGCGACCAGGGCGTTCGCGTCGATCGAGGAAGCCGCGCCGACGATCGCCGAGATCACCCACGGACACATGTGCCACAAGGTGATCGTGACCGTCGGCGAGGTACACGGCAGCGATGTCGACACGTGGATGGGCATCACCGCGAAGGCGGGCACCTGTGTGCTCACCGGGATGGGCAACATGCTCGAGAACCAGGTGACGCTGAATCTCTCGATGCTGACGCTGCTGCAGAAGAACTTACAGGGCACCATCTTCGGTGGCGCGAACCCCAAGCTCGACATTCCGCTGTTGCTGTCGATGTACCGGACCGGCAAGCTGAACATCGACGACATGATCACCCGGCAGTATCGCCTGGACCAGATCAACCAGGGATACCAGGACATGCTCGACGGCAAGAACATCCGCGGCGTCATCCGGTACACCGACGAGGATCACTGATCGAACACCGGTCAAGCCCAGACCGCGGATCGAGGGGCGCCGCGTAGTCTGCGTCGTGTGTCTGTCTTCGATGCACTTGCACAGTGGCCCGTCGACAATGTGTCGGCCGCGCTGATGACCGGTGGTCGGGTGGTCGCCGAACACGGCGACACCGACCGCGTCTTCGAACTCGCCTCGGTGACCAAACTCTTGGTCGCCGAGGCGATTCTGGTTGCGGTCGAGGAAGGGGCGATCACGCTGGATGCCGCGGCGGGGCCGCCGGGTGCGACGGTGGCCCATTTGCTTTCGCACGCCTCGGGACTCGCCTTCGGCACCCGCGACGTCGAGGCGGCGCCCGGCACGCGGCGCATCTACTCGAGCGCCGGATTCGAGGTCGCGGCCGAGGCGGTCGAGCAGGCCGCCGGTATTCCGTTTGCCGACTACCTGCGCGAAGGGGTCTGTCAACCGTTGGGATTGCGCGCGACCGTGCTGGACGGTCCGGCCGGACACGGTGCGCGATCGAACGTCACCGATCTGGCGGTGTTCGCCGGCGACCTCCTGGCGCCCACGGTGCTCTCGCCGGCGACAGTCGATCGGGCGAGGCAGGTGTGGTATCCGGGGCTCGACGGATTCGTTCCCGGCTACGGCAAACACCGTCCCAACGACTGGGGCCTGGGTTTCGAGTTACGCGCCCACAAGTCCCCGCACTGGACCGGGACACAGAACTCGCCGGGCACGTTCGGGCACTTCGGTCAGTCGGGAACATTCCTGTGGGTGGATCCGGTGCTCGACGCCGCATGTGTCGTGCTCACCGACCGTACCTTCGGGGCCTGGGCCAAACCGTTGTGGAGCGAGTTCAATGACGCGGTGGTGGACGAACTGCGCGAGCGCTGACCACCTTCTCCGGTGTCACTCTCGCTTCAGAAAAGCACTCCAGAAACTAGCGCAACACATGCCTCATAGGGCACAATCGTTGACAGCAATGTGATATCCGGTGTTGCGAGGTGTGTTGGGGAAGACGTTCCTCGTCGACAACCGGAGGTGACCAAGGTGCGCAACCTGAATCAGTTTGCGGACGTGACAACAG
Source organism: Gordonia sp. DT30 (assembly GCF_049844915.1). Classification (NCBI taxonomy): domain Bacteria; kingdom Bacillati; phylum Actinomycetota; class Actinomycetes; order Mycobacteriales; family Gordoniaceae; genus Gordonia; species Gordonia sp. DT30. The sequence goes on along the minus strand of NZ_JBNCLY010000003.1, from coordinate 24,715 downwards.
GAGTGGTGTACATCCACTCGGCGCCGGTGGCGCTGTGCCCGCATGTGGAGTGGGCTCTGTCGTCGACCCTGAATGCACGCGCGAACCTGAAATGGTCGGCACAGGATGCCGATCCGGGGATGCAGCGTGCCACTGTCGACTGGGCAGGGCCGGTCGGGACCGGTGCTCGCCTGGTGACGGCGCTGCGCGAGTGGTCGGCGTTGCGCTTCGAGGTGACCGAGAACGCCAGTGAGGGCGTGGACGGCGAACGCTTCTGCTATGTACCTGGATTGGGTCTGTGGCGCGGTTCGATGAGCGCCAACGGCGACGTCATCGTCGGCGAGACGCAGTTGCGCGCGATGATCGAGTCCCAGCCCGACAGCGCCGGGCTGGCCGGGGAGATCGAATCCGCACTCGGCACCGCGTGGGACAACGCGCTCGAGGCCTACCGCATGGGTGGCTACGGCGCAGAGGTCACCTGGTTGCAGCAGCGCGTCGGCTAGCGCGACCCACAACGAAACCGGCCCCGACGAAACCGTCGGGGCCGGTTCGCGTCGTGCGGAAAGCCGGACCAAATCAGCGAGGAGCGTAGCGACGACGCGAGCCCACAACGGCCGCCGCGCGTCCCGTGTCTGGACTGACGAGGAGCGAGGAGCGTAGCGACGATGTGATGAGGAGGGAAGACGCGGGTGTTAGCGCGGTGGCCCGCGACGGCGGAGCCGGCGCAGATTAAAGGGGTATGTTTTTGTGCCGACCCCGCCGGGCCGGTGCTGCAGCGAGGGCGTCGGTGATGATGCTGCGGGTTTTTGCGGGGTCGATGATCTCGTCGACGACTCCGATGGACTGGGCGCGTCCCACGCCGCCGGCAAGGGTTTCGTGCTCGGCGGCCAGGCGATCGTGTAGTGCCTCGCGCTCGTCTTCGGAGGCGGAGGCGAGGGCCTTCTTGTGTAGGATGCCGACTGCGGCTTTGGCGCCCATGACGGCGACTTCTGAACCAGGCCAGGCGAATACGGCGGTGGCTCCGAGTGCGCGGGAGTTCATCGCGATGTAGGCGCCGCCATAGATCTTGCGGGTGACGAGGGTGACGCGGGGGACGGTGCATTCGGCGAAGGCGTGCAGCAACTTTGCGCCACGGCGTACGACGCCGTTCCATTCCTGGCCGACGCCGGGCAGGTAGCCGGGTACGTCGGTGATCACGACCAGCGGGACGCCGAAGGCATCACAGAGCCGGACGAAGCGGGCCGCTTTCTCGGCGCTTTCGGAGTTGAGGCATCCGCCCATGCGCAGCGGGTTGTTGGCGATGACGCCGACACTGTGGCCGGCCAGCCGGCCGAAGCCGGTGACGATGTTCGGTGCCCACTTGGCCTGGAGCTCTTCGAAAGTCGAGATCTCGGACTCGCCATCGGCGCCCAGCTGGGTGTCGAGGAGGCCGGTCACGACGGGGTGGACGTCGTAGGCCCGGCGGTTGGATTCGGGCAGCAGTGCCTTGAGGTCGGTGTCGCCGGCGGCGGCTTGGGCGCGGTCGAACTGTCCCGGTGTGGTGAATGTCGAGACGAGGCGACGGGCGCGCCAGTAGGCGTCGGCCTCGGAGTCGGCGGTGATATGGCTGACGCCGGACTTCTTGCCGTGGGTGAGGGGCCCGCCGAGGGACTCCATGTCGACGTCTTCGCCGGTGACACTGCGTACGACGTCGGGGCCGGTGACGAAGATGCGTCCGGCCGGGGCCATGATCACGACGTCGGTGAGGGCCGGCCCGTATGCCGCACCACCGGCCGCGAAGCCTACGACCACCGAAATTTGTGGGACGTAGCCGGAGGCACGCACCATCGCCTCGAAGACCCCGCCGACGGCATGTAGGGCTTCGACGCCTTCGGCGAGGCGCGCGCCGCCGGAGTGCCAGATACCCACGACCGGCGCCTCTTCGGTGATTGCGGTGTCGATCGCGTTGACGATGTGGGCACATCCGACGACACCCATGGCACCGCCCATCACGGTGCCATCGGTGCAATAGGAGACGGTGCGAACGCCGTTGACCTCTCCGATCGCGGCCTGCACGCCCGAGGTATCCCGGGCGTGCAGCAGCGATAAGGAGCCCTCGTCGAAGAAGTTGGTCAACCGCAACAGCGGATCTCGTGGATCAACCGATTCTTCACGGCCGGTGATGGGGGCCAATGTGGTCATCGCTGTCTCCTGGTGTCGGGTGTATTCAGTAGCGACCGAAGGCGAGCGCCACGTTGTGCCCACCGAAGCCGAACGAATTGTTCAGCGCGTAATCGATCTGCCCACGCCGGGCCTGGCCGTGGACCACTTCGATCTCGCACTCGGGGTCCTGGTTCTCCAGGTTGAGTGTCGGCGGGATGATGCTCTCTTCGACGCTCTTGATCGTCAGCACCGATTCGAGCGCCCCGACCGCGCCGATGGAATGTCCGAGCGCCGACTTGGGTGCGTACACCGCCGCGTGATCGCCGACCGCAGCCTTGATCCCGACCGCTTCGGCGGTGTCGCCGATGGGAGTCGAGGTGGCGTGCGCGTTGACGTGGGTGATGTCCTGCTTCGTCAGTCCGGCGGTCTGGATGGCCCGGGCCATGGCCCGCGCGTTGCCCTGACCACTGGGGTCGGGGGCCACGAGATGGAAGCCGTCCGAGGTGATTCCGGCACCGAGAACGCGGGCGTGGATGTGTGCACCGCGCGCCTTGGCGTGCTCCTCACGTTCGAGGATCAGCATCGCGGCCGCTTCTCCGAAGACGAAGCCGTCACGATCTTTGTCGAACGGTCGTGAGGCCGCCGCGGGATCGTCGTTGCGGGTGCTCATGGCACGCATCATCGAGAACGCAGCGATCGGGATCGCATCGATATGTCCTTCGACACCGCCGGTGACCACCATGTCGGCATCGCCCATGACGATGTGCCGCCATGCATGCGCGATGGCCTCGGCACCCGACGAGCACGCCGAGACCGGGGTGATCACGCCGGCACGCGCGCCGACGTTGAGTCCGACTACTGCGGCCGGGCCGTTGGGCATCGCCATCGACACGGCGAGCGGTGACACCTTGCGGTAGTTGCCGGAACTCTCGATCGCCTTGACGGCGTCGACCATCGCGTCGCCGCCACCTTGCCCGGTGCCGAGCACGACGGCGAGCCGCTCGGGATCGACTTCGGGCTCGCCGGCCTGCGCCCACAGGCGCTTGCTCATGACGTGGGCGATCCGTTCGACGTAGGCCATGCGACGCGCTTCGACGCGGGTCACCTCGTCGGCCGGGTCGGCGAGCAGGCGACCACCGACACGGCACGGCAGTTCGCCGTACTTGGTGACGAAGTCGTCGGTCAGCTCCCGAATGCCGGTCTTGCCGTCGAGGAGTCCCTGCCAGGTTGCGTCGAGGTCAACGCCAAGGGAGGTGGTGGCCACCATGGAGGTGACCACCACGCTCGGGAAGTTCCCGCCCAGCGTGGAATATTCGCGGAGGGACGGCGAGCTCACGAGTTCTGGTCTGCCTCGATCTGCGCCTGGATGGCGGCGGCGGCTTCGGGGTTCTCGGCCTCGAGCTTCTGGACGTAGCGGACCGTGTCGCCGACGGTGCGCAGCGCGGCGAGGTCCTCGTCGGGGACCTTGACGCCGTACTTGTCCTCGACCTGCACGGCGATCTCGACCATCGACAGGGAGTCGATGTCGAGGTCATCGACGAATGACTTCTCCATCGTCACCTCGGACGGCTCGATGCCGGTGACTTCCTCGATGATCTCGGCGATGCCGGCAATGAGTTGTTCCTGGGTGGCAGCCACGTGGGTGGTTCCCTTCTGATTAATTCGCGGTGATCGGTGATTTCCGGAGCTACCTCGTGACGCGAAAGCGTCACGGGTGCTTGGACATCCGGCTGGTGCCGAATTTCCGGTGGTCGCGTCAAGACGCGACCGTTATCCAAGTTCGATGACCTTCTCGATCTGGTCGGGTGTCTTCCACGCGACGGTCGGGGTGCCCTTGAGTTCGCGCTTGGCGATACCCGCGAGCGCTCCGGCCGGTGGCAGCTCGACGAGGGCGGTGACGCCGTTGTCACGCAGATATGCCGAGCACAGATCCCAGCGGACCGGGCTCGTCACCTGGGCGACCACCTTGGCCAGCGCGTCGGCGCCACCGGCGACGGGTTGGCCGTCGGAGTTGGACAGCAGCGTGCGGCTGGGATCGGCGGGGGTGATCTGTGAGGCGGCCTCGGCGACGGCCTCTTGCGCCGGGGCCATGTAGCGGGTGTGGAAGGCGCCGGCGACCGCGAGTTTGCGGGTGCGCGCCTTCTCCGGCGGGTTCGCGATCAGTTCGTCGATGGCGGCCACGGGGCCGGCCGCGACGATCTGACCGGTGGCATTGCGGTTGGCGGGCACGAGCGCGAGCTCGTCGAGGCGCGCGAGCACCTGTGTTTCGTCACCGCCGAGCACTGCGGCCATCGTGGTGGCCTCCAATGCGCATGCCTTGGCCATCTCCGAACCGCGGATCGCCGCGAGCCGCAGCGCCTCGTCGGCCGTGATGATCCCGGTGATCGCGGCGGCGGCGAGTTCGCCGACCGAGTGGCCGGCGATGACCGCGTCGTCGGGCAGCTCGCCGCTTTTGAGGTATTCGTCGAAGGCCAGCAGGGCCCCGGCGACGACGAGGGGCTGGGTCACCGCGGTGTCGGTGATCTCCTCGGCGGTGGCGGTGGTGCCGAGCCGCTCGAGGTCGAGTTGGATCAGCTTCGACCACGTCGCCAGCTGATCGCGGACGCCGGGAAGTTCCAGCCACGGAATCAACATGCCGGCCGTTTGTGAGCCCTGACCGGGCGCAAGCATCGATAGCACGTGACCAGAGAACACCGTTTCGGCCCGGCATGTCGGTGTCGAGGTCGATGAACCTCATCGCGTTGGTTTGTGGGGTTCCCACAAAGGTGCCTTTTGTCGGTCCCGCATCGTCATCACTCTGAGATTCGTTACAGAAACGTGTCCAAATGGCGTCTGCCAGCGGAAACACTTAAACGACAGTGGGGCGGATGGTTCTCATGTGGCGGAGGTTGTCGATTCGTGCCGGAAGTGTGTCAATCTGCCGACTGTCGCGGCGATTCGTAAGACGTACCCGTCACGAGAGTTAGTTGGATCACGTCCTGTGGCTTCTGCAATTTTCTTCAGTCTGTACCGGACAGTATTTGGATGGATATACAGTTCGCGCGCGCAGGCCTCCACCGAGCCACCGCAGTCGAGGTAGGCCTCGAGCGTCGTGTTGAGGGTCGAGCCGCCGGCCGCGAGTGGGCGCACGAGCGTGTCGATCAGGGTTGCGGTTGCCGACGAATCGCCGTTGAGAGCCCGCTCCGGCAGCAACTCGAGGCTGTGTACCGGCCGCGGAGCGCCCGGCCAACCGACGACCGCGCTTATCCCGGCCATGGCCTCGGTCGCGCTGGCGTGCGCGGTACCGAGATTGGGCATGGTCGGGCCGATGACGACCGGCCCGTCGGCGAAATGGGTGAACAAGGCGCTGCCGAAAGGGTCGGAGACTGCGATCGGCCCACTGACGATGGTCACCAGCAACGTGCCCTGCACTACTGAAAGAGCCGCTCTGTCATAGCGTTTGGCGGTGTTGTGGATCGCCAGCGGCACCGACACGTTCTGTTCGGGCGGTGGTGCCCCGACGATGACGGTGGCCGGGGCGTCGGAGTCCCAGTTCAGCGCCGCCGCGCGGGAGAGCAACTGCGGGCCGGTGTCACCGCGCACCACCGCGTCGACGACGAGCGCCTCGAGCCGGGAATCCCAGGCACCACGGGACTCGGCGGCCGAGGCGTAGATGGCGGCCGCCGCGAATCCGATCTCACGTCCGTAGCGCAATACCGACTCGGTCAATGCGCGGAGTTGGGCGTCGTTGCGGGCCAGCAGGGGCAACCACTTCTCGAAGAACTCCATGGCGACCCGGACCATCTCGACGGTCTGCAGCAGGGTGATGCGGCGGGCGAGGTCCTGGGGGACGACCTGGAAGGCCTGGACGGTGAATTTGACGTTGCCCTCGGGGTCCTGAATCCACTCGACGAAGTTGACGACCGCGGTCTGTACGACGAGCTGGACGCTCGCCCGTTGCGCGGCGTCGAGGTCGGCGAAGTACGGGAGCTGATCCTGCATCGAGTGGACGGCTTCGGTGGCCAGCCGGCCGCTGTATTGCTTGACGCGGCGCAGCAGGGTGTCGGGGAGCGCATCGTGGACGGTGGCAGGCGCCGGTACGTGCGCACCACGCTCGCCGAAGACATCACTCGGCGCCGGCGGCGGCTGATTGACCCGTTGCTCGGACATGTACTCAATGTAGGCGTCGCGTCCGGTGGGGCCCGACCGATCGTGGTGGTCACCCCGGACGAGGGGGACCGCCACGACGACGGAGAGTGACGACGGAGAGTGACGACGGAGAGTGACGACGGAGAGTACGGAGAGCGCGGGAGCCGCTACGCGCTGCCGGTGTCGGCGTAGGACACCTCGGCGGCGGCGACATCGGTGATCCGGTACTTGGTGGCCGCGGCCGCAGCCACCGACGAGTCGAGGTGGCCGTCACGGGCCAATGCCACCAGGACGCCGACGACGATCGACTCGGCGTCGATGTTGAACACCCGCCGTGCGGCCGGGCGGGTATCGGAGAAGCCGAAACCGTCTGTGCCCAGCGTCAGGTAGGTGCCCGGCACGTAGGCGCGGACCTGCTCGGGGACACCCCGAAGGTAGTCGCTGACCGCGACGAAGGGCCCGGAGCTCTCGGCGAGGACTGTCGTCAGGTACGGCTGACCGGCCTCACCGGCCGGGTCACGTACCGTGGCACGATCGATCGCGATGCCGTCGCGGGCGAGTTCGCTCCATGAGGTCACCGAGTAGACGGCCGCGCCGACATTCCACTCGTCGGCCAGCAATTCCTGTGCGCGCAGCGCGTCGGACATGGTGATGCCGGAAACAAGGATGTTGGCCGGGAACTCCTTGCCCTGCGGCGCCGGGCGGAACCGGTAGATGCCCTTGCACACGCCCTCGATGTCGAGATCGTCGGGTTGTGCCGGCTGACTGATCGGCTCGTTGTAGACGGTGAGGTAGTAGAAGATGTTCTCCGGAGTCTCCCCATACATCCGCCGGAGACCATCGGCGATGATGTGCCCGAGCTCGTAGGCGAACGCCGGATCGTAGGCCACGACCGCGGGATTGGTTGCTGCGAGAAGTGGCGAGTGCCCGTCGGCATGCTGCAGTCCTTCGCCGGTCAGGGTGGTGCGTCCGGCGGTGGCGCCGATGGCGAATCCGCGGGTCATCTGATCGGCTGCGGCCCAGAAGCTGTCGCCGGTGCGCTGGAATCCGAACATCGAATAGAAGATGTAGAGCGGGATCATCGGCTCGTCATGGGTGGCATACGAGGTGCCGACCGCGGTGAAGGACGCGGTCGAGCCCGCCTCGTTGATGCCCTCGTGCAGGATCTGGCCCTCGCTGCTCTCCTTGTAGGCGAGCATCAGGTCGGCGTCCACGGAGGTGTAGAGCTGGCCGTTGCGGTTGTAGATCTTGAGGGTCGGGAACCACGAGTCCATCCCGAACGTGCGTGCCTCGTCGGGGATGATCGGCACGATACGGTGACCGATCTCCTTGTCGCGCAAGAGATCCTTGAAGATCCGCACCAGTGCCATCGTGGTGGCGACCTGCTGTTTGCCCGACCCCTTGGCGGCCGTCTTGAGTGCGTTGCTCACATCCGGCTTGAGCACCTTGGCCCTGGTGCGGCGCACCGGCAGGAACCCGCCGAGATTGCGGCGGCGGTCGAGCATGTACTCGATCTCCGGTGAATCCAGCCCCGGGTGGTAATAGGGCGGCAGGTAGGGATTCTCCTCGAGTTGCGCGTCGCTGATCGGGACGCGCGTGGAATCGCGGAATGCCTTGAGGTCGTCGAGGGTGAGCTTCTTCATCTGGTGCGTGGCGTTGCGGCCTTCGAAGTGCTTGCCGAGGGTGTAGCCCTTGATGGTCTTGGCCAGGATGACCGTCGGCTGGCCCTTGTGTGCCATCGCCGCGGCATAGGCGGCATGGATCTTGCGGTAGTCGTGCCCGCCGCGCTTGAGGTTCCAGATCTGGGCATCGGTCATATCCCGGACGAGATCCTTGGTGCGGGGGTCGCGATTGAAGAAGTACTCCCGCACGAAGGCCCCGTCGTTGGCCTTGTAGGTCTGGTAGTCACCGTCGTTGGTGGTGTTCATCAGATTCACCAGAGCGCCGTCCTTGTCGGCCTGCAGCAGGGCGTCCCACTCCCGGCCCCAGACCACCTTGATGACGTTCCAGCCCGCACCGCGGAAGAACGACTCGAGCTCCTGGATGATCTTGCCGTTGCCGCGGACCGGCCCGTCGAGGCGCTGCAGGTTGCAGTTGATGACAAAGGTCAGATTGTCCAGGCCCTCGGTCGCGGCGACCGAGGCGAAGCCACGCGACTCGGTCTCGTCCATCTCACCGTCACCGAGGAACGCCCACACGTGTTGATCGGAGGTGTCCTTGAGGCCGCGGTCGTGCAGGTAGTGGTTGAATCGCGCCTGATAGACCGCATTCATCGGGCCCAGGCCCATCGATACGGTGGGGAACTGCCAGAAGTCGGGCATCAGCCGTGGATGCGGATACGACGGCAGCCCACCACCCTCGCCGGCGTGGCTGTGCTCCTGCCGGAACCCGTCCATGCGCTCGGTGCTGATCCGTCCTTCCAGAAACGCGCGGGCGTAGATGCCCGGCGAAGCGTGGCCCTGGATGAAGATCTGGTCGCCGCCGCCGGGATGATCGATACCGCGAAAGAAATGGTTGAAGCCGACCTCGTAGAGGGACGCCGACGAGGCATAGGTCGAGATGTGGCCGCCGACCCCTACCCCGGGACGCTGGGCCCGGTGGACCATTATCGCGGCGTTCCAGCGGATGAACTGGCGGAAGGTGCGCTCGACCCCCTCGTCGCCGGGGAACCACGGTTCGAGTTCGGTGGGGATGGTGTTGACGTAGTCGGTCGACGTCAGAGCCGGGATGGCGACATGCTTCTCGCCGGCACGCTCGAGTAACCGCAGCATCAGGTAGCGCGCGCGGGCGGGCCCGGCATGTTCGACGAGATTGTCGAAGCTCTCCAGCCATTCGCCGGTCTCGTCGGGGTCGATGTCGGGCAGATAGGACGCGACGCCCTCACGGATGACCCGCACGCGGGTTCCGGGGATGGTGTCGGGTGTGCCGTCAGTGGTGCTGACGCCCTTGGTCTCTGCCGGTTCGGTCACGGTGATGCCTACTCCTCTATCGGGCCGGGCGGGGGTGCTGCCCGGCATGCGATGACACGAGAGCCCATCGGCGGCAATGGTGTGCTCGCTCACGGACCCACCTCACATCGTGCCCCATGTTGCCGACGTTGGCACCGGGGGTGCTCCGATTCGACGCGTGGTGCCTGACCTGCGGTAGCGTTCCGAATGTGATTACCGCCGAGTAGGGAACGCGGCGATTAGGGAGTAGCGAGTGACGCGTGCATCGGCATGTCCGCCGACGTCGGGGCGACTGTGCCGTGTGCGGCGAGGCGGCGAGCCGGCCGGACCGTCCGGCGCGCCGGCCCGGACGGTGCGTTCCCCGGCGATGAGTGTCGCGGCGATGTGTGCCGTGGTGATGATCGTCGGCGGCTGTTCGACGACGGTGGCGGGGTCGGGGAGTGCCGATTCGGCGCAGGTCTCGCAGTATCGCGCCGAACAGTCCGCGTCGGCCGCGGCCGGCCGCCACGAACTCACACTGGCGCTGTGCCGGCAGGCGATGTCGTCGATGGTGGTGATGGTGCACGGTTACAACACCTTCGTCGACCGCCTCAACGAGGTGCAGTCTTACGACCGGGTCGGAGACCTCGATGAACGGGCGCGAGCGAGCCTGATCGCCGGGGTGGACCAGATCCGGGCAAAGACAAACCCTTCCGTACCGGCCGCAGTGACCGATCCGGTGAACGCCTTCCTCGATAGTTCCGCCCGGCTCGGCGAAGCGATCGGCCGACGCGAACGGGCCGGTCTGAACCCGCTCGCCGACACCTGGACCCAAGACAAACAGGCTGTGCTCGCGGCGTGCGCGACCTACCTGCCCACGCCTCCGGGCCTGGCCTCGACCACTGCCACGGCGCCGGTGCCCGGGTAGTACGGGCCGTCGCCGATCGCCCCGGCCGGTGCCCATTTCGACCGACTGGAGGTCTCTGATGGCCGATTCCTGTCGGTGCGGGGTCATGGCGTGCATTACGCTGTCCCAATAGCCGGTCCGAAGACCGGCTGGTTTTCGACAGCCGACACGGCGAACAGTATTCGACTTGGGAGGTCTCGCGCGGTGGTAGCCGCCTCAGGGAGCAATGGCTCCGATGGCAGCAGTGCACAGAAGCTCGGTTTCGGACCCGGCATGGTGGTCCAGGAACTGGGTTGGGACGAGGACACCGACGATGACCTGCGTGCCGACATCGAGGACGTCATCGACGCCGAGATGCTCGACGAAGACGCCGATGACGTCGTCGATGTCGCGGTGCTCTGGTGGCGTGACGACGATGGCGACCTCGTGGACCGGTTGATGGATGCGATCGGACCGCTCGCCGACGATGGATACATCTGGGTCCTCTCGCCCAAGACGGGTAGTCCGGGTTATGTCGATCCGAGTGAGATCGCCGAGGCCGCGCCCACGGCGGGGCTGACCCAGACCAATGTGGTGAGTCTCGGTGACTGGTCGGGTGCGCGTCTGGTGCAACCGAAATTGCGCACCGGCAAACGGCCATGAGCGCACCCGACGTCGCGGTCGGACCCCGAATCGGCGCCGGCGCACCGGATTTCGAGCTGCGGGACCAAAACAATCAACGGGTCTCGTTGTCGCGCTTGCTCTCCGAAGATCGCAAAGTGCTCATCGTCTTCTTCCCGCTCGCGTTCACCGGCACATGTCAGGGTGAGCTCGGCTATATCCGCGACCAGCTGCCGCGCTTCGTCAATGACGACGTCCAGACCATCGCCGTGTCGGTCGGTCCGCCGCCGACGCACAAGGTCTGGTCGTCGGCCCAGGGCTTCTTGTTCCCGATCCTCTCGGACTTCTGGCCGCACGGCGCGACCGCGCGCTCGTATGGCGTGTTCAGCGAGAGCCGCGGCTATGCCGATCGCGGCACCTTCCTCGTCGACACCGACGGACACATCGCCTTCGCCGACGTCGTCGGCCCAGGCGAGGCGCGGTCGGCGGAACTCTGGGACCGAGCCCTCGCGGCGGTCTGACCTTGGGGCGAGACTCGGTCAAGCAGGGAACCGGGCAGTGTCTCGCGGCGTTGATGCATCGACCTTGATCAAGTTGTTGCACGCCACCAGTTGCGACAGAAGTGACTGGTGTAGTTCAGTGTGATCATTGTGGTCAACTTTTCGCTGTCTCAGCTCACCCGCATATGCACTCGTGGCCGTATCCGGCGTATCGGGGTCGGCATGGTGGCCGGCGGTGCGCTGGCCTTCGCCGGTGCCGGTCATTGCGCTGCTGCGCCGCCCACCGACCTGCCGTCGGCGATCGACAGTCTCAACGGCATCGTCACGGCGTTACCCCAGTCCGGCGTGCCGAACTCGTCGGCAGATCTCGGCCTGCCCGACGTACTCGACCAGATAGGCAATCTGACGCTTCCGCAGACGGGCACCAACCCGGGATCGTCGCGATGCACCTCGGTCATCCAAGTGGGTGACTCCACCTCGGTGCGCGCCGACGACGCCGCCGCGGTGCCCGCGCCCACCGATACCGCCAGTGCCCAGTACCGCCGAGTCGGTGCCGCGAACTTCACCCTCGACGCGCTCGCCAGCCGCGCGATCGTCGATGGCCCGTCCCTCGACGCCGAGCACGCTGTCGGCGCGCAACTCGCGGCAGGCAAACACGGTTGCTGGGTCATCGCCATGGGCGTCAACGACGCCGGCGCCATCGCGACCGGCAGTTCCGTCGGCGCCGACGAGCGCATCGACCGGATCATGAAGCAGCTCGGCGGGCAGCCGGTGTTGTGGCCGACAGTGGCCTCGTCCAATCCGAGCAATCGGGCCTTCGGCTCCGCGGCGATGGCCGCGTTCAACACGGCACTGCGCAACGCAACCGTCCGCTACCCCAACCTGGCGGTCGTCGACTGGGCTGCCGCGGCGCAGCCGGGCGAGTTCACCGACGGTATCCACTACACCGCAGCGGGTACCGCCGACCGCAATCGCCGCTTTGCCGATGCTCTCGCCGCCGCCTTCCCGCCCGGTGCGGGCGCGACCCCGGCGACACGGTGGGTCGTCGGCTGAACGTCGCGTGACCGGGCTTCAGCGGTACCGGCACGTCCTCCGGTCGCTCAGTTCGGGCAGGTGATGGTGTTGTCCCGTTTGCCGGTGACAGCCTGCCGCAGACCTGTGGTCACCGCGTCGGCGTACATCCAGGTGCCGGGGCCCATCGGGTGTACTCCGTCGGGGCCCAGATTCTCCGGATGGGCAGCGGCCGCCTGACACCACGGCGCCAGGAACACGTCCGGGTGCCTCGGCGCGTACTGCAACACCTGCTGCGCGGCCTGCGGGATGCCGTCGACCGGTCCGTACGGCACGAGCAGCACGATCTTGTGGCCCGGTCCGATCTCGGAGAGGATGCGGTCGAGTTGACCGTCGAAGGCCTGCCCGTTGGTGCCGAAGCCCAACACCACGAATTTGCGCAGCGTGCCGGCGGATCGCAAGTTCTCGATCACGCCCTCGCCGCCGGTGTAGTGCCGTGACACCTGTGCGTCGATGTAGATACCCGGGAACCGCGCCTGAAGTGCGGGGGAGGAGGCGAGCATCACCGAATCACCGACGCCGGTGATGTCGCGGCCCAGTGGCAGGGCCGGGACGTCGGCGGGCGCCGGCCGAGGCGGTGGTGTGGCGGCCGGCGGGTGCGCGTTGGCCTGCCGCTGAAGGTCGGCGAGGTGGTCGAGCTGCTGTTCGAGCGCGGTCTTCTCGGGGCTTCGGCCCAACGCGGAACCGGCGAACAAGGCGACGACCAGGCAACCCACCAGGACCGCGGCCGGGACACCGAGGCGTTCGGTCGTCCCCAGCGAGCGCAGCACGCCGCGGAAGCCCTTGCGGCGGAACGGCGTCTCGATGTAACGGTAGGACAGCTCGGACACACCGAGGGTGAGCACGGCGGCAAACAAGCCGACCGTCCAATCCGGCCACGACGACGAGCGCGCGGCATCGTGGCCGCCCTGCAGCCAGGCCCGCAGGAACAGGACGATCGGCCAATGCCAGAGGTAGAGGCTGAAGGAGCGCTCGCCCAGATAGCGCAAGGTCTGCACCCGGAGCAGAGCCGCGACCGGGCCGGTCTCGGCAACCGCGGTGTGAACCACGCACGCGGTGAGCAGACACGCGACGAGCAGGCCGCCCTGATAGGTCAACGCCGAGGTGTCGGGAAGGAAGAAGATCAGTGCGATCAGACCCGTGAAGGTGAGCGGCGCGACTGTCTTGCCGAGGATCTCTGCGGTGCGCGGTGACACGCGTCGCGGCCAGGAGTCGGGGGCATCGGGCGCCGGTGCGGTGAGGACCAGTGCCAGCGTGACGCCGACGAGCAGGCCGAAACTGTGGGTGTCGGAACCGAAATACACCCGGCTGGGGTCGCGGGCGGGATCATAGAGTGCGACCATTGCGGCCACCGACCCCGCGGCCAGCAGCGCCGCGACCGTCGCGATGATCCGCATCTGGGTACGCGCCCCCGACGACAGTCGCCGCGCCACCCACAGCGCGCCGAGGAACAGCAGCGGCCACACGACATAGAACTGCTCCTCGATCGCGAGTGACCAGTAGTGCATGGTGATCTGCGGCGACGTGTCGGCGAAGTAGCTGTGCGACTGGGCGATCTGAACCCAGTTGTTGACGAAGAAGGCCGAACCGAGGAACTGATTGACCAGTTGCACCGCGGTGTCGCCGCCGATCAGGCCGGCGACGGCGGTGGTGACGATCAGCACCGTCAACGCGGCCGGCAGGATGCGACGCGCCCGGCGAACCCAGAACCGGGACAGTGAGATGTGGTTCTTTGCCCCGTACTCGCGGACCAGCAGCGAGGTGATCAGGAAGCCCGAGAGCACGAAGAAGATGTCGACACCGAGATACCCGCCGCGGACCGCGTTGCCGAAGAAGTGATAGACGACCACGGCCAGCACGGCGATCCCGCGTACGCCGTCGAGGGCGAGGCTGCGGCGGATGCGGCCGGGCGCGGTCTTCGCGGGCTGCACCGACGGTGCGGTGCCGATCATCGCAGCTTGGGTGGCCGCCACCACGGGACGGAGGACCCGGGTGGTCGGGCGCGCGGCGGGCCGAGCGATCGTCCAGACCGGCATGATCGTCCGGGCCGGCGACAACGGGCCAGGCGGACGGGCTGCCGCCTTCCTCGGCTGCTGGCCACCGCCGGAGTCGGCGTCGGATCTGGCGGGCTCCGCAGCTGTGTCGGTGTTGGTGGCGGCGATCGAGGCGGTCCGGCGGTGCCGGAGATTCGGGGTCGCGGAGGCCTCGGTCGCCGGCCCGGTCTCGGAGTCGGCCTGGTCCGGGTCGGCGCTGTCCGGGTCGGCGTCGCCCGGGTCTGCGTGGTCCGGGTCGGCGTCGCCCGGGTCTGCGTGGTCCGGATCGGCCGCGAGCTCGACGGTGTCCGTGTCGGAGGTGTCGATTTCGTCGGTGTCGGTGTCGGTGTCGGTGTCGGTGTCGGTGCTGTCGGCATCGACGACGGCGTTCGGCTCTTCGGTGTCGGCGTCGTCGGGAGCGCTGTCGGTGCTGGGCCGCTCGATCTCGACGGTGTCGTCGTCGGGGGCGGCTGTGATCTCGACCGTGTCGGACTCGGACGGTGCGGTACGCGGCGGCATCGGCAACGCGTACACCGGCTCGGTGCCGGGGCGGTGCACGACTCCGATCGGCGCCAGTCCGGCCATCGGGGATGAGTTCACTGCCGGCGGATGCGAACGCGCCGCGGGCATCGTGCTCGGCCGGTTGTGGGTCGAGACCGACGGGTGTCGACGGGTGCGCCAGGTTCGCATTCGTGCCATCACGCGTGCACCTGCCGGACTGTCGAACTGCGCACGACGAGATCGACGGTGAGCATGCAGATGCCCTCGAGCGCGGGGCCGTCGAGTTCGGGGAGCCGGGCCGGCGGGCTGGGGAAGATGCGTGGCATACAGCAGGTGAGCGTTTCAGTCGGGTGCGGAGGTGACATGGCAGCGATGTCGGTTGTGCCGAAGGGGGCACCAGGCGCTCAGTGTAGCGGTGCGCGCCGACGTTTCCAGAACGACCGACCGTCGTGTCCTCTGGTCGGACGAACGATGACCGATTCGCGAAGATGGCATGCGCCGCAAAAGAATTCATTGCGATCGCAACCACCGCGATGAACCGCGACCGTCGACTCAGGTCGGGAAGTTCACCTGGGTCGGAGCCGGTCTGGTGTCGGTGGTGCCATCCCCCACCTGGCCGTCGAAGTTGGATCCCCAACAATAGAGCTGATCGTGTGCAATGGCGCAGGTGTTACCGCTCCACACACTCACCGCGGTGACGTCGTCGACGCCCCGAACGTCGGTCGGTGTTGGTTGGTCGAGATAGTCCTTGCGATTGTCGCCCCAGCACTTCAGGGTGCGGGCGGTCGTGATGGCGCACGTCGCCCCGCCATTGGTGGCGATGGTGTCGACATCGGTCAGGATCTTCTTCGGCAATAGCCGGTTGGTGGTCGTTCCGTCACCGATCTGGCCGGAGCCGTTGTCGCCCCAGCAGTAGGCAGAGTCGTCGGCGCGCCGCGCACACGTGGAGCCGTCGCCCCACAATCCTCCGGTGCTGATCGGCGACACATAGTTGATGTTCTTCACCTCGACCGGGGTCAGGCGGCCGGTGGTGGTCCCGTCACCGAGTTGGCCGCTCGCGTTCTTTCCCCAGCAGTAGGCGGTGCTGTCGGCGATGGCGCATGTCGCTTCGTCGGCGACCGACACGTCGGTCACCGACGACAGCGACTCGATCTTGGTCGGCGCGGTGCGTGCAGAGTTGGTCCCGTCGCCGAGCTGGCCTTCACTGTTCGAACCCCAGCAGTAGAGAAAACTGTCCGCGATCGCGCACGTGGTGTAGGAGTTGGTGGCGATGTCGGTGACATTACTCAGACCGGGAATCTCCTTGGGTGTCGTGATCTTGTCGAGCGTTCCCCAGCAGTAGGCCTTACCCGCGGCCACTGCGCAGGTCCCGCTGCCGCCGGTCGAAACCGCGGTCACATCGGTGAGGCCGGCGACCTTCACCGGGGCGGTCCGATTGGTGGTGGTTCCGTCGCCGAGTTGCCCGTTGTCGTTCTCGCCCCAGCAGTAGGCCAGCCGGTTGCGTACCGTGCAGGCGGCAGAGACGGCCACACTCACGTCGGTGAACGTGGGGGCGGTGGCCGCGGCCGGGACCGGTTCCGATCGCCCGACCGTCCACCACGTCGCGGCGACCGCGACGACGGCGACGACGATCGCCGCGACAGCCGACACCAGGATGGCGCCCAGACGCGATCTGCGCCGCCGCGATTCGACGGTGCGGGCGTCGGCGTCGACCGGCGGCTGCCCGCCACCGAGGGGAGCGGTCGTAGCCAGCGGGACGATCGCCGATTGGGGCCCGCCGGTCGAGGTGGTCAGTACGGCGGCAAGTGCCCGGGCGAAGGATTGGCAGTCACCGAAGCGCTGCGTCGGGTCCTTGGCGAGGGCTCGCTCGAAAACCGGATCGAGGGCTGCCAGGTCCGGGCGACGTGAACTGATCGGCGGTGCCGGCTTCGACAACAGTGCGGCCATCATCGCCGACGGCGTGGGAGCATCGAAAGGTGCTACGCCAGTGAGCAGTTCGTACATGCTGCACGCCAGCGCGTACTGGTCGCTCATCGGACCGGCAGGTTGACCGTCGATGACCTCGGGCGCGGCGTAGGCGAGCGTGCCGATGAACGCGTGGGTGGCGGTCATCGACGTCGAGTCGGCCAGTTTGGCGATACCGAAATCGAGCAGGACGACCTGGTCGATCGATCCGTCGGCCTCCCGCGTGACAATGATGTTCGCGGGCTTGATGTCGCGGTGGATCACCTGATGCCGGTGCGCGTAGTCGAGTGCTTCGCCCGTGCGAAGGGCGATCTGTCCGACCTCGGCATCGGTGAGGCCGCCGGCGGTGAGATCGCTGCCGTCGAGGTAGGTCATGGTGAACCACGGCGAGTCGCCTTCGACGCCGTAGTGATGGATCGCGACGATGCCGGCATGGTTCAGTGAGGCGACGGTGCGCGCCTCGTTGGTGAAACGCTGCTGGAACTCGGCGTTGTCGGCCGCGGTGACCGAGATGACCTTGAGCGCCTCACGACGCAGCAGGTGCGGATGTTCGACCAGGTAGACCTGCCCCATGCCGCCGGCACCGAGTTTGGCCAGAACCTGGTATCCGGCGAACGTACTGCCCTGTTCGAGCTGTGCCACTAGTGCCCCCTATCGGTTCGCCTGGTACCGGCCGTCAAAACGTGACCTCCGTCGGTGTCTGCACAAAGGCGTCGGACCCGATGCCGAGTTCACCGTCACGGTTGGTGCCCCAGCAATAGATCTTGCTGCCGGTCTGGGCGCAGGCCACCGCCGCGTCGGTGGCGACCGCGGAGGCCGTTCCGGTGATCCCGGCGATCTTGGTGGGCGTGCTGAAATACCCGCGCGGATCGGGTCCGGCCACGTTCGCCGAGTTGTTTCCCCAGCAGTTGACGGCGCCGTCGGCCACCGCGCAGGTCGTCTGCGAGCCCATCGAGACGCGGCTGACGTTGCTCAGCCCGGTCACCTGAGTAGGCGCTCGCGTCGTCCGGCGGTCGGCACCACCGGTCTGCCCGTAGGTGTTGTTGCCCCAGCAATAGAGGCTGCCGTCACTGACCGCGCACGTACTGTTCACGGCGGTGGCGAGGTCGGTCACCTTCGACAGGCCGCCGACGCGCACCGGGGTCTTCTGGTCGACGGTCGTGCCGTCCGCGAGCTGTCCGCGATTGTTCGCACCCCAGCAGTAGACATCGCCGGCGCCGGTGAGCGCACAGGTCTGCGCCGAGTCGGTGGTCAGGGAGACCACGTCGTCGAGGTGTTTCACCTTGGTCGGGACCGGGCGGCTGTCGGTGGTGCCGTCGCCGAGCTGTCCGCGCGTGTTCGCGCCCCAGCAGTACGCGCCGCCGTCGGCCACCGCGCACGAGGTGGAGTCCGACTCGACGGCCTCGCCGGAGAGTTTGACGTCTGCGCCGATGGCCACCGACGTCACGTTGTGCAGATTCGCGACCTTGGTGGGCGCAGGGCGATTCTGGGTGGTGCCGTCGCCGAGCTGTCCCTGGGCGTTGTTGCCCCAGCAGTACAACGAACCGTCGGCGATCGCGCACGCCGACGTCCACCCGACGGCGATGCTCGTCACCTTGTTCAGTCCGTTGATCTTGACCGGCGTGTTGGAGTCCGTCGTCGTGCCGTTGCCGAGCGCGCCGTCGGCGTTCGAACCCCAGCAGTACGCCGCCGACTGGCGAATGGCGCAGGTGGTGCCGTGGCCGGTGGACATCGTCGAGGTGGTGACCTGCGCCAGGGTGGAGTCGCGGTCGACGACGAACCAGGTGGCCGCGACCGCGATGGCCGCGATCACCACCGCTGCGACCAGGGAGAGGCCGGCGTAGATCCCGCGACGGCGCCAGGGGCCGCGGGACCGCGAAGATCCGTCTGGGGCCGTCGGCGGTGGTCCGTCGGTGCCCGACGGACCGGTGTGCCGGGGCGGCGGTTCGGGCGTCGAGGTGCTCTCGCCGGGCGCGAAAAGTGGCTGGGTGCCGGTGTGCGGGTGTGTCGACGCGGAGTTGCCTTGAGGTGCATACACGCTGGTGGAGGCGCCGGAGAAGGCCTCCGGCAACAGTGTCTGAGGGGAATCGAGGGCGGGGGAACCGATATCAGGCGAACCGGTATCAGAGGAACCGATATCGGACGGAACCAGCGTCGGCGGGGCCGGTGAAGCGGCCGCGTCCGGACGAGGCGCCTCTGGGTGGGTGGGCTGTGGTTGCCCGGAAACGGGTTGCCCGGACGCGGATCGCGCGGGTTCGGCTTGCGCGGCTTCGGATTGCGGAGCATCCACTGGCGGTGGGACCGGATGTGACGATGTCGGCGGCGGCGTCTCGCCGGGGATTCCCAACTGCTGTACAGGGGCCTGCTGGACGGGGGCTTGCCGGACAGGCGCCGGTTCTGGGGCCTGGGTAGGCGGCTCCACCGGTGCGGCCGCGCGTCCGCGCAGCGATGATGCCGGCGCGGGGGCGACCGGCCGTGACTGCGCGGCGGTCGCGCGGGCACGCAGGGTCGCCACCGTCCCCACGAACGCCCGGCAGTCGGGGTAGCGGCGTGCCGGGTCCTTGTCGAGGGCGTGCCCGAAGGCGACGTCGAGCGCGGCGAGGTCCGGCCGGTACGCACTGATCGGCGGCGCCGGCCGGTGGAGATGCCCCGTGATCGTCTGTTGCGGTACGGCATCCGCGAACGGTGTTGTGCTGGTGAGGAGTTGGAATAGCAGGCAGGCGAGTGCGTACTGATCGGAGGCGGGGCGGGCGGGTTGACCGGCGATGATCTCGGGGGCGGTGTATTCGGCGGTGCCCGAGAGTGGGTTCAGCGTCGGGCGCCCGGTGAGGGCGATCGTGCCCACGTCCAGGACGACCGTTGTTCCCGGAGCGTTCGGTTCGACGTCGGTGGCGAGCAGGACTTCCGCGGGGCCGAGATCGCCGTGGACGACGCCACGTCGGTGCGCGTGGTCGAGGGCGTCGGCGATCTGGCCGATGATCGCCATCGCGTCGGCGTCCGAACGGCGTTGGCCGGTCAGCACGCGGCCGTGGACATACCGGCTGGTGAACCACGGGCGGCCGGACTCGATGCCGGAGTCCATCAATCCGGTCAGTCCCGGATGGACAAGTCCTTGCAGCGTGCGAACCCCGGCGGCGAAGCGGCTCTGGAACTCCGGCGAGCTCGGATCGACGGACAGCACCCGCATCAGCTCGCGTCGGCCGGAAACAGCGGGGCTCGACGCAGAGTGGGTGGATACCGACGGGTCGGCGATGAACATCTGGCCGAGTGCGTCTGAACGAATGGGACCGATCAGGTGACGGCCGGCGATCACCCCCGCATTGGTCGCGTTCAAGCAGTTCCCCCTCGATGTTCCATTCGCGATTCCGGGATGACGATACCCAACTGGAATCGTCGACCTGCGATCCCGTCGTTCATCTGATGCAGGCAGGGGTGTCGCGGCCGGGTGCGCCGGGGGTGTCGGCGGGCGCGGACGAGGGGTCGACGTGGCCGCCGACAGGCGCGGCTCTACGTCACCTGGAAGGCGGTGACCTGACGAATCTGGCTGGTATCGGCGGTGTGGACACCTGCACCAGTGAACGTGCCGGTGAATGTCTGGGGCTGCTGGCCGCCGACGCTCACCGTGACGACGTAGTTTGTGGCCGGTGTCCCACAGGACGAGTAGAGATTCACGTAGGCGGTGTAGGTGCCGGGCTCAGCCCGTGGATAGGTGATGTTCTCGTTTCGCTTGCCATCGATGTCGCAGTCGGCGTTGGAGTCGAGGTCGAGCTCGCCGCCGGCCGATGATGTCTTGTTGTTGAAGTAGATCTTGTCGCCGGACGGCTCGACGAGGATCAAGTCGAGATCGCTGTCGACATCCCATGACGCGGTGACCTGGACCGCGCCCGTCCCCACCTTGAGTGCCTTCACTTCTTGCCGGATCATCGGTCCCTGGACGCCGGAGGCATCGACACCGGCAAAGTAGAAGGCAAAGTCCTCCGACGGCAGCTGCTGCGCGAGGGTCATCACCACCGAGGCGTTCGACGTCGCCGATCCGAACTTCAACTCGGTGTATCCAGGGGCCGGGGCGCCGGTCGGATGACCATTATGCTTGCCTTCCAACGCGATTCGCATCGTGGTGATCGGCGCAGATGACTGGGTGCTCTGCAGGACGCTGCCGCCGTTGACCGCGGTGACATTGTCGGGCAGATGTAGCGTCGGGCCCGCAGACTGCCCGGCCGCGAGGGTCCCCGACACGGCCGATGACGAGCCACCAGGATTGTTGATGGCGGTGACACCCGTGACGAAGCCGTCGATGGCGGGCCCTGCGGCGACCGGTGTGCCGCTGACCGAACACGCCGTGGACAGCCCGACGATCACGGTCAGAACGGCGATGATGACGCGCGCGGTCCGCGTCCGGTGCGTACGTCTGTCTGCGGAAGGCATGCAGTTGATTAAAGCGACCTGAGAGATGATCCGCGAGAGATCAACCGATGTAGTGCGTCCGTGTCGGAAATTCGCACGTCGGGGTCAGTCGATCGGCGGACGCCTCGACCGGGTCATCCCTGGCTGTTACGCGATGTCGCGGCGCGCCCGGCTACCACCGCAGCATCGGCGCGGGGGCCGCGGGATGCTTTGCGGCATACCCGGACAGGCCCTTGGCGAGCCAGCGGTGGAAGCCGAGATAGGGAAACGTCTCGACGATCCCGCGGACATCGTCGCGGGTGATCCCATGGCGGATCAGACCCTTGCTGACATCGACGAGATCGGCGCGCCGAAAGGTGTCGGTGAGGCGGTCGGGATGGCTGCGCACCTTGTGGTGTTCGAGCACCATCCGGTGCACCGCGTCCAGGTCGGTCGCGGCGAAGTCGGCGGTGAGATCGTCGGCGAGGCGCGCGGACGGATCCAGATAGTCGAAGGTCTCGGCGGTCCAGACACCGAGATCATGGACAACCCACGCCAGTACGGACTCGGCCGGTGGCTCATGGCCCAGAAGGAGCGCCTGATAGTTCAGGCCGCGCAGCACATGGTTGCGGTACACCGGTGCGCTGTCGCCCAGAGCGTCCGCGTAGCGGGCGAGCGTGGCGTCGACGATGTCGGGCTGGAGGATCGTTATCAGCCCATGGTGCCGCATTGCGGCGGCGACGTGTCCGGTTCGGGATGCGCGTGCGGCTGTGCAGGCGCCGGAACAGGTGCCACGAAGCCGGAGGTCCGGTAGGTCACCTCGTCGACGACGTGCCCGGCACCTGGCCATCGATATCCCGCCACATTCTCGACTCGGACGATCCTCGTGTGCACCGACGACCGCTTCCGATTCGTTCATGTCGGCAGTCTTTCCAATGCGAAGCACCGTGAGCATCCGCATCCGGCGGAAGGTCGACTTCGTGCGGCAGCAGAACTCGCGAAGTCGGGCGTCGGCTCGTCGGGAGCGGCCGCGGACCGCTACGATTCGGCGGCACCGAGTCAAATGTCGCGGTCATGGTTCTCGCGGAACTTCTGGGTGCTGTCGGGCCCAGTCTTTGAGTTCTTTCAGGAATGACTCCTCGACCTCGCGGCGGATGGCCTGTGCGATGCGATCGGGGACAAGCACAAATGTCGTGTGGCTCTGCCACCATTCATCGAGCGAATCGGAGACGCGACGTTCGTACTCTTCTCTTCGCGCTTGCTTGTCACGGACCCAGCGTTCGTATCCCTCGGTGACGGTATCTTCCGAATCGTTTCGCGGGATCGACGTGCGGTGTGATATCGACGGTCGGTACTCTCGGTCGCCACCCATCCCCGGCGGTATCGGTGCCGAGGGCGCTCTTGGCCCGGAGCTGGACGGCGGCTGATGGTTGGTGTCGCTGCCATCACCCCGCAGAACGGCTTGGATGTGAGCTGGAAAAGCCGAGATATCGGGCATAGGTGTACCTTTCGCCGGAACTCACGCGCCGGGGTTCGGATTCCAGGACCAGCCGGGGCTGTTGGGTGGGTTCGTTGGCTTGGGGATGTGAGCGGCAGCGCATTGGCGTGCTGCGGTGCCAGGTGGTTGGTTGAAGTCGGGACGGGTTTCGTTGAGGACCTTCCAGTCGCCGAAGACGTCATGGATGGGGTACCAGTGTGGGCCGTGCTGGTTGGCCGGCGGCGAGGTCCCGGTGCGCCGATAGGTGAGCACTTCGCCGCTGACGTCGGGGCCGGGTTGGCAAATTGTAGCGCTGGCAACGGCCCCTTCAGTATGGAACGCGATAATGAATACCGAAGTCCGGCCAGGTGGGTACGGGTGGGTGGGGTCTTCACCCAGCCCGAATGCCGGAGGGTGCAATTCGGTGGCCTGAACATATCCGGGATAGCCGGCCGCGGCGTGCGTAGCGCTGAGCTGAGCGATCGACTCTGACTCGTACACGGCCCGGATAAACGTTGCGTCAGGGCTCGTGAGATCAATTGCGGTCGTGGGGATCCATTCGGTGGTGAGGTGAAGGAACCACGGTGGTGCGTATGCCGAAGGCGATGCTGAGGGAGTTGGCGTGGTGTTGGCTGTTGTGCATGCGGCGAGCGCGAGTATCAGCATCGTGAGCGCTGATGCCCTGAGAAAAGTTCGCGCTGAGCGGGTTTGATGTTTCATGTGCCGGGATTCGGATTCCAGGACCAGCCGGGACTGTTGGGTGCGTTGGTTTGTTCGGGGATGTGCGCGGATGCGCATTGGCGTACGGCGAGACTGGGCGGTTGGTTGAAATCGGATTCGATGTCGTTGAGGACTTGCCAGTCGCCGAAGACGTTGTGGATGGGGTACCAGTGTTGGCCGTGCTGGTTGGCCGGTGGCGGGGCCCCGGTGCGCCGGTAGGTGAGGACTTCGCCGGTCCAGCCGGGACCAGTTTCACAAATCGTGGCTGTTGCCGTAATCCCGTCACTGTGGAAGGAGCCGACGAACCGGGAGCTTCGAGCTATCGGGCGGGCGAACTTCGGATCCTCGGTCGGTTGGAATTCCATGGGGTGTAGTTCGGTAGCGTGAACGTAGCCGGGAAATGCCACTGCGGCGTGAGCTGCGCTAAGCCATGCTATCCCGTTGGATTCAGATACGGCTCGGATGAAAGTGGCGTCGGGGCTCATGAGATCCAGTGCGGGGGTGGGAACCCAATACATAGTGATGTGCAGAAACCACGGAGGCGCATAGGTCGAAGGAGATGCCGACGGAGTTGGCGTGGTGTTGGGTGTTGTGCACGCGGCGAGCGCGAGTATCAGCATCGTGAGCGCTGATGCCGTGAGAAAAGTTCGCGCTGAGCGGGTTTGATGTGTCATGTGCCGGGGTTCGGTTCCCAGGACCAGCCGGGGCTGTTGGGTGGGCTGACTGGTTCGGGGATGTGGGCGGCGGCGCATTGGCGTACGGCGAGGCTGGGCGGTTGGTTGAAATCGGGTTGAGTGTCGTTGAGGATTTGCCAGTCGCCGAAGACGTTGTGGATGGGATACCAGTGTGGGCCGTGCTGGTTGGTCGGCGGCGGTGTTCCGGTGCGCCGGTAGGTGAGGACTTCGCCGCTCCAGCCGGGGCCGGTGTCGCAGATTGTGGCTGTCGCGATGCTTCCGTCAACTTCGAACGCGACGATGGCGTGCGTCTCCCTGCTCGTGGGCAACGGTGATTTCGGGTCGTCGGAGTCCAGAGGGGGAGGCGAATGGTGTAGTGCCGTAGCGTGAGTGAAACCAGGGTAGGCGGCTGCAGTGCCTGCCGAAGATACCTGCGCGATGTAGATTGAGTCGCGAACAGCGCGGATGAAGGTAGCGTCGGAACTCGTGAGATCGATTGCCGGAGTTGGCATCCAGTTCATAGTAAAGTGCACAAACCACGGTGGTGCGTAGACCGAAGGCGATGCTGGGGGAGTTGGCGTGGTGTTGGGTGTTGTGCATGCGGCGAGCGCGAGTATCAGTATCGTGAGTGTTGATGCTGTGAGAAGTGTTCGCGCTCGGCGTGTTTGGTGTGTCATGCGCCGGGGTTCGGATTCCAGGACCAGCCGG